>JAJRUI010000047.1 GCA_024277875.1 Deferrisomatales bacterium
TAGGACAGGTGGGCCCGGCCCGACAGGTCGAGGACCACCTGGGCCAGGGCCTCGTCCATGGGCACCACGGCGCCGCCGTACCGGGCGATGCCGGCCCGGTCGCCCAGGGCCCGGTCCAGGGCCTGGCCCAGGGCGATGCCCACATCCTCCACGGTGTGGTGGGCGTCCACGTGCAGGTCGCCGGCGGCCTCCACGTCCAGGTCGAAAAACCCGTGCACGGCCACGTGGGTGAGCATGTGGTCGAGGAACCCCACGCCCGTGGCGATCTGGTGGGCGCCGGTGCCGTCCAGGCCGAGGCGCACCCGCACGTCGGTCTCGCGGGTCTTGCGCCGGATCTCAGCGGTTCGCTCCATCTGGGTCGCCTCCTGGTCTACGGTTCCCGGTCTACGGTTCCCGGTTCCCACCCCTTGCACGTTGCACCTTGGACCTTGAGCCTTGCCCCTCGCCCACCCGGATCTCGGCCGCCCGGGCGTGGGCCTCGAGCCCCTCGAGCCGGGCCACGTGCACCACCTGGGGCGCCAGGGCTGCGAGGCCGCCGACCGAGAAGGCGAGCACACTCGAGCGCTTGACGAAGTCGTGCACGCCCAGGGGCGAGAAGAACCGGGCCGTGCCCGCGGTGGGCAGCACGTGGTTCGGCCCGGCCGCGTAGTCGCCCAGGGCCTCGGGGGTGTGGTGGCCCAGGAAGATCGCGCCCGCGTGGCGGATGCGGCCCAGGGCCTCCCACGGCCGCTCCACGGCCAGCTCCAGGTGCTCGGGGGCGAACCGGTTGGCCAGGGCGCACGCGTCGTCCAGGGTGTCCACCGCGAAGATCCCGCCCCGGGCGTCCCAGCTGGCCCGGGCGGTGCGCTGCCGGGGCAGGCGTTCGAGCTGGTCCTCCACGGCGGCGGCCACGGCCCGGCCGAACGCCGGGTCGGTGGTCACCAGCACCGCTGTTGCCATCTCGTCATGCTCGGCCTGGCTGAGCAGGTCGGCCGCCACCCACGCGGGGTCGCCCGAGCCGTCGCTCACCACCAGGATCTCGCTCGGGCCGGCCACCATGTCGATGTCCACCCGGCCGTACACCAGGCGCTTGGCCGTGGCCACGTAGATGTTGCCCGGCCCCACGATCTTGTCCACGGCCGGGATCGCGGCCGTACCGTAGGCCAGGGCGGCCACGGCCTGGGCCCCCCCGACCCGGTACACCTCGCGCACCCCGGCGATCCACGCGGCCGCCCACACGTGGGGGTTGGCCTCGCCGCCCGGGGTGGGGCACACCATCGCGATCCGCGCCACCCCGGCCACCCGGGCCGGGAGCGCGTTCATCAGCACGCTGGACGGGTAGCTGGCCTTGCCCCCGGGCACGTACAGCCCCACCGCTTCGAGGGGGGTGACCCGCTGGCCCAGGATCGCGCCGTCCTCCTCCACGAACCAGCTGCGCTCGCGCTGGTGGGCGTGGAACGCCTCGATCCGGCGGGCGGCCAGCTCCAGGGCGTCCCGGTCCGCGGCAGGGATCGACCGGTACGCGGCCTCCAGCTCGGCCTCGGGCACCCGCAGGTCCGCGGCCGCCCTTCGCACGCCGTCGAACCGCTCAGTGTACGCGACCAGGGCCTCGTCGCCCCGGTCGCGCACCGCGTCCACGATCTGGCGCACCGCGGGCTCGACCCGGGCGGTGTCGTCCAGGCTGCGGCCGAGCAGGCGGTCGAAGGCCGCGCCGAACCCGGCCTCGCCGCTCCGGAGCACGGGCTTCATCGGTCCCCTCCCTCCAGATGCCGGCGCAGCCGCCGGACCAGGCCGCCGATCTCGCCGGTGCGGGTCTTCATGCTGGCGCGGTTGACGACGAGCCGGCAGGTGGACTCCAGGATCGTCTCCAGTTCCACCAGGCCGTTCTGGCGCAGGGTCTCGCCGGTGCTCACCAGGTCCACGATCCGGTCGGCCAGGCCCACCAGGGGCGCCAGCTCGATCGAGCCGTACAGCTTGATCACCTCGACCTGCACCCCCCGGGACCGGAAGTGGGCCTCGGCCAGCCTGGGGTACTTGGTGGCCACCCGCAGCCGGGAGCGCACCGGGGGGGCGGCCCGGCCCCCGCCGGGCTCGGCCACCACCAGCCGGCAGTACCCGAACCCCAGGTCCAGGGGCTCGTACACCTCGGGGGCCTGCTCCAGGAGCACGTCCTTGCCCACCACCCCCAGGTCGGCGGCGCCGTGCTCCACGTAGGTGGCCACGTCCTGGCCCCGCACCACCAGGAACCGGTAGCCCGGCAGGTCGAACACCAGCTTGCGGGACTCGTCGAGCACCGACGCGCACCGCACCCCGCACGCCTCCAGCAGGCCGAGGGTGTCCCGGAGGATCCGGCCCTTGGGCAGGGCAAAGGTCAGCGGTTCGGCGCGCGGGCCGTCCGTGGGGGGTCGTCGGTCGTCGGTCATCGGTCGCCAGTCGTCGGTCGGTTCATTCCCGGATCCGCTCGATCCGGGCGCCCAGGGACGCGAGCTTGCGGTCCAGGGCCTCGTACCCCCGATCCAGGTGGTACACCCGGGACACCACCGTGGTGCCCGTGGCCACCAGGCCGGCCAGCACCAGGGCCGCGCTGGCCCTGAGGTCGGTGGCCATCACCCGGGCGCCGGACAGCCGGGGCACGCCCCGGACCACCGCGGTGGCGCCCTCGACCGTGATGTCCGCGCCCATCCGCTGGAGCTCGGCCACGTGCATGTACCGGTTCTCGAAGATCTTCTCGGTGATCACGCTCAGGCCCCGGCCGCACGCCATCAGGGCCATGAACTGGGCCTGCATGTCCGTGGGGAACGCCGGGTACGGCCCGGTGATCACGTCCACGCTGTCGGCCGGGGGCGCGCCCCGCACCCGCACCGCGCCGCCCCCCTCGTCCGCGACGTCGGCCCCGGCCCGCCGCAGCTTTTCCACCACCGCGTCCAGGTGATCAAGGCGCACCCCGTCGAGCCGCACCTCGCCGCCGCACAGGGCCACCGCGGTCATCAGGGTGGCCGCCTCGATCCGGTCGGGGATCGGCTGGTGGTCGTACGGCGCGAGGCGGTCCACCCCGTCCACCTCGATCACGGACGACCCGGCCCCGGCGATCCGGGCGCCCATGGACGCGAGGCACCCGGCCAGGTCCACCACCTCGGGCTCCCGGGCCGCGTTCTCGATCACGGTGCGCCCCTCGGCCAGGGTGGCGGCCATCAGCAGGTTCTCGGTGCCGGTCACCGTGGGCTGGTCGAACACCACCCGGCCGCCCCGCAGCCGGTCGGCCGCCACCTCCACGTACCCGTGGTCCAGCCGCACCCGCGCGCCCAGGGCCTCGAGCCCGGCCAGGTGCAGGTTGATCGGCCGGGCGCCGATCGCGCACCCGCCGGGCAGGCTGACCCGGGCCCGGCCGAACCGGGCCACCAGGGGGCCGAGCACCAGCACCGACGCCCGCATCGTCTTGACCAGATCGTAGGGCGCCTCCCGGCCCCCCACGTCGGTCGCGTCCACGACCAGGCTGCCGTTGTCGAACGACACCCGGGCGCCCAGGTGCTCCAGCAGCCGGGCCAGGGTACGCACGTCGGCCAGGCGGGGGATCCGGCGCACCCGGCTGGTCCCCGCGGCGAGCAGCGCGGCCGCCATCACCGGCAGCACCGCGTTCTTGGCCGGGCTCACGGCCACGCCCCCCCGCAGGGGCCGGGCCCCCTCGATCACGATCGCGTCCATCGGTCCCCTAGTTGGATACTAAATCCAACGAAAGCATTACCAGATCTACACCCTTCCCTTTGGGGATTGCGGGGTGGGGGTCTGGTGGAAGGCCGGGCGCGGCCCCCTGGCTCGCCGCGCCGTTCGAACGTCCGGATCGTCTCCGAACGCCAAGGATTCTGATGTCGAGGCCCGGACCGACGGGCAAACGCCGGCAGCACAAGGCGCGGCGATCGGACGCCGCTACTGGCACCCGGCCGGAACCAGGCGCCCACCCCGCACTCCTGGCAATATTTTTGAAGGTCTTAACATCCCGTTACCGCCCGCCGGGTCAGCCGGCGCGGCAGGCGGCTGCCACCCGGGGCCGGCCCGCGTGGTCCGCGACCACGGCCACGTCCCCCAGGCCCGGCGCGGCCTCCAGCACCCGGGCCGCGTCCGCCGCCTGGTCCGCCCCGATCTCCACCACCAGCCACCCGCCGGCCGCGAGGTGCGCCGGGGCGTCCCCGGCGATCCGTCTCAGGGGCGCCAGGCCGTCCGGGCCGCCGTCCAGGGCGTCCCTGGGCTCGTACCGGCTGACCTCGGGCGCCAGGCGGTCCACCTCGGCCGACGGCACGTAGGGCGGGTTCGAGACCACCAGGTCGAACCGCTCGCCCGCCACCGGCCCGAACCAGTCCCCGGCCCGCAGGTCCAAGCGGTCGGCCAGCCCCAGGCGCCGGGCGTTGTCGCCGGCCGTGGCGAGCGCCCCCTCGGACCGGTCCACCCCCACGGCCGACCACCCGGGCCGCTCCGACAGGAGGGCCAGGGCGAGGGCGCCCGAGCCGGTGCCCAGGTCGAGCAGCCGGCCGGAGGGCGCCATGCGTTCCAGGCACGCCTCCACCACCCGTTCGGTGTCGGGCCGGGGCACGAGCACGTGGGGCGTCACCCGGAGGGGCAGGGACCAGAACTCCTGCACCCCGGTGATCCGGGCCACGGGCTCCCGGGCCGCCCGCCGCCGGATCGCCTCCCGGTACGCCGCCACCTCGGCCTCGGCCAGCGGCTTGTCGAACTCGGTGTACAGCTGGATCCGGGACACCCCCAGGCCGTGGGCCAGCAGCACCTCGGCGTCGAGTCGGGGCGTGTCCACGCCCTTGTCGGCCAGGAACCCGGCGGCCAGCCGGACCAGCTCCAGGGGGGTTCGCGACACCGGGTCAGACCTGGCCGCCCTCGCCCCGCCCCAGGGCGTCGGCCTGGGCGTGGGAGGTCAGGGCATCCACCACCGGGTCCAGGGCCCCCTCGAGGACCTCGCCCAGCCGGTGCAGGGTGAGGTTGATCCGGTGGTCGGTGACCCGGTTCTGGGGGAAGTTGTAGGTGCGGATCCGCTCGCTCCGGTCGCCCGTGCCCACCTGGGACCGCCGCTCCTGGCTGCGGGCCGCGTCGGCCTCGCGCTGGTGCTGCTCGAACAGCCGGGCCTGGAGGATCTTCATGGCCCGCGCCCGGTTCTTGTGCTGGGACTTCTCGTCCTGGCACGAGACCACGATGCCCGACGGCAGGTGGGTGAGCCGCACGGCCGACTCGGTCTTGTTCACGTGCTGGCCGCCCGCGCCGCTCGCGCGGAACACGTCCACCCGCACGTCCTCGGGGTTGATCTGCACGTCCACCTCGTCGGCCTCGGGCAGCACGGCCACGGTCACGGCCGAGGTGTGGATCCGGCCGCCGGACTCGGTGACCGGCACCCGCTGGACCCGGTGCACCCCGCTCTCGAACTTGAGGCGGCTGTACACGTCCCGCCCCCTGACCAGGGCCACCACCTCCTTGATGCCCCCGATTCCGGTGGTGGCGGAACTGAGCACCTCCACCTGCCAGCCGTTCTGCTCGGCGTACCGGGTATACATCCGCAGCAGCTCGGCCGCGAACAGGGCGGCCTCGTCCCCGCCGGTGCCGGCGCGGATCTCGAGGATGACGTTCTTGCGGTCCAGGGGATCCCGGGGGGTCAGGAGGGACCGGAGCCGGGCCTCGGCCTCGGCCAGGTCGGCGCTGGCCTGGCCCAGGTCCTCCCGGGCCAGGTCGCCCAACTCGGGGTCGTCCAGCAGGGACCGGGCCTCGGCCACCCGGGCCTCCAGGGCCCGGACGGCCCGGAACGCGTCCACCACCTCCTGGAGTTCGGCGTGCTCCCGGGCCAGGTCCCGGTACCGGCCGAGGTCGGACAGGACGTCCGGGTCGGACAGCTCACGGGTGAGCTCCTCGAACCGGCCCTCCACCTCGGCCAGCTTGGCCTCGAGCCCGGCGGCGTCGGCAGCCATGGCTCAGACGCCGACCAGGGGCCCCAGCTCGGCCCGCACCCCGTCGGCGTCGCCGCACGCGTACGCGCCCTCGGGGCACGCGCCCCCGATGCAGCCCGGCCCGGCCCCGGCGAACAGCCGGGGCGCCACCGGCACCACGGCCCGGAGCATGGCCAGGGCCAGGTCGCGGATCTCCCACTGGGCCCGCCGGCACAGGCGCAGCCGGAAGAAGTGCCGCAGCTCCCGGGCGTTCATGGTGACCACCAGCTTGGTCTCGCACGCGTTGGGCAGCAGGTACCGGGCGTCCTCGGCCGGAACGCCCCGGTCCACCAGGTCGGCGTACGCGCGCCACTGGCGCTCGAGCTCTTCCTGGAACCGCGCGGCCAGCTCCGGATCGGCCGCCACCGACGGAGGCACCACGGCCTGGACGTCCCGCAGCTCCACGTACCGCTGGCTCTGTTGGGAGTAGGACGCGAGCCGGTGGCGCACCAGCTGGTGGGAGCACGCCCGGCTGATACCCTCCACCCCGAACGTGAACGCGGCGTGCTCCAGGGCCGACAGGTGCCCCATGTCCAGGAGCTTACCGAGGAGCGTGGTCACCTCGCCGCCGGCCAGCCCGTCGCTCAGCTCGGCGACGGTCCGGGCCGAGTAGCACAGCCGGGCGGCCAGCGCCACGGTGCGCTCCGGATCGGGGGTGTGCCCGAGGATCCGGGCCGCGGCGGCCATCGGGGCCTACTTCTTCTCTTCCAGGCCGTACTTGCGCAGGAACCGCTCGACCCGGCCGGCCGTGTCCACCATCTTCTCCTTGCCGGTGTAGAACGGGTGGCACTGGGAGCAGATCTCGGTGCGGATCTCGGCCCGGGTGGAGCGGGTCTCGAACGTCTCGCCGCAGGTGCAGGTCACGGTGGCGGTCTTGTAGTCGGGGTGGATGCCCTCTTTCATCGGTACAGCCTCTCTTTTTCCGGGACGGGCCGGGGCCCGCGTCAGGGGTCGTTCGGGAACGGGGGAGGATACCACCCGCTCACCGGGGCCGGCAAGCGCCGGATCGGCCCGGGGCGCGGAAAAACCGCGTGCCGACCCCGGGTCGCATCGTTTGACAACCGTGTTTGGTTGTGACTAAATGCCACAAGCTTCACCCGCTTGCCCAGGAGTTCCCTGCATGGCCAAACCGCCCAAGGTCCCTGAAGCCACGATCAAACGGCTGTCGATCTACATGCGGGTCCTAAAGGATCTGATCAAAAAGGACGTAACGGTGATCTCCAGCGCGGAACTCGCCGACATCTGCGGGGTCAACGCGGCCCAGATCCGCAAGGACCTGACCTACTTCGGCGAGTTCGGCATCCGGGGGGTCGGGTACTACGTGAACCAGCTCCACCTGGACATCCGCAAGGTGCTCGGGCTGAACCAGCGGCGCAACGTGGCCCTGGTGGGGGTGGGCAACCTGGGACGGGCCCTGGTGAGCTACCGGAACTTCGGCGACCACGGGTACAACTTCGCGGCCGCGTTCGACGTGAACCCGGACCGGATCGGCGAGACCCTGGCGCCCGGCGTGGTGGTCCACCACATGGACGACCTGCCGCGGGTCGCGGCGGAGCAGGAGATCGAGATCGCGATCATCACCACGCCGGCGGCAGCGGCCCAGTCCGCGGCCGACCGGATCGTCGCCGCGGGGATCAAGGGGATCCTGAACTTCGCCCCCACCCTGCTCCAGGTACCGGACGACGTCCGGGTCAAGCGCGTGGACCTGACCACCGAGTTCGACAACCTGGTCTACCACCTGTACACCCGCAGTCGGTGAACAACACGGGGAAGCGGCCATGTCCGACTGGATCCTGGAAAACCCGGAAAACGTTTCGTCGGCCGAGATCGTGGTCGGCATCCCGAGCTACAACGAGGCCGATGCGATCGGGTTCCCCACCGAGCAGGCGTCCCTGGGGCTCACCCGGCACTTCCCGGGACGCAAGGCCGTGGTGGTCAACTGCGACAACGCGAGCACCGACGGCACCAAGGACGCCTTTTTCGCCGCGCCGTGCCAGGTGCCCCGGCTGTACGTGTCCACGCCGCCCGGGGTCAAGGGCAAGGGCAACAACTTCCGCAACCTGTTCCGCCTGGTCCGGGACCTGGGGGCCGAGGCGGTGGTGGTGGTGGACGCGGACCTCAAGAGCATTACGCCCCAGTGGATCAAGTTCCTGGGCGAGCCGCTCCTGGACGATTTCGGGTATGTGACGCCCCTGTACCTGCGCCACAAGTACGACGGCACCATCACCAACAACATCGCGTACCCCCTGACCCGGTGCCTGTACGGCCGGCGGGTGCGCCAGCCGATCGGCGGGGACTTCGGATTCTCGGGCGAACTGGCCAAGTTCTACCTCGAGCACGAGACATGGAACGAGTCGGTGGCCCAGTTCGGGATCGACATCTGGATGACCACCCTGGCAATGTACCACCGCCGGCCGATCACCCAGGCGTTCCTCGGCCGGCCCAAGATCCACCGCCCCAAGGATCCGGCGTCCAGCCTGGGCCCGATGTTCCGGCAGGTGGTGGGCACGATCTTCAACCTGATGGGCACGTTCGCGCCGTTCTGGCAGGAGGTCCGGCGCAGCCGGCCCACCGCGATCTACGGGTTCGGCCTCGGCCAGACCGAGATGCCGCCGCCGGTGGACGTCAACGTCGAGGCCCTGTACAAGAACTTCCACGCGGGCGAGGCCGCGCACGACGCCGCGTGGCGCACCGCCCTGGCCCCCAACACCTACGCCAAGCTGCGGGAGGTGCTGGACCTCGGCCTGGAGCAGTTCGAGTTCCCGATCCCCCTGTGGGCCCACGTGCTGTTCGACGTGGCCGTGGCCTACCGGGACCGGGTGCTGCCGCCGGACGACCTGATGGACGCGCTGGCCCCCCTGTACTTCGGCCGCACCCTGTCGTTCGTGCGGTCCACCGACGGCATGGCCATGCAGCAGGCCGAGGAGTATGTGGAGGAGCAGTGCCTCGCGTTCGAAGAGGCCAAACCGTACCTGCTGGAGCGGTGGGGTTCGTAGGACCGACCGACGGAAGGAGGAGCCCGTGGCCCGCATCCTGATCGTGGACGACGAAGAGCACATCCGCACCCTGTACACCCTGGAACTGGAAGACGAGGGGCACCAGGTGCTGGCCCTGGAGACCGGGGAGGGGTTGGCCGAACAGATCGACGCGTTCAACCCCGACGTGGTGGTCCTGGACATCAAGATGGTCGGCGTGAGCGGCCTGGACGTGCTCCAGGAGGTGCGCAGCCGGTATTACGACCTGCCGGTGATCCTGTGCTCGGCGTACGGGTCGTACAAGGGGGACGTCAAGAGCATCGCCGCGGACTACTACGTGGTGAAGTCGTCGGACCTGACCGAGCTCAAGCAGAAGATCGACAACGCCCTGGCCGCCCGGATCCCGGGCTGACCCGGCCGGCTCCCGCCTGCCCGCGGCAGCCCCCCTGTGCTATCCTCCCGGGCCCACCCCGGGAGGTTTCCAATGGTCAAGTACATCGCCGTGGCCGGCAACATGGGCAGCGGCAAGTCCAGCCTGGTGCGGTTCCTGTGCCAGCGCTACCCCGAGATCCGGCCGTTCTACGAGCGCAACGAGGAGAACCCGTACCTGGCCGACTTCTACCGGGACATGGACCGGTGGGCGTTCCACTCCCAGGTGTACTTCCTCACCCTGAAGCTCCGGATCCACCAGGAACTCGAGGCGTGCTCCCAGACCGTGATCCAGGACCGCACGATCTACGAGGACGCCGAGATCTTCGCCGAAAACCTGCACCGGCGCGGCCTGCTGGCCGGCCGGGATTACGACGCGTACCGGCTGCTGTACCGGACCGTGTCCGAGACCCTCGCCCCGCCGGACCTGCTGATCTACCTGAAGTCGAGCATGCGCACGATCCGCCGCCGGGTGCGGCGGCGGGGCCGGGCGTTCGAGCAGGGGGTGGACCCGGCGTACCTGCGGGACCTGAACCGCCTGTACCGGGCGTGGATCCGCCGGTACGACCGGTCCCCGGTGCTCGTGCTCGACGCCGACCGGCTGGACTTTATCCACGACCTGGTGGACCGGATCGAGCTGCTCGAGGAGATCGAACGCCACTTGTAGCAGGATGCGAAAAAACCCATCCGTGGGTTTTCTGCAACAGTCTCTCGGGGACGGCCCCACGACCGCGCTTGACACCCCCCCACCGATGGTCTAGCGTAGCGCCTGGCCCTTGTTTACCAACGATTCCAAAAGGTTGCAATGTCCAGACTCGTCCTGGCCTCGGCGTCCCCCCGGCGGCGGGAACTGCTGTCCGCCCTGGGCGTCGCGTTCGAGGTGCGGCCGGCCCGCGCCGACGAGACCCTGCCCCCCGGCGTGGCGCTGGGCGAGGGCCTCCAAGCGATCGCCCTGCGCAAGGCCCGCGCCGCCGGAGCGGACGGGCGGGCCGTGCTGGCCGCGGACACCGCGGTGGCCGTGGACGGCCGGGTGTTCGGAAAACCGGCCGGCCGAGCCGAGGCCCGGGCCATGCTGTCGACCCTGTCCGGCCGCGAGCACCGGGTGGTCACCGGGGTGGCCCTGGTCACGCCGGCCGGCCACCAGACCCTGGCCGTGGAGACCCGGGTGCGGTTCCGGCATCTCGCCCCGGCCGAGATCGGGTGGTACGCGAACACGGACGAGCCCTACGACAAGGCCGGCGCGTACGCGATCCAGGGACGGGGGGCGTTCCTGGTGGCCGGGATCGAGGGGTCGTACACCAACGTGGTGGGGCTGCCTATGAGCGAGACCGTGGACCTGCTGGCCGCGGAGGGGCTGGTGCCGTGGAACGAGGAGGCAGAGCGTGACGGGTGAGACGATCGGCGAACGGTACCGGCAGGTGATCGGCCGGGTGGCAGCGGCGGCCCGGCGCTGCGGCCGGGACCCGGACGGGGTACGCCTGGTGGTGGTCACCAAGACCCAGCCACCGGAAACCGTCCGGGCGGCCTACGACGCGGGCGCCCGGGTGTTCGGGGAGAACTACGTGCAGGAGGCCGCCGGCAAGGTGGACGCCCTGCCCCGGGACGCCGAGTGGCACATGATCGGCCACCTCCAGTCCAACAAGGCCCGGAAGGCCGTGGACCTGTTCTCGTGGATCCACACCGTGGACCGCCCGTCCGCGGGCCGGGCGCTGGAGCGGGCCGCGGGCGGCGCAGGGGGCCGGGTGGACGTGCTCCTCCAGGTGAACGTGGCCGGAGAGGCGTCCAAGAGCGGCGCGTCCCCGGACGAGGCGCTCACCCTGGCCCGGCGGGCCGGGGAGTGGCCCCACCTGCGGATCCGGGGCCTGATGGCGATCCCGCCGTACCGGGCCAACCCGGAGGACGCCCGCGCCGACTTCCGGGCCCTGCGGGCGCTGGCGGACCGGATCCGGGAGAGGGGCCTTCCCGGGGTGGAGATGAACGAGCTGAGCATGGGCATGAGCCACGACTTCGAGGTGGCGGTCGAGGAGGGAGCCACCTGGGTGCGGGTCGGGTCGGCCATCTTCGGCCCGCGAGCCTGAGAAAGAGAGCGTTCGAGATGGACCAGCTGCCGCGGATCGCCCTGGTGGGCGTCGGAAACATGGGAGAGGCGCTGCTCAAGGGCGTCCTGGACCGGGGCCTGGCCGCGCCGGACCGGATCGCCGGGGTCGAGCGGCTCGAAGGCCGGGCCCGGGAGGTGGCGGACCGGTACGGGATCGCGGTGCACCCCGACCCGGGTCCGGCGTGCGCCGGAGCCGGCCTGGTGGTCCTGGCCGTGAAACCCCAGGACGCGGACCCGGCCGCCCGGGCGGTGGGCTGCGCCGCACCGGGCGCCCTGGTGGTCAGCGTGTGCGCGGGCATCCCGCTGGCCCGCCTGGCAAAGGCCCTGCCGGCCGGCACGCCCGTGGTGCGGGTGATGCCCAACACCCCGGCCCTGGTGGGGTGCGGGGCCAGCGTGTACTGCGCCAACGAGCACGTGACCGGCGCCCACCGGGAGCAGGTGGAGGCCGTGCTGGGCGCGGTGGGCGAGGTGCACCGGGTGGATGACGAGTCCCTGCTGGACGCGGTGACCGGCCTGAGCGGCAGCGGGCCGGCCTACGTGTTCACATTCCTCGAGGCGCTGGCCGACGGGGGCGTGTTGATGGGCCTGCCCCGCCCCCTGGCCCGGGCCCTGGCCGTCCAGACCGTGCTGGGCGCGGCCACCCTGGCCCGGGACGCCGGGGAGCACACGGCTGACCTCAAGGACCGGGTGACCTCGCCCGCCGGAACCACCATCGAAGGGCTGCGCCAACTGGAGGCCCGGGGGCTGCGGTCGGCCGTGATCGAGGCGGTGCGGGCCGCGACCCGCCGGTCCGAAGAACTGGGAGCGTGACCATGTTCGTTTTTGGAAACTTCCTCGCCGGCCTGGCCCGGGTGCTCGACCTGGCCCTCACCCTGTACATGTGGCTCGTGATCATCCGGGCGGTCCTGTCCTGGGTGAACCCCGACCCGTACAACCCGATCGTGCGGTTCCTCAACCGGTCCACCGATCCCGTGCTCAACTGGGTGCGGCGGCGGATCCCGATCGCGTTCGGCGGGATCGACCTGTCGCCCATGCTCGTGATCCTGGCGATCGTGTTCCTCCAGTCGTTCCTCGTCCGCTCCCTGCTCCAGCTGGCCTACCGGCTCCAGTGACGGCCGGCCAGGAGGCGCTGCCATGCGCGTGACCCCGCTCGAGGTGCTCGAACAGACGTTCCGGCTGTGTTTCCGGGGGTTCGACCCGGTGGAGGTGGACGCCTTCCTCCAGCGGGTGGCCGACGAGCTTGAACGGTTGGCGGACGAGCGGGACAAGGCCCTGGCCGAACTCCAGGAGGCCCGGCAGGCCCGGAGTTCGATGGAAGCGGCCCTGGCCTCGGCCCGGGAACTCCAGGCCGGCCTGGCCGAGCGGGCCCACCAGGAGGCCGAGTCCGTGCTGGCCCGGGCCCGGGCCCAGGCGGACCGGTTGCTGGCCGAAGCCGGGGAACAGCTGGCCCGGCTGCGGGCGGAGACCGCGGCCGTGGCCGAGCGCCGGCTGCTGCTCCTGGCCGAGGTCGAGGCCCTGGGCCAGACCGTGGCCGCGTGGGCCCGGGAACACCGGGAGACGGCGTCCAGCCGTTGGGAATCCGGGGCGGAGGAGGACGCGGGAGGGGAGCCGGAGGACGGAGATGCCGGTCCGGGCTGACCCGGACGGGGTGCTGATGGACCTGTGGGTGCAGCCCAGGGCCGGCCGCACCGCCGTGGCGGGCGTGCGGGACGGCGCCCTCAAGGTCCGCGTCGCAGCCCCGCCGGTGGACGGCGAGGCCAACAACGCCCTGGTCCGGTTCCTGGCCAAGAAGGTGGGGATCCCCCGCCGGGACGTGACGATCGTGCGGGGCCAGGGGGGGCGCAGGAAGACCGTTCGCCTCCGGGGCGTCACCCCGGACGCGGTGCGCGCCGCTCTGGGGGTGTGAACCGGGTCAGTCCCCGGTCTCCTTGTACCCGCACCCCTTGCGGGGGCACCGGGTGGTGGCTGCGCCCCGGTAGATCTTCTCCACCAGGAACGGGTTGCCGCACTCGGGGCACTCCCGGGGGATCGGCCGGTCCCACAGGGCGTGGTCGCACTCGGGGTACCGGTTGCACGAGTAGAACGTGCGGCCCCGGCGGCTCTGCTTCTCCACCAGCTCCCCGGGGCACCACTCCCGGGGGCACGCCACGCCGGTGCCGACCGGAGCCGTGTACCGGCAGTCGGGGTAATTGGCGCACGCCACGAACCGGCCGTACCGGCCCCGCCGGATCATCAGGTCGTTGCCGCACTCGGGGCACGCCTCGCCGGTCTTCTCCCCCTCGGACACCCGGATCGTCCCGTCCGCAAGCCGCTCGAACTCCTTGGTGTTCCGGCAGTCGGGGTACCCCGAGCACGCCAGGAAGAACCCGTTGCGCCCCCACCGGATCACCATGGGCTGGCCGCACTGGTCGCACGCGATGTCGGTGGGCTCCCGGCGCTCCTTGACGTTCTCCATCTGCTCGGCGGCGCGCTCCAGGCTCCGGGCGAACGGCGCGTAGAAGTTCTTGAGCAGCTCCTTCCAGTCGCGGCTGCCCTCTTCGACCCGGTCCAGTTCGGCCTCCATCTGGGCGGTGAACCCCACGTCCAGCACCTGGGGGAAGTTCTTCACCAGCAGATCGCTCACCAGCACGCCCAGGTCGGTGGGCACGAACCGCCGTTCTTCCATCTTCACGTACGCCCGGTCGCGCAGGGTCGACAGGATCTGGGCGTAGGTGCTCGGCCGGCCGATGCCCTTGTCCTCGAGTTCCTTGACCAGGGTGGACTCGGTGAACCGGGGCGGCGGCTGGGTGAACTTCTGCTCGGCCGTCACCTCCCGGCAGTCCAGCACCTCGCCCTCCTGGAGGTCGGGAAGCACCCGCCCCTCCTCGGCCACCCCGTTGGCCGGGGGCTCGTCCACCCCCTCCACGTACACGGCCATGAACCCCTTGAACCGCAGGATCGACCCGCTCGCCTGGAGCCGGTACGGCCCGGCATCCACATCGAACACGGTGTGGTCGAACAGGGCCGGCTTCATCTGGCACGCCACGAACCGGTCCCACACCAGCTTGTACAGCCGGTACTGGTCCAGGTCGAGAAACTTCTCCACCCGCTTCGGGGGGTGTTCCAGGGACGTGGGCCGGATCGCCTCGTGGGCGTCCTGGGCGCCCTTCTTGGCCCGGTAGGCCACCGGCTTGGGGGGCAGGTACGCGTCGCCGTAGGTCGCCCGGATGTGGTCGCGACACGCGGCCACCGCGTCGGCCGACAGCCGGGTCGAGTCGGTCCGCATGTAGGTGATCAGGCCCACGGGCTGGCCCTCGACGTCCACCCCCTCGTACAGGCGCTGGGCCAGGGTCATCGTCTTCTTGGCCGAGAACCGCAGCTTGCGGAACGCCTCGCGCTGGAGGGTCGAGGTGATGAACGGCGCAGACGGGTTGCGCCGTTTCTCCTTGCGCTGGATCCGGGCCAGCCGGAACGCCAGCCCGGCCAGCTCGGACCGGATCCGCTCCGCGTCCGCCCGGTTGCCCACCCGGGCGGCCTTGCCGTCGATCTTCTTCAGCCGCACCGCGAACGGCGGCGGCACGGACCCCGACAGCACCGCGTCGATGTTCCAGTACTCCTCGGGCACGAACGCCTGGATCTCGCGCTCGCGCTCCACCACCAGCCGGAGGGCCACCGACTGGACCCGGCCCGCGGACAGCCCCCGGCGCACCTTGTCCCACAGGATCGGGCTGATCTGGTACCCGACCAGCCGGTCGAGGATCCGCCGGGCCTGCTGGGCGTTGTACCGGTTGGCGTCCAGGGACGACGGGTTTTCCAGCGCCCGAAGCACGCCCTTCTTGGTGATCTCGTGGATCATCACCCGGTAGACCGGCTTGTCGCCCCGCTTGGGCCGGATCTCCTCGGCCACGTGCCACGCGATCGCCTCGCCCTCCCGGTCGGGGTCGGGCGCCAGGTAGATCACGTCGCACTCCCGGGCGGCCTTCTTGAGCTGCTGGAGCACCTTTCCCTTGCCCCGGATCACCCCGTAGTGGGGGGTGAATTCGTGGTCCACGTCCACCCCGAGCTCGCTCTTGGGCAGATCCTTCACGTGGCCCACGCTGGCCTCGACCTTGAAGTCCTTGCCCAGGTACCCCTTCAGGGTCCGGGCCTTGGCCGGGCTCTCCACGATCAGCAACGATTTCGGCATGGGGTCCGTTCCTTCCGGCCGGTCCGGCAGCGCCGGCAACGGCTAGTTGTAGATGCCTTCCAGATCGCCGACGAGGACCCGGGCCACCAGGGCGTCGTCCGCCACGGGCGCGGCCGACAGCACCAGGGCCACCAGCACGCGCATCTCGTCGATGCCCACCTCGGCGAGGTCCAGGGACAGGGCCCGTTCGTACACCGCCTCCCGGGCGGCCTCGCCGAGCACGCCGGCCTCTTCGAGCCGGTGCACGAACCCCCGGGCCTCGGCCGACAGCTTCTGGGCCTCCTCGGCCGTGGGGACCCGGATCGACCGGGGCGGCTCCACCAGCCACGGGCCCGCGCCCGTGCCGTCCCGGCGCAGCCGGTCCAGCCACGCCAGGGCTCGTTCCACGTCGTCCTCCTCGAACCCCACGTCGATCAACTCGTCCCGGAACCCCCCCGGGTCGGCCAGGGCGCTCCGGTCGATGCCGTACCGCCGCGTGATGTAGGCGACCACGTCGAAAACCCGTCGTTTCATCCCAGCTCCGTCATCCGGGGCCGGCCCGGGAGTAGCAGTTGCCCGGCCACTCCAGGGCGTGCCCAGCAAGGGTCAGTTCCATCAGTCCGGCCGCAGCGGCGGCCGCGGCCAGGCCCGCCCGGACCGCGATCTCGTCGATGTGGGCCGGCGCGTCCGACAGCGCGTCCCACAGGGGCCGCAACGGGTCGTCCCGGGCCGGGCCGGCGCCGGGCCCGGCCGGCCGCGGTCCCGGGGCCTCGGGCCCGGGGGGAAGTTCGGCCAGCACGTCGTCCACCGACTCCACCAGCCGGGCCCCCTGCTTGAGCAACCCGTGGACGCCCCCGGCGGTGGCCGACCCCGGCAGGCCGGGCACCGCGAACACCTCCCGGCCCTGTTCCAGGGCGCACGCCGCCGTGATCAGGGAGCCGCTGCGGCGGGACGCCTCCACCACGACCACCCCCAGGCTGAGCCCGCTGATGATCCGGTTGCGGCGCGGGAAGTGGTGCCCCAGGGGGGGGCTGCCCAGGGGCAGCTCCCCCACCCACGCGCCGCTGTGGCGCACCGCGTCGGCCAGGTCCTGGTTGCCCCGGGGGTAGACCACGTCCAGCCCGGCGCCGAACGCGGCGATCGTGCGGCCGCCGGCCTCCAGGGCGCCCCGGTGGGCTGCCGCGTCGATGCCCCGGGCGAGCCCGCTCACCACCGTGACCCCGGACACGGCAAGGCCCCGGGCCAGCCGGCGCGCGAACCGCACGCCGTGGACGCTGGCCCCACGGCTGCCCACCACGGCCACGGCCCGGCCGTCTTCCGGCAACAGGGAGCCGGCCACGTACAGCACCGCGGGCGGGTCGTGGATCTCGGCCAGGGGAGCCGGGTACGCCGGGTCGCCGTAGGGGACGAGCCGGATCCCCAGGGTCCGGGCCCGGAAGAGCTCCTGTTCGGCCCGCTCCCGCCCCGCCCGGCCGTGGGCCCGGATCGCACCGGCCAGGCTTTCGGACACCCCGGCCCGGCCCACGAGAGCGCCTTCCGGCGCGGCCAGGACGGCCCCGGCCGAGCCGAACGCGTCCACCAACACCCGGAACCCCCTGTCTCCGAGCCCGGGAACGGCCCGGAGCACCAGGGCGTCCTCCACCGGATCACCGCGCACCGCGTCCTCCCCCATGCCCCCCCTGCGGCAACGGACGGCCTACCATAGTGCCACCCCGTGCCGATTTCAACGGGAGCGGCCGGAAGAATCGCGTTTTTTCGGGAACCGGGGGCTACAGGAGGGACACCGGGTCCACGTCGAACCCGACCCGCAGGTCCGAATCCCGGTCTGCCTGGCGCGCCCCGGGGACGAGCGCGCGCAACACCGCCTGGAGCGGGCCGGGTTCGGGGCCCGGGGCGCGCAGCAGCACCTGGTGGCGCCAGCGGCCCCGAAGCCGTTCCAGGGGAGCCGGTGCCGGACCGAGGAGTTCCACCCCGTGGGGCCGGGCAGCCGAGACGGCCCGGTCTGCGAACGCGTCGGCGCCCCGGGCCGCCCCGTCCGGATCCCGGCTCGAGATCTGCACGAGGGCCAGCCGCCGGAACGGCGGGTACCCGGCCTCCCGGCGCACCCGCAGCTCGGCCTCGGCGAAAACGGCGTACTCGTCCCGGGCCACGGCCTCGATCACCGGGTGGTCCGGGCTCCGGGTCTGCACGTACACCGTCCCCGGCCGGACCTCCCGGCCCGCCCGGCCGGCCACCTGGGTGAGCAGCTGGAACGTCCGCTCACCGGCCCGGAAGTCGGGCAGGTGCAGGGCCGTGTCCGCGTCCACGACCCCCACCACGGTCAGGCGGGGAAAATGGTGCCCCTTGGCCACCATCTGGGTCCCGACCAGCAGATCGGCCTCGCCGGTCCGGAACGCCTCGAGCACGTCGATCCCGCCGGCCCGGCGGGCCGTGTCCCGGTCCAGGCGCACGATCCGGGCCCCGGGCCACGCCGCCCGCGCAGCCTCCACGAGCCGCTGGGTCCCGATCCCCACCGGCCCGAGACCCGAACTCCCGCACCCCGGGCAGTCCCGGGGCGCCGGGCGGGTCGCTCCGCAGTAGTGGCACACCAGCACCTCCCGGCCGCGGGACCGGTGCAGGGTGAGGGCCACGGCGCACCGGCCGCACCGCAGAGCCTCTCCGCAGTCGGCGCAGGCCAGGGCCGGGCTGAACCCACGCCGGTTCAGGAACAGGAGCGCCTGCTCCCCCCGCTCGAACGCCCGGGCCACGGCCGCCCGCAACGGGCCCGACAGCACGGTCCGCCGGCCCCGCCTGGCGTCCTCCTGCCGGAGGTCCACCACCCGGATCCCGGGGGGCTGTCCCCCCCCCACCCGGCGTGGCAGCGTCGCCAGCCGGTACCGGCCCTGCCCGGCCGCCCACCAGCTCTCCACGTCCGGGGTGGCCGATCCGAGCACGGCCACCGCCCCGGCCTGCCGGGCCCGGACCAGGGCCGCGTGTTTGCCGTGGTACCGGAGGCCCTTCTCCTGTTTGTAGGAAGGTTCGTGTTCCTCGTCCACCACCACCAGGCCGAGCCGGCGCACCGGGGCGAACACGGCCGAGCGGACCCCCACCACCACACCGGCCTCCCCGGACCGGATCCGTTGCCACTGGAGCAGCCGCTCCCGGGAACCGAGCCCGCTGTGGAGCACGGCCACGTCCGCGCCGAACCGGGCCAGGAACCGGCCCAGGAGCTGGGGGGTAAGGGCGATCTCCGGCACGAGGACCAGGGCGGACAGGCCCCGCCTCCGGGCCGCGGCCACGGCCCGGAGGTACACCTCGGTCTTGCCGCTCCCGGTGACGCCGTGGAGGAGCACGGTCTCGAACCGGCGGGCCTCGAGCCCCGTCTCGATCCGGGCGACTGCGGCCGCCTGCTCCGGGGTGGGGTCGGGCACCGCGCCGGCCTGGCCAGACAGGCCCTCCAGGTCGGCCGCCCGGGGCGGTGCGTCCTCCCGCACCACCCACCCCCGGTCGCACGCCCTGCGCAGGGCGTCGGGCCGGACCCCCTGGGCCCGGAGCACGGGCCCGGGCAGCGGCCCCCCGGCCAGGGCCTCGAGCGCCTGGGCCTGGCGGGGGGACCGGCCCGCGACCTCGGCGGGTCCGGGCGCACCCGGGGACAGCCGGTACCACCGGGTGGGCCGGGGCGCCGGGGGCTGGACCACCGCCCACTCCCGCACGACCCATCCCTCCTGGGCCAGGCGAGCCGCGGCGCGCAGGTCCCGGGCGCCGAGGTCGCCGAGGTCCAGCCCGCCGGCGGACCGGATCCGGCGGAGCAGCCCTGCCGCCCCGGGGTCGTCCGGCTCCCCGGCCCGGTTCGCCGGCCGGAGCACCGCCTCGGTACGGGCCCGGAACGCGGGGGGGAGCAGGGTGGACAGGGTCGGCCCGGGGGGGTGGTGGTAGTACCGGCTGAGCCACGCGCCCAGTTCCAGGAGCGCGGGCGGGAGCACCGGCTCCCGGTCGAGCACGTCCAGCAGATCCAGCACCCGGTCCACCTCGGCCCGGTCGTCCAGGGCCACCACGAACCCGGTGACCCGGCCCCGGCCGAACGGCACCACGCACCGGGCGCCGGGAACGGCCCACCGCGCCAGTGCGCCGGGAACGCCGTAGTGGAACGTGCGAAGGGTCGGGCGCGCGACCGCCACCCTGGCGAATCGGCCCGCTGCCATGGGTCAGAACGCCCGGCGCCAGTTCCCGGGCAGGGGGGAGTAGGACGGGGGCAGGGCCGGAACGGCAGGGCCGGCCCACGGCACCGCCGGGCCGGCCACGTCCAACCGCCGGCCGTCGGGCAGGTCGAACCACGCGGGCCACCCGCCCGGGCCCGGGGGCCCCACGGTCACGGTCCGGTGCTCGCCCACCCGGACGAGCACCGGCCACAGCGGGTCCCGGGCGAACCACACCTGGGGCAGGTCGGGCTCTCCCTCGCCCCGGGCCCCCAGGGTGTAGGCCACCCCGTCCGCCGAACGGGCGGTCCGGGCGTAGCCGCTCCGGGCGAGATCCACACCGGCCGCGGCCAGGGCCGCGGCCAGCCGGTCGGCCGGACGGACGGCCACCACGTCCACCGCGCGCCACAGGGCCGTCCACCCGTCGTCGACCCCCGGCCCGCGGTCGGCCGCGACGACCTCGCCCTCGAACGCCAGGGCGTGCCGCCCGGGCGCGGACACCAGCAGCCGCCCGGCCCGGCCGTCCAGGACGACGGGCACGGCCACCGGCGGTGCGAGCCCGGGCTCTGCCCGCCCACACCACCGGTCCAGGACCTTCACCGGGGGCACGACGAACCCGGCCAGGGCGGGCAGGCAAGCGCCCAGCACCAGCCCGGCCAGCCACCGGCGGGCCGGGCCGGGACCAGGTGCTGGCGAGCGGAGGCGGGGGGGGATCGGGGGCCTCCTCAGGACCCGGTCTTCTCGCGCTGTTCCGCCTCGGTCTTGCAGTCGATGCACTGGGTCGTGACCGGGCGGGCCTCGAGGCGCTTCTCTCCGATCTCCTCGCCGCAGGTCTCGCAGATCCCGAACTCCCCGTCCTCGATCCGGCGCAGGGCCTCCTGGATCTTCACGATCAGCTTGCGTTCCCGGTCCCGGATCCGCAAAAGGAACGCCCGCTCCGACTCGGCAGCGGCCCGGTCGGTGGGGTCAGCGAACGTCTCCTCCCCCTCGATCATGTCGGTCATCGTGGCTCGCGCCTCGCCCAGCAGGGCGTCGAGACGCCCCTGGAGGAGTTTCCGAAAGTGCTCTACGCGCTCAGGGTCCATGGCTCACCTGCTCTCCCGGTGTACCGACCCCCGCCATCGTGCGCACCGACGTGGGCCTGTGGTATCATCTGGCGACTGAAAATCGAAGGGCGCGATTATAGCAACTGCCATCCCGGCCCAAAACCCCTTTCGGACGACATGGTGCGACACCCGGTCCTGGCCACCGTTTTCGTACTCGTAGCCGGCGCCGCCTCGGCTGCGTCCCCGCTCACCGGGGTGCTGGACACCCGGGCGATCGCCATGGGGGGGGCCCTGCGCGCCCTGGCCACTCCGCTGGAGGCGGCCCGGATCAACCCGGCCGGCCTCGCCCGCACCCGGGGGTTCTTCGGGGGCAGCGCGTACCTGACCCGCCGGCACGACGCGTTCGACGCGTTGTCCGCGACCCTCGTGGACAACATCTCGTCCCCGTTCGGGGGCGCGATCCAGTACGTCCGGTTCCAGGGTGAACAGGAACGGGAGGACCTGAGCCTGGGGTTGGCCGCGGGCAGGGACGGCCAGTGGTGGGGCGCCACCCTCCGGTACGTCCACGGCCGGACCCGGGGTGCGGACGACTGGCGGGACCTGCTGACCGGCGACCTGGGAGCCTTGTTCGAACGGCCCAGCGGACTGCGGTTCGCCGTGGTGGGCGCGAACCTGTTCGACACCTCCAACAGCTTCCTGGAACGCCGGATCTCCGCAGGGATGGCCCACGCCGACCTGTGGGGGTGGGCGGTGGAGGGAGACCTCGTCCGGAACCTGGACGAGGAATTCGACCGGGGGTTGGACGCGCACCTGGGCGCCGAGTACCGGCTGTGGGGCACCGTGATGCTGCGGATGGGCCAGATGTGGCGGGGGAACACGGGAAAGGACTACCAGTCGGCCGGGTTCGGGTGGCAGGGCGACCGGATCGAGCTGGGCTACGCCGTGCAGCGGACCCGCCAGCGGTCCAACGAGATCCTCCACGCGTTCTCGCTGGCCGGGGTGTTCTAACAGGATGCTGAAAAACCCCGTCCGTGGGGTGCGCGCAGGCCGCTTTTTCAGCGGCCTGCTAAAACCTGCTACGGCTCATCCGGACCGGTCGGCACCGTCGCGCACGAACGTCCCGCTCTTGCCGCCCTCCTTGCGCAGCAGGCGCACCGCGCCGATCACCATCCCCTTGTCCACCGCCTTGCACATGTCGTACACGGTGAGGGCGGCCACGGACACCGCGGTGAGCGCCTCCATCTCCACGCCGGTGCGGCCGGTCACCCGGACCTCGGCCCGGATGTCCACCCGGCTGTCCGCCGGATCGAGATCGAACGACACCTCCACCGATGACAGGGGCAGCGGGTGGCACAACGGGATCAGGTCGGCGGTGCGCTTGGCCGCCATGATCCCCGCGAGCCGGGCCACCTGGAGAACGTCCCCTTTCTCCAGCGTCCGGTCCTCGATCCGGCGAAACGCGTCCTCCCCCACCCACACGCTGCCCCCGGCCACGGCGAACCGCGCCGTGGGGTGCTTGGCCGACACGTCCACCATGCGCGCCGCCCCGTCGGCGCCGAAGTGGGTCAAGCGCCCAGGGCTCACCCGCCGTCCTCCACCTCGATCCGGTCCACCACCATGAAGTTGTAGCCTTTCCCCAGGAAGTCGAACGTGCCGTAGGCCGTGACCCGCTGGCCCTTTCGCAGGTTCAGGAGCCGGTCGGCCTGGGGATCGGACTTCTTCAGGTACAGCCGGACCAGGCTGGGGGTTCCCAGGGCAAAGCAGAAGTAATCCCGGGTGTTGATCTTGGTCTTCCGGATCTGGTAGCAGAAGTCGCTGCCGGTGAACAGGAACGAACCGGTGATCCGGACCTTCTTCCCCTGGAACGCCTGGCGGTTCCCGACCACCTCCACCTGTGTCACCGCCTGGTACCCGTCCCCTTCGCCGGACGGGCCGGCCCACGCCCCCGGCAGCGCCAGGGTTGCCCACGACACGACCACCGCCACAGCCAGCGTCCGCACCCTCATCAGGCCATCTCTCCCCCGGTCGGCCCACGCCGACCGGCAACTGCGAGTTTCCACACCTGGTACACACCGACCCCGCTCCCGGCCCACTCCCGGGCGAGCCCCCGCACCACCGCGACGCGCTCGGGATAGGGCAGGCGCGGCAGCAGCCCCGCGCTCATCGGCTCGAGCCCGTAGAACGCCTCGAACCCGGACGGGCCCAGGTGCACGGTCCGCTCCACCTCGTCCACCCGGCCGAACCGGGCGTCCAGGGCCGATCGGACCCGGTCCCACGGCGACAGGGCGTGGCGGCCGGCCGCCAGTCCCCGCTCCCGGAGCAGGTCGGGCACCGCCCTGCCCCCGGTCACGAACACCCCGTCCAGGTTCGCCACCAGGACGACCCCGGACGGTCCGAGCACGGCCCGGGCCGCGTCCAGGGACGCGGCAGCATCCGGGAGCATGAACAGCACGGCGTTGTACACCACCGCGTCGAACGGCCCGTTCAGGGCCCGGTCGAAGCGGCAGCCGTCCACCACGGCGAACCCGCACCCGGCCACCCGGCCCCGGGCCTCCCGGAGCATGCCCAGCGAGATGTCGATCCCCACCACCCGGCCCCCGGGGCCCACCGCGTCGCGCAGCACGGCTGCGGACGCCCCGGTCCCGCACCCGACGTCCAGCACCGTGGCGCCCGTGAGGTCCGGCGCCAGGGACACCAGGTCCGACGCCAGGCGTGCGAAGTGGCCGGACGCCTGCTCGAACGCGCGGTACGCGCCGGCCCCCCGGTCGAAGTTGTTCCGGATGCGGTCCCGGACCTGCCCGGGCGAGGGCCGCCCCCCCGACCGGGGACTACCTGTCTTCTCGGACACGGTTACCTCCCTGGCGCTGGTCCCAGCCGGTTCGCAGCGATTGTACTGGCGGCTGGACGGGCGACCAAGGACAAACTCGGCCGGCACACCCTTGACCCCCCCGGGGCGCCCTGTTACAACGGCACCCCTTCGCCGAACCCCTGCGGCGGCCCGGGAACGCGGCTGCGCCTGCCCCGCCAGGAGGACCGCCACCTTGCTCTCGGAGCGCATCCTCACAACCTTTTTGCGGTTCACCAACCGGCGGGTCCTGTCCCTGAACGTGTCCCGGGGGGTCACCCTGCCGCCCCCACGACCCGGGCGCAGCTACATGCTGTACGTGCACGTGCCGTTCTGCCAGCGCCTGTGCCCGTATTGCTCGTTCAACCGGTTCCCGTTCAGCGAGGACCCGGCCCGGGCGTATTTCCGCCGGCTCCGGGACGAGATGCGCATGGTGGCCGACCTGGGGTACGACTTCGGGTCGGTGTACGTGGGCGGGGGCACCCCCACGATCCTGGTGGACGAACTCGCCGACACCCTGGACCTGGCCCGGGACCTGTTCGCGGTCCGGGAGGTATCGTCCGAGACCAACCCGAACCACCTGGTCCCCGAGGTGGTGGACGCGCTGGCGGACCGGGTGCAGCGGTTCTCGGTGGGGGTGCAGAGCTTCGACGACCGCCTCCTCCGGCAGATGGACCGGTACGACAAGTACGGCAGCGCAGCCGAGATCCTCGAACGGCTCCAGGGGGTCGCCGGCCGGTTCCACTCCCTGAACGTGGACATGATCTTCAACTTCCCGAGCCAGACCCTCGCGTCTCTGAACGACGACGTGGCCGCGATCCGCGCGTCCGGGGCCAACCAGACCACGTTCTACCCCCTGATGACCTCGGCTGCGGTGCGCCGGTCCCTGGCCCGCACCGTGGGCCGGGTGGACTACGCCCGGGAGCACCGGTACTACCAGGCCCTGTGCGACGGCCTGGAGGGCGCGTTCGAACCGGCCACCGCGTGGACGTTCTCCCGCGAGGCCGGCGCCATGATCGACGAGTACATCGTGGACTACGAGGAGTACGTGGGGGTGGGAAGCGGCTCGTTCAGCTACCTGGACGGGGCGATCTACACCAACACGTTTTCCCTCAAGGAGTACGGCGACGCGATCGCGGGCGGCCGGCTCTCGGTGTCGGCCACCCGGGCGTTTCCCCGCCGGGAACAGATGCGCTACCGCCTGATGATGGGGCTGTTCGGGCTCCGGCTGGACAAGCGCGCGTTCCGGGAACGGTTCGGCGTGCCGATCGAACGCGGGCTGCCGGTGGAACTGGCGTTCTTCCGGGCCGCCGGCGCCCTGGACCGGAACGACGACGAGGCGATCACCCTCACCCCCCGTGGGCGGTACCTCCTGGTGGCGATGATGCGGGAGTTCTTCGCCGGGGTGAACCAGTTCCGGGACCAGGCCCGGGCCGCCCTGACCCCGGAGGAGCGGGCCCTGCTGTTCGGGGACGGGCCCGGGTGCGGCGGGTGAACACCGCTGTCGCGGTCGCGTCCGAGGCGGCCCGGGCGGCCGGGGAGATCCAGCGAAGGCGGTGGGAGACGCGCCTCGCGGTCCGCCACAAGGGCAGCGTCGACCTGGTGACCGACGTGGACCTGGCGTGCGAGGACGCGATCCGCGAGGTCCTGGCCCGCCGGGCACCCGGCACCGCCGTGCTGGGCGAGGAGGGCGGAGGCGCAACCGGCACGGGCGACCGCTGGGTGGTGGACCCGCTGGACGGGACCACCAACTTCGCCCACGGGTTCCCGGTGTTCGGCGTGTCCATCGCGTGGGAGGAGGGCGGCAACACCGTGGCGGGCGTGGTGTACGACCCCCTCCGGGACGAACTGTTCGCCGCGGCCCGGGGAAAGGGGGCGACCCGCAACGGCGAGCCCGTGCGGGTGTCGGCCACCACCGGGCTGGCCGGCGCCCTCCTGGCCACCGGGTTCCCGTACGACCGGGCCGAGGCTCCCCGCAACTACCGGGCGTTCGAGCGCCTCACCCAGGCGACCCAGGGGGTGCGCCGTACCGGGTCGGCCGCCCTGGACCTGGCCTACACGGCTTGCGGCCGGCTGGACGGGTTCTGGGAGCCGGGGCTCGCGCCGTGGGACCTGGCCGCCGGCTGCCTGCTGGTGACCGAGGCCGGCGGCCGGGTGACCGGGTACGACGGCGGCCCGTTCACCCCCCGCGACCGTGACGTGGTGGCCACCAACGGCCCGTTGCACCCGGCCGTGCTCGCCGTCCTGGCCGAGACAGAACCCGGGCAGACCCGAGGCTAGGCCACCTGGCGGGCCGCCCGGCGCAGCCGGCGCCGCAGGCCGTGGAGCTCCCTGCGCAGCCGGCCCAGCTCGGCCCGGTCCCGGGCGGCGGCAGCGGCGGCCTTGGCCCGTTTGAGCTCCCGGATCCGGGCCTTGATCGCGCCCTTGTCCGAGGAGGCCGCCACCTTGTGGGGCCGCTGGACCCCCAGCTTGTCGGCCAGCACCTCCACGAGTTGTTCCTTCTTGAGCCCGGAGGCGCCCTTGAACTCCGGGTCGACCTCCTTGAGCATCTCGCGCAGGCGGGTCGCCTTGGTCTTCTCGAGTTCGTGGTAGGTCATGGGATCCTCTCCTTCCCGGGGGGCGGGCCAGCGGTATCTGCTGGGCAACGCCGCGGCAGGCGCGGCGGGAACTGCCGTGGAGAGGTCTTTCTGTCTAGCCGAGGTGGGCGGAGGGGTCAAGCCCTTCCGATCTGCCGGGGGTTCCGGATGCCCAGGTCCCGCATCCGGCGCCACAGGGTGGTCCGGCTGAGCCCCAGCTGGCGGGCAGCCTCGCCCTTGTTCCAGCCGGTGGCCTCCAGGGTCGCGTAGATCGCCCGCCGCTCCTCGGCGTGGGGGTCGTCGTCGCCGAACAGCCCCTCGTTGCGCAGGATGTGGTCGGGCAGTGCGTCGGGCAACACGATGTCGCCGGTGGAACACACGAACGCGTGGGCGATCGCGTTCTCCAACTCGCGCACGTTGCCCGGCCACGGGTACCGGGCCAGGAGCGGGAACACGGCGGGGGACACCACCTTGCGCCGGCCCTCCCGCAGCGCGAGCCGCTTCAGGAAGTGGTCCACCAGCAACGGGATGTCCTCGGTCCGGCTGCGCAGGGGCGGCACCTCGATCGGCACCACGCACAGCCGGAAGAACAGGTCGTCCCGGAACCGGCCGGCTGCCACCTCCTGGCGCAGGTCCTTGTTGGTGGCCGAAACGATCCGCACGTCCACCCGGCGCGGCGTGCTCTCGCCCACCCGCTCGAACTCCCCCTCCTGGAGCACCCGGAGCAGCCGGACCTGGAGGGCCGGGGACGTCTCCCCGATCTCGTCCAGGAACAGGGTGCCGCCGTCGGCCGCCTCGAACCGGCCCGGCCGGTCCTTGACCGCGCCGGTGAACGCGCCCCGCACATGACCGAACAGCTCGCTCTCGAGCAAGCTGTCGGTAAGGGCGGCGCAGTTCACCTTGACGAACGGGCCGTCCTTGCGGGCGCTCTGGTCGTGGACTGCCTTGGCGATCAGCTCCTTGCCGGTGCCGGACTCCCCCAGGATCAGGATCGACGCCTCGCTGGGCGCCACGGTCTCGATCTTCTCGATCAACCGCCGGATCGTCGGGTGGTTGCCCACGATCCCGTGGGCGGCGTCTCCCCGGATCTCGGCCCTCAGGCGGTCGATCTCGGTGAGATCCCGCAGCACCACCACTGCGCCCTCCACCGTGTCGTCCGGGCCCTGGAGCATGGTGGCGTTGACCATCACGTGCAGGGGACGGCCGCCCTTGCCCCGCAGCATCATCTCCCGCTGCACCAGGCTCTGGCCCTTCCGGACCAGGGCCTGGAACGGGCACTCGCCCTCCGGGGGGCTGTGGAACACCTCCCGGCACACCCGGCCGAGCACCTCGTCTTCGGCGAACCCGGTGATCCGCTCGGCCGACAGGCTCATGGCGATGATTCGTTCCTCGGCGTCGATCGCCATCACCCCTTCGTTCAGGCTGCGGAAGATCGCCTCCAGGATCTCGGTGCGCTGGCGGAACTCGTCCAGGCCCCGGTGGCGCACCGTCGCGGTCGCCACCAGCACCGCGTCCCCCCCTTTCCGGGGCACCAGCCGGAACCGGAACCGGACCAAACCCGAGCGGGTGGCGAGCCGCCGTTCGGCGGACAGGGCCCGCGCGAGTTCGCCCCACAACGGCCCCGAGCCGGGCGGGCTCCAGGTCTCCCACTGGGACAGGGACCGGGGCACCCGGTCGTCGCCGAACAGGCTGCGGAACGCGCCGTTAAGCCACAACAGGGCGCCTTGCCCGTCCACCAGGGCGGCGGGCTGGGCGAACGCGGCCAGCACCTCCGTGATCGGCGGCGCAACGGGTCCGGCCCGTTCAATTCCGCGGGCTGCCAGGCTCATCCCTACGGCACTCCCGGGCGATCCGGTCCAGGATCCCGTTGACGAAACCAGCGGACTCGTCGGTCCCGAACTCCTTGGCCAGTTCCACCGCCTCGTCCAGGACCACGGGCACGGGCGGGTCGGCACCCCGGACCAGTTCGTACACGGCCAGGCGCAGCACGCTCCGGTCCACCCGGTCCATCCGGTCCAGGCGCCACCTCCGGCTGGCCTCGGAGATCCGCCGGTCCAGCTCGTCCCGGTGCGTCCACGCCCCCTCGACCAGGTCCAGGGCCAGGTCCCGGTCCACGGCCCCCCGCCCTTCCTCAAGGGCCCGCTCCGCAGCCGCCCGGGGGGCCAGGCCCGGGTTGGCGTCCAGGGCGTACAGGGCCTGCAGGGCGGCCCTTCGGCCGCCGTGGCGCGCGCCCATCAGCCCCTACCCTTCCTCGCGCAGGAGGTTGGCGGTCTCCACCGCGGCCATGGCCGCCTCGAACCCCTTGTTGCCGGCCTTGGACCCGGCCCGCTCGATCGCCTGCTCCAGGGAGTCCGTGGTGAGCACCCCGAACGTCACGGGCAGCCCGGTCTCCAGGGCGGTCTGGGCCACGCCCTTGGACACTTCGCTCGCCACGTAGTCGAAGTGGGGGGTGGAGCCGCGGATCACCGCGCCCAGGCAGACCACCGCGTCGAACCGTCCCGAAGCGGCCAGGCGCTTGGCCACCAGAGGGATCTCGAACGCGCCCGGCACCTTGTACACCCGGACCTCGTCCGGGTTCCCGCCGGTGCGGGCGATCGCGTCCAGCGCCCCCTCCACGAGCCGGTCGGTGATGAAGCTGTTGAACCGGCTGGTCACGAGGGCGAGCCGCAACCCCTCGCTCGACAGCTTTCCTTCCACGATCACAGGCATCGTGCTTCTCCCTCGGGCGGGCCCCCGCCCACCACGGTCTGGCAGGATGCGGAAAAACCCCATCCGTGGGTGTTTCAGCGACGGCCTCTCGGGGACGGCCCCGTCGAGGTCTTCCCCGTAACTTCCGCTAAGACGCTAGGAGGCCAGGATGCTGGGAGGCTTAAAAACCTCTGCGACCTCCAAGTGTTGCACGTACCGTACCGCCTCTCTGGCGTCATGTCACTGTTTCGGGGGGGCATGGGGCCTGCTGGAGAGCCGGGCGCGGCTCCTCGAGACGCGCCGCGCCCCCCGAATCCGTGTTGTCGAACCTCCGCCGGCCACCCGCGCAGACCGTTCCGGCAACGGCACGCGAGGGCGCGGCGATCGGATGCCGCATTCGCGCCCGGCCGGCCGGAGGCAGGCCCCATGCCCCCCCGCCGGCTGCGGCAGCACCAGCAGCGCTACTTCTTGCCGTTGCTGGGCCCTGCAGGGGCCTCGGGCAGCTTTCAGGTTGCTTTTTCCGCAACCTGCTAGGGGTCCATCTCCAGGATGTGCCCCATCTTTTCCCGTTTGGTGTCCAGGTAGCGCTGGTTCTCGGGGTGGGACGGCACCACGATCGGGACCCGCTCCACCACGTCCAGCCCGTACCCCTCGATCCCCACGATCTTGCGGGGGTTGTTGGTCATCAGGCGGATGTTGCGCACGCCCAGGTCAACCAGGATCTGCGCCCCGATCCCGTAGTCGCGCAGGTCCGCCTGGAACCCCAGGTCCTCGTTGGCCTCCACCGTGTCACGCCCTTCGTCCTGGAGCGCGTACGCCCGGAGCTTGTTCACGAGCCCGATCCCCCGGCCCTCCTGGCGCAGGTACAGGATCACGCCCCGGCCCTCGGCCTGGATCATGCGCATGGCCTCGTGGAGTTGGTCGCCGCAGTCGCACCGGCGGCTGCCGAACACGTCCCCCGTGAGGCACTCGGAGTGCACCCGCACGAGCACCGGTTCGTCGCCGGCCACGTCGCCCTTGATCAGGGCGAGGTGCAGGTACGCGTCCACGTCGTTCTCGTACACGATCGCCCGGAACTCCCCGCCGTACCCGGTGGGCAGGCGGGTCTCGGCCGACCGGCGCACCAGGCGCTCCTTGCGAAGCCGGTACTCGATCAGGTCGGCGATGCTGACGATCGGCAGGCCGTGGATCTCAGAGAACCGCTCCAGGTCCGGCCGGCGGGCCATGGTGCCGTCGTCGTTCATGATCTCACAGATCACGGCCGCCGGCTTCAGTCCCGCCATCCGGGCCAGGTCCACCGACCCCTCGGTCTGCCCGGTGCGCACCAGCACCCCTCCCGTGCGCGCCCGCAGCGGGAACACGTGGCCCGGCCGGGCCAGGTCGTCGGGCCCGGTGTCGTCCGCGATCGCCGTGAGCACGGTACGGGCCCGGTCGTGGGCCGAGATCCCGGTGGACACCCCCTGCCGGGCCTCGATCGACACCGTGAACGCGGTCTGGAACGAGCTGGTGTTGTCCTGGACCATCGGGGGTAGGTTGAGGAAGTCGCACCGCTCCTCGGTCATGGCCAGGCAGATCAGCCCCCGGCCGTGCACGGCCATGAAGTTGATCGCCTCGGGGGTGACCTTTTCGGCGGCGATCGCCAGGTCCCCCTCGTTCTCCCGGTCCTCGTCGTCCACCAGGATCACCATCCGGCCGGCCCGGAATGCGGCCAGGGCCCGCTCCACACGTTCGATCGGCATCGGCGCTCCGAATCTCCTCGGGGGAAAGCACCGCAGCCCGAGACGGGCCTGCGGTGGAACTGAGTTATGTTACTTCAAGAAACCCGTCCGGGCCAGCAGATCCGGGGTGATCCCGCGGTCGGCGCCGCCCCTGAGCAGGCGTTCCACGTACTTGCCGAGGATGTCCGCCTCGATGTTGACCCGGTCGCCGGGCCGGCGGACCGGCAGGTTGGTGCCCGCCAGGGTGTGGGGGATGACCGCCACCGTGAACCGGACCCCGTCCACCCGGGCCACGGTGAGGGAGATCCCGTCCACCGCCACCGACCCCTTGGGCACCAGGTACCGGGCCACGTCCCGGGGCACCTCGAACCCGTACACCTGGAACGCGCCGTCGGGCCGGGCGTCCACCAGGCGCCCCACCCCGTCCACGTGGCCGAGCACGAAGTGGCCCCCCAACCGGTCCACCGGCCGCAACGCCCGTTCCAGGTTGACCGGATCGCCCACGGCGAGGGTGCCCAGGCCGGTCCGGTCGAGGGTCTCGGGGGACGCGTCGGCCTCGAACCACCCCGGCCCGAACCCGTCCACCGTGAGGCACACGCCGTTGACCGCCACCGACTCGCCCGCCTCGAACGTGGCGGTGTCGA
>JAJRUI010000048.1 GCA_024277875.1 Deferrisomatales bacterium
CCGGCGCCTGGACATCCCGGCCCTGTTCACGGTGCACAACATCCACACCCGGGAGGTGACCCTGGCCGAGATCGAGGACCACGGCATCGACGCGGCCGAGTTCTGGCAGAACCTGTACTACGTGCGGATCCCCGGCACCTACGACGAGACCCGCACGTCGATCCCGGTGGACCTGCTGACCAGCGGCATCTTCGCCTCCCACTTCATCAACACGGTAAGCCCCACGTTCCTGCGGGAGATCGTGGACGGCCGCCACGACTTCGTGCCCCCGGCGGTGCAGGCCGAGCTGCGGGAAAAGGCCGAGGCCGGGTGCACCGAGGGCATCCTGAACGCCCCGGACCCGTCGTACCACCCGAGCCGGGACGACGCTCTGGCCGTGCGCTACGGCCCCACGGACCACTTCGAGGCCAAGCACCAGAACAAGGCGGCGTTCCAGCGCACGGTGGGCCTCGAACTCGACCCGGAGGCGCCCCTGTTCTTCTGGCCGTCCCGCCTGGACCCGGTCCAGAAGGGGTGCCAACTCCTGGCCGAGATCCTGTACGAGGTGGTGCATGCGTACTGGGCCGACGGGCTCCAGGTGGCGTTCGTGGCCAACGGCCCCTACGCCGGGGTGTTCGAGGACATCGTGCGCTGGCACGGCATCGGCCACCGGGTGTCGGTGCGGCCGTTCGCCGAGGACGTGTCCCGGCTCGGGTACGCCGCGGCCGACTTCGTGCTCATGCCGTCCCGGTTCGAGCCGTGCGGGCTGCCCCAGATGATCGGGGCCCTGTACGGCGCCCTGCCCGTGGTCCACGACACCGGGGGGCTCCACGACACGGTGGAGCCCCTGGAGCCCCACGAGGGCTCGGGCAACGGGTTCCGGTTCGAGGTGTACGACGCCCAGGGGCTCCGGTGGGCCGTAGATCGGGCCATGGACTTCTTCCACCTCCCCCCCGGGGTGCGGATCGCGAACGTGCGCCGGGTCATGGCCGAGGCCGCCGGCCGGTTCACCCACACCGAGACCGCCCGGCGCTACATCGAGCTCTACGAGCGCATGCTCGACCGGCCCCTGGTGAGCTGACGCCGTGGCGAGCCGCACGCCCCCGTGGGGCGACCCCCTGCTGGAGCCGTTCCGGGAGCCCATCGAGCGCCGCCGCGAGGGGGCGCGAGCATGGGAGCGCCGGCTCACGGGCGGGCGCAAGAGCCTGGCCGACTTCGCCAGCGGCCACGAGTACTTCGGCCTCCACCGCACCCCCGAGGGGTGGCGGTTCGCCGAGTGGGCCCCGGGCGCCACAGCGATCTACCTGGTGGGGGACTGCAACGGCTGGAAAGAGGACCTGGCGTTCGGGCTGAAGCGCCTCGACGCCCACGGCCGGTGGGAGCTCCGGCTCCCCCCGGACGCCGTCCACCACGGCCAGCACTACAAGCTACGGGTCCACTGGGAGGGGGGGAGCGGCGAGCGGATCCCGGCCTGGGCCCGCCGGGTGGTCCAGGACCCGGCCACGGGGGTGTTCAGCGCCCAGGTGTGGTGCCCCCCCGAGCCCTACCGGTGGCGCAACCCCGGGTTCCGCAGGCCCCCCGGGGCGCCGTTCGTGTACGAGGCCCACGTGGGCATGGCCCAGGAGCGCGAGGGGGTGGGCACGTACGCCGAGTTCCGGCGCCACGTGCTCCCGCGCATCGCCCGGGCCGGGTACAACACCGTGCAGCTCATGGCCGTGGCCGAGCACCCGTATTACGGCTCATTCGGGTACCACGTGTCGAGCTTTTTCGCCGCCTCGAGCCGGTTCGGCACCCCGGAGGAGTTCAAGGCCCTGGTGGACGACGCCCACGGCCTGGGGCTCGCCGTGATCATGGACCTGGTGCACTCCCACGCCGTGCGCAACGAGGTGGAGGGCCTGTCCCGGTTCGACGGCACCGCCCACCAGTACTTCCACGACGGACCCCGGGGGGAGCACCCGGTGTGGGGATCGCGCCTGTTCGACTACGGCAAGCCCGAGGTGCTCCACTTCCTGCTGTCCAACTGCCGGTTCTGGCTCGACGAGTACCGGGTGGACGGGTTCCGGTTCGACGGCGTCACGAGCATGCTGTACCTGCACCACGGGCTCGGCCGGGCGTTCACCTCGTACGACGCGTACTTCGGCCCCGAGGTGGACGAGGACGCCCTGGCCTACCTGGCCCTGGCCAACCGGGTGGTGCACGCGGTGCGGCCCGGCGCCCTGACCGTTGCCGAGGACGTGAGCGGCATGCCGGGCCTGTGCGCGCCCCTGGACGAGGGGGGGTGCGGGTTCGACCGCCGGCTGGCCATGGGCGTGCCCGACTGCTGGTTCCGCCTGGTCAACGACACCCGGGACGAGGACTGGGACCTGGGGTACCTGTGGCACGAGCTCAACAACCGCCGGGTCGAGGAGCGGGTCGTGAGCTACTGCGAGAGCCACGACCAGGCCCTTGTGGGGGGCAAGACCCTGATCTTCGAGCTGGTCGGCGCGCCCATGTACGACCACATGGCTGCGGACGCCGCCCACCCGGCGGTGGAGCGGGGCGTGGCGCTGCACAAGATGATCCGGCTCGCCACCCTGGCCACGGCCGGACACGGGTACCTGTGCTTCATGGGCAACGAGTTCGGCCACCCCGAGTGGGTGGACTTTCCCCGGGAGGGAAACGGGTGGTCCTACCGGTACGCCCGGCGCCAGTGGAGCCTGGCGGACGACCCCGGGCTCAAGTACCACGGCCTGGCCGCGTTCGACCGGGCCATGGTGGGGCTGTTCCGGTCCGAGGGCGTGGTGGGCACCACCGAGCCCGCCCTCCTGGCGCTCCGCGACGACGACAAGGTGCTGGCGTTCGCCCGGGGGCACCTGCTGTGCTTCTTCAACTTCCACCCCACCCGGTCCTACGTGGACTACGGCGTGGAGATCCCCCCCGGGGAGTACGACCTGGTGCTCGACACCGACGAGGCCCGGTTCGCCGGCCACGGCCGGGTGGCACCGGGCCAGCGCTACCACGCCCGGCCGCTGCCCGGGAGCGGCCCGGCCCGGATGGGCATCCGCCTGTACCTGCCGAGCCGCTCGGCCCTGGTGCTGCGGCGGGGCTGAACCCGCGGGCCGGCGACGGAGCGTCCCGCGACCCGAAACGACCACGGACGGATTTTCCGCGCCGTGCCGAAAAACCGAACAACGCCTCGACGAGGAGAACCCGATGAAGCTTCGCACGTTCACCGTGGCCCCCAGGCTTCCCGAGCGACTCGTGCCCCTGCTGGAGATCGCCCGAAACCTGTGGTGGGTGTGGAACCCGGAAGCGGTGGACCTGTTCCGCCGCCTGGACCACGACCTGTGGTCGGCCACGGGGCACAACCCGGTGGCGGTGCTGGGCCAGATGTCCCAGGAGCGCCTGGAGCAGCTCGCCCTGGACCCCGTGTTCCTCGCCCACATGGACCGGGTGGCCGAGGCCCTGGGCCGGTACCTGTCCATGCCCACCTGGGCCGCCCACGACCACCCGGAGTTCGGGGACGCCCGCATCGCGTACTTCTCGATGGAGTTCGGCCTGCACGAGTGCCTGCCCGTCTACGCCGGCGGCCTGGGGGTGCTGGCCGGCGACCACCTGAAGAGCGCCAGCGAGCTGGGGCTGCCGTTCGTGGGGGTGGGGCTCCTGTACCGCCAGGGCTACTTCCACCAGTACCTGACCCACGACGGGTGGCAGCAGGAGGTGTACCCGGAGAACGACGTGTACAACATGCCCCTGAGCCGGGCCGTGGCCCCCGACGGCGACCCGGCCGAGGTGACGGTCGCGATCGGGCACAGGACGGTCCGGGTGCGGGCGTGGAAGGCCCAGGTGGGCCGGATCCCCCTGTACCTGCTGGACACGAACCTGGAGGCGAACGACCCCGAGGACCGGGCCGTCACCCACCAGCTCTACGCGCCGGGCGACGGCATGCGGATCCGCCAGGAGATCGTGCTCGGGATCGGCGGGGTCCGGATGCTCGCTGCGCTGGGCGTGGAGCCGGCCGTGTGCCACATGAACGAGGGCCACTCCGCGTTCCTGGGCCTGGAGCGGGTGCGCATGACCATGGAGCGCTCGGGGCTCGGGTTCTGGGAGGCCCTGGAGGCCGTGCGGGTCGGCAGCGTGTTCACCACCCACACGCCGGTGGCGGCCGGGATCGACAAGTTCGGCCCCCACGAGATCGAGGAACAGCTGGGCGAGGTGCTCCGGCAGCTCGGGGTGGGCGTGGCCGACCTGCTGGCCCTGGGCCGCGAGAACCCGGCCGACCCGGACTCGCCCCTGTCCATGGCGGTGCTGGCCCTGCGCCTCAGCGGCCACCGCAACGGCGTCAGCCGGCTCCACGGCCGGGTGTGCCGGCGCATGTGGGCCGGGGTGTGGCCCGGCATCCCCAGGGAGGAGGTGCCGATCGGCCACGTCACCAACGGCATCCACGTGCGCTCCTGGCTGTCCGACGAGATGGCCCGCCTGTTCGAGCGCTACCTGGGCCCCCAGTGGGTGGACGAGCCCCTGAACCAGGAGATCTGGAAGCGGGTCCGGGACATCCCGGACAACGAACTGTGGCGGGCCCGGGAGCGGCTCAGGGAGCGGCTGGTGGGGTTCGTCCGGCGCAAGCTGGCCGAACAGCTCAGGCGCCGGGGCGCCAAGCCCCACGAGATCCGGGACGCCGAGGAGGTGCTGGACCCCGAGGTCCTCACCATCGGGTTCGCCCGCCGGTTCGCCACCTACAAGCGCGCCACCCTCCTGTTCCGGGACCCGGAACGCCTGGCCCGGATCCTCGACGACCCGGACCGGCCGGTCCAGATCATTTTCGCCGGCAAGGCCCACCCGGCCGACGACGAGGGCAAGCGGTTCATCCAGCAGATCGTGCACCACTGCCGGGACGCCGCGTTCCGGAAACACGTGGTGTTCCTGGAGGACTACGACCTCAACACCGCCCGGTACCTGGTCCAGGGCGCAGACCTGTGGCTCAACACCCCGCGCCGGCCCCTGGAGGCGTGCGGCACCAGCGGGATGAAGGTCCACCCCAACGGCGGGCTCCACCTGAGCGTGCTGGACGGGTGGTGGGACGAGGCGTTCGACCGGGAGGTGGGCTGGGCCATCGGCCGGGGAGAGGAGTACGCCGACCCGGAGAACCAGGACCGGGTCGAGAGCATGGACCTGTACGACCTGCTGGAGCAGGAGGTCGTGCCCACCTACTACGGACGGGGCGAGGACGGGCTGCCCCGGGGCTGGATCGCCAAGGTGAAGACCGCCATGGAGCGTCTGACCCCGGTGTTCAACACCAACCGGATGGTCCGGGAGTACACCGAGCACTACTACGTGCCGGCCATGAACCTGTGGGCCCGGTTCGGCCGGGACGGCTGCCGCGCCGCCCGGGCGCTGGCCCGGTGGAAAGCCCGGGTCCGCGAGGCATGGGACGGGGTGCGGGTGCTGGAGGTGCAGTCCGACGACGGGGTCGAGCGGCAGGTGGGGGACGAACTGCCGGTGCGGTGCGTCGTGGCCCTGGGCGGGCTCGCCCCCGAGGACGTCCGGGTGGAGATCTACCACGGCCCCCTGGACCCCTCCGGGAACATCGTCGAGCCCGCCCACCGGTTCCTCCACCCGGAAAGCGCCCGGGACGAAGACGCCTGGGAGTTCGCCGGCGAGGTCCCGTGCAACCGGACGGGGCGCCACGGCTTTGCCGTGCGCGTGCTGCCCCACCACCCCAACCTCACGAGCCCGTGGGACATGGGGCTCGTGGTGTGGGCGTGACGGCCCCGGGGCAGACCCCGCGCTCCCAGACCCGGGGGAGCGGGTCAGCGGCGGCCGCGGCCCAGCACCCCCTCGATCCGGTCCAGCGCCTCTGGAACGTCCGCGGCTGCGACGTCACAGTGGGTCACCAGCCGGATCTGCCGGGGGCCGAACGCGCTGCACAACACGCCCACCCCCTCCAGGGCCGCCACCAGGCTGGCCGCATCCCAGGCCGGGTCCGCCACCTCGAACAGCACCATGTTGGTCTGCACCGTGTCCAGGTCCACGCGCAGGCCGCCCACCGACGCGAGCCCCCCGGCCAGTTCCCGGGCGTTGGCGTGGTCCTCCGCCAGCCGGTCGACCATGGTGTCCAGGGCCACCAGCCCGGCAGCGGCCAGGATGCCGGCCTGTCGCATCCCGCCCCCGAGCAGCTTGCGGTACCGGCGCGCCCGGGCGACGAACGCGCGCGTGCCCGCCAGCACCGCCCCCACCGGCGCGGCCAGCCCCTTGCTCAGGCAGAACATCACCGAGTCCACAGGGGCCACGATCTCGGCCACTGGCCGCCCGTCGGCCACCGACGCGTTGAACACCCGGGCGCCGTCCATGTGCACCGGCACCCCGTGGCGCCGGGCGAGCGCTGACAGCGCTTCCAGGTGTTCCCGGGGCAGCACGGTGCCGCCGGCCCGGTTGTGGGTGTTCTCCACGCAGATCAGGGCGGTGCGGGGAAAGTGGATGTTGTCCGCCCGGATCGCGGCCTCCACCCGGTCCAGGTCCATCGCCCCCCGCGCGCCCGGCACGGTGCGCGCCTGGCACGCGGCCAGGGCGGCGATGCCCGCGGCCTCGTAGTAGAAGATGTGGCTCTCGGCCTCGACGATCACCTCCTCACCCCGGCCGGCGTGGCTCAGCACGGCCACCTGGTTGGCCTGGGTGCCGCTGGGCAGCAGCAGCGCCGCCTCCTTGCCCAAGAGCGCCGCCGCCACTTCCTGGAGGCGGTTCACCGTGGGGTCCTCCCCGTACACGTCGTCCCCCACCCGCGCCTCGAACATTGCGCGGCGCATGGCGGGCGTGGGGCGAGTGACGGTGTCGCTGCGCAGATCGATTCGTCTCATGGGCGTTCCCCCGGGGGCTCAGCGGGCTGGCATGGAAACGGCCGGATCATCCACGATTAACCCCAAAAAGGGCCGGATCCGAGGATCCGGCCCTTGGGCTTTCTGGAGCGGGAAACGGGATTCGAACCCGCGACTTCGACCTTGGCAAGGTCGCACTCTACCACTGAGTTATTCCCGCTCGGAGCGCGGCGTAGTATGCCGCCGGGTCCTACCGGGTGTCAACCCCCGATCGTTCTTTGATCTGCGCGTACAGGTCGAGTACCTTGCGCACGAACGCCCGGGTCTCGGGGTACGGCGGCACGCCGTTGTGCCGGTCCACCACGGCCGGGCCCGCGTTGTAGGCGGCCAGGGCCAGGTCGAGCCGGCCGTCGTAGCGGTCCACGAGCTGTGCGAGGTACCGGGTGCCGCCTCGCAGGTTGTCCCGGGGCCGCAGGGGGTCGAGCACGCCGAGTTCCTCGGCCGTGCCCGGCATGAGTTGCATCAGCCCCTGGGCGCCCTTGGGGGACACGGCCCTGGGGTTCTCGCCGGACTCGACGACGATGACGGCCCGCACCAGGGCCGGGTCGAGGCCGGCCTCCCGGGCGGCCCGGTGGGCGCTCTGGCGCCACGGCACCCGGACCGGGTCGGTGCGCACCACGAGGCGGTAGCCGGGCTCGGTGGGCGCGTCGGTGAACACCACCGTGCCGCCGTCGCCCCGGCCCTCGTAGATGTCGGCCCGGACGAGGGCCGGGCCGGCCAGAACGAGGAGGCAAACCGCGGCGGCAGCCGTACGAGCGTCCACGTCAGCCCCGCTTGTCCTTGACCCACAGGCTGACGGGCCGGGCCTTGGCGTACTTCTTGAGCTGGGCTGCCACGTCGGACACCTGGGCCGGATGCTCCAGGGGCCGATTCTCGTTGGTGACGATGGCCACGGACAGGGTCATGAGGGGATAGGTGACCGGGCGGCCCCGTCGGTCCAGGGACCGGATGTGTCCGGTCTTTCGATCCTCCTCGTCGTAGTAGTACGGCATGACCCGGTCGAACCGGTCGATCAGTCCCTGGGCCACGGCCTCGGCCCGATCGGGGGTGGTCACCACCACGAAGTCGTCCCCGCCGATGTGGCCCACCAGGTCCTCTCCGTTGCCGTGGGCCTGGACCGCCTCGACCAGGAGGTCCGCGACCTGGCGCAAGACACTGTCGCCCCGACCGAACCCGTACCGGTCGTTGAACGCCTTGAAGTGGTCCACGTCGGCGTACAGCACGGCCAGGGGTCCGCCGGCCCGCAACCGATCCGACAGGACCTGCTCCACGGTGACGCTGCCGGGCAGGCCGGTGGTGCTGGACGCGCTCATATCCGCCCGGGTGCGCTTGAGCAGCCGGTCGATCCGCGCACTCAGCTCGGTCAGGCTGAACGGCTTGGTCACGTAGTCATCGGCCCCCAGTTCCAGGGCCCGAACCTTGTCCAGGTCGTCCCGCCGGGCCGAGAACACGATGATCGGCGTCAGGTGGGTCTGCACCTCGGCCTTGAGGGTCTCGATCACCTGGAACCCGTCCATGCCGGGCATGTTGATGTCGAGCAGGATGAGATCCGGCAGGAACCGGCGGGCTTTCTCCACGGCCTCGGGCCCGTCGAACGCGGCCATCGGGATCATGCCCATGCCGGTGACGATGTGGGAACCGAGGAGCACGATGTTCGGGTCGTCGTCCACCACCAGGATCTGGGGGATCCGTGCCTCCCCGCAGCGGCCGCCCGCGGTGCTCTGGGCCACGGCCGCCACCAACGCGTCCGGGTCGGGGGGCGCGTCGAGTTCGGCGTGGACCCGGCTGTCGGCCTCTGCCGGGCGGCCGCCGCATCGCACCCGCACGATGCCGCAACCGGACGCGGTGAAGTGATGGCGCACCACGTCCACGGCCACGTCCACGGCGCCGGGAGGTAGGTCGTCCCATACCACCACGGCCCGGGGCGCGCCCGCGAGCACCGCCTGGGTGAACGCGCCCACGTCCTCGAACGCCACGGTCTCGAATCCGGCCGCTTCCAGCGCTTCCCGGGCCGGCCCCACGACCTCCCGGCGCCCCAACAGGACCACCTGGCCCCGGCTCACCGCCCCTGTCTCGGAATCTCCCGCCGGTCCACCGGCAGTGCCACCGTGCATGTGGTTCCCTTCCCCACCCGGCTCTCGAACTCGATCGTGCCGGTGTGGGCCTCGACGATCAGGTAGGCCTTGGCCAGCCCCAGACCGGCTCCAGAGGTCTTGGAGGTGAAAAACGGGTCGAAGATCTCTTCCAGGTCGTCCTCGGGGATCCCGACGCCCGTGTCCTCCACGCGGACCTGCACCCAGTTGTCTCCCGTGCCGAACGCGACCCGCAACTGCCCCCCGGACGGCATGGCGTCCAGCGCGTTTTCGACGACCCCCCCGAACAGTTCACCCAGCAGCGTCCGGTCGGCGTACACCCGGGGCAGTTCGGGCGGCAGGTCCAGGAGAACCTCCACCCCCTGCAGCCGCGCCCGGTCTGCCACGGCTGCCAGACAGTCCTGGATCACCTGTCCGAGGTTCACGGGCTCGAAGTGGGGCCGGTTCTCCCGGCTGAACGCCACGTAGTCCTCGATGTCCCGCACCATCCGCTCGAGGCGCTCCACCTCGGACAGGATCACCTCCAGGTAGCGGTGGGCCGGCCCGCTGCCGTCCAGCGCCCGGCCGAGCTTGCGGGCGAACCCGCCGATCGCCAGCAGGGGGTTGCGCACCTCGTGGGCGACCCCTTCCACCACCCGGCCCAGCCCAGCGAGCTTCTTGGACTCCAGGTAGTGCTTTTCCAACGCCTTCTGGCGGGTGAGGTCGCGGAACGCAACGATCAGCCACCCGGGCTCGGGCTGCTCCACGGCCACCACCCCGGCCGGGAACCGGCCGCCACCGCCGTCCACGTGGACCTCGCCCTCGTAGCCTCGGGCCGTTGCCGCGTCCCGGCGCACGGCCTCCAGCCACCCGGACCGGACCTCGTGGCACACCAGGTCGGACACCGGCCGGTCGAGCAGATCCTCGGGAGCCCGGGCCAGCAACCGGACCGCGGCCCGGTTGACCACCCGGATCCGGTCCTCCGGGTCCACGTTGACCAGGGCCGTCGGCGCCTCGAAGAACACCCGGGCCAGGGTGCGGTCCTCCACCTCCGCGGGAAAGCACCGGGCGGCGGCCGCACACCGGTGCAGATCGGCCCGTTCCAGGTGGATCTGAAGGGTCTCCAGGAGCGTTTCGACGCACACCGGCTTGGTCAGGTAGTCGTTGGCCCCCTGGCGCAGGGCCTGGAGCGCGGTCTGCTCGGACCCGTGGCCGGTGAGCACCACGACCACCACGTCCGGGCTGTTCTGGCGCACGTGGCGCAGCACCTCGAGGCCGTGCAACTTGGGGAGGTTGAGGTCCAGGACCACCGCGTCCGGCGGGCCGGCCGTGAGCTTGCGGACGGCCTCCTCGCCGTCGCGGGCCCGGGCGCAGTCGTACCCCGCCCCCTCCAGGACGTCGGCCACCAGGTCGCCGACCAGCCGGTTGTCCTCCACCACCAGCACGCGTCTGGGCAGGGTCACGGGCGGCGCTCCTCGGTGGGGGATGGGGTCATGACAGGTCCGCGTTCCGTGTGGTGGGGCGCAGCGATTTCTGGAGAACAGCCGTGGCCGGCCGGGGGAGACCGGCCGGCCACAGCCGGCTCACGGGTTCAGAAGTCGTCGGTGTGGCAGCACTTGAACTTGGGCTTGCCCGAACCGCATTCGCACGGGGCGCCGTGGCACTTGGCGAACGCCTGCTTGGAACCGCACGGACACAGGTCCACGTCCGCGTCGGCGACCTGGCAGCCGCGTTTGAGGGTGTTGTCGGGAGTGTGGAACATGTCTTTCTGGCTCATGGGGGCCTCCTTCGTCGGGAAACGGTTGTCTTTCCTCCCACGAGCCAGCTTACCAAGGGCCGGGTCAGCCGCAAGTCGCGCCAGGAGCCGGTCGACCTGGTCCGGCGTATCCGCCGAAGGCGGTACGCCGCGGCGGAACCCGATGAACCGGAGCCCGGCGGCCCGGGCCGCCCGGGCATCCAGGTCCGAGTCGCCCACGTACACCGCGCCGGCCGGATCGGCGCCGGCACGGCCGACCGCGGCCAGGAGGAGGTCCGGGTGGGGCTTGGGCCTCGCCACGTCCCGGACCGTGACCACGTCGTCCACCAGGCCGAGGAGCCCCACCGCGTCGAGCACCGTGCGGGCGCTCGCCCCCCGGTTGGTGGCCACCACCGCCCGTTCGAACCCGGCCCGGCGGCGGAGCACCTCGGTCCAGCCGGGCTCGGCGTCGAGCAGCGGCACGAACCGGTCGAAGGCCAGACCGTCCGCGTACGCCCGAACCTGGCCACGGATGCGCTCCGGCACGAACCGGTCGAGCACCTGGGGCGTGGACAGGGTGTGCAGGAGCCCCAGGGCGTCCTGGTCTCCAGGCCCCACCCTGGGCAGGCCGAACCGTTCGAACAGGTGGTTGTAATACGCCAGGTTGGCGCCCTCGGACCGGATCAGGACGCCGTCGCAGTCCAGCACCAACACGGGCGTTTTGCGGACGTTGTGCATGAAATCAGCATACCTGCGGCCCGCACCACCGTGCAAACCAGCGGCTTCTCCCGAGTTTTCGTTTCACTTTTTCCTCAAGATCGTGCGCCCTGGGGCCGACATTGGAGCAGGTACGGGAGGGGTGCGCCCCACGGCCGCCCGCGCTTTTCGAGAGGATGTCCATGTTCCTGGCTGCTTACCCGCTCGCCGCGGGGTGCCCGGAGCCGCCCGGCTCGGGATCGGGCGCGCCCGGCGGGGAGTCCGGCCGCGCCCCGAAAAACGGGTGCCCGTGTTGAGCCGGCAGAAACGGCCGCGTTTCCCGCTGGTCGTCCGGTTGGGGGTCGGCCTGCTGGCGGTGGTGGCCGTGCTGGTGGCCGGGGTCGGCCTGCTGGCCCGCACGGTGGTGACGTCCGAGATCCGGTGGCTGCTCGAGCAGGAACTCCTGCCCGGTGTCCAGGAAGGCCTGGACCGGTACGCCCGGTTCAGCGGCGACGCGGTGCGGTCCCAGCGGGACGAGGCGTTGCGCCAGACCCAGGCGTGGTTCCGGCTGGACGGGGAGAGTACCGCCCTCAGCCTGGCCAGAGAGGTCTACCATCGCAGCGCCGGCCACGGCACCGGCGGCCTCCGGGCCCTGGCGCAGCAACGGGTCGCCAGCGACCCCCTCCTGGTGGGCCTGGAGATCCACTCGGGCGGCGAGGTGGTCGCCGTCGGCGACCGCTCCGGCCGGAACGCCCGGCCGTTCGAGGCCAGGATCGGGACCGGGCCGGAGAGCGACCGGGTCGTGGCGTACCTGAGCACCGACCCGCTGGAGACCGCGTTCCGGCAACTGGAAGAGGCTGCGGCCGAAACCCTGGCCCGCGCCGACCAGCGCCGGCAGGCCCTGGTGGCCGAGATGGCCGACAGGGCCCGGTCCACCACCGGCCGCTCCGCGCGCCGCCTCCTCCAGTACCTGGGCACCGCCGGGTTGACCGGCCTGGTGCTGGCCGCGATCGGCTTGTGGTTCATCATCTCCCGGACCGTGACCCGGCCGCTCGGCCTGGTCGCCGCCGCGGCCCGGGCCGCGGCCCGCGGGGACCTGCGCTCCGAACCCGCGGTACACCGGGGAGACGAACTCGGCGTGCTCGCGGACGCGTTCCGCCAGATGACCCGGAACCTGAAGACGATCCTCCTGAACCTGAGGGATACGGGCGGGGACGTCACCGGCCTGGCCCAGACCGCAGCCCGCTGCGCCGACAGGATCCGGGGGGTGGCCCAGTTCCAGGAAGGCGCGATGGCCCGGGTCAGGGAGGCCACCGGGCTGCTGGACGGCTCGATCGGGGAGGTCGAGGCGCACACCGACCACCTGACCCAGGAGGCGGGCAACGCGGCCGCTGCCGCCCAGGAGTTGTCGGCGTCCATCACCCTGGTGGCCGAGCGGTCCGAGGGCCACGCCCGCATTGCCGAGGACGCCGCAGCCCGGGTGTCCCAGATGATCCGCTCCCTGAGCGACATCGCCGCCCACCTGCAGGGCCTCACCGCCACGTCGGAGCAGATCACGTCCACGCTGCACCAGATCCGGGGCACCGTGGAACGGGTGGAACACCAGGCCGAGGCCTCGGCCCGGGTGGCGGCCGACGCCGCCCGGGAAGCGACCGAACGGGGGCTGCCGGCGGTCCGGGCCGCGGTGGCCGGCATGGGGGAGATCGAGCGGAGCGTGGGCCAGTTGACCGAGGTGATCGGGCGGCTGGCGGGCAGGGCCGAGGAGATCGGGCAGGTGGTCACCGTGATCGAGGACGTGGCGGGGCAGACCAAGCTCCTGTCCCTGAACGCCGCGATCCTGGCCGCCCAGGCCGGGCCCCACGGCCGGGCGTTCTCGGTGGTGGCCAACCAGATCCGGGGCCTGGCCGAGCGCACGGCCCGGGCCACCCAGGAGGTGGCCGCGATGGTCGGAGCGGTCCAGGCAGAGACGCGGACCACGGCCGACGCCTCTGCCCGGGGGCTCGAGGCCGTACGGACGGGCAGGAACCTGGTGGGGGACGTGGAACAGGCCCTGGACACCATCGTGGAGCGGTCGGAACGAGCCGCGAGCACGTCCCAGGAGATCCGGGAGGTCACGGCCGAGGAGGCCGTGGCCGTGGCCCAGATCGCCCAGGCGGTCACCTCCATGAACGAGGAGGTGGACATGATCGCCCGGGCCACCTTTGACCAGGACGTGGCCAACCGGGCCGTGCTCGAGCAAATGGAGCAGATCCGCACCAGCGCCGGAGAAGTGGTCGCGTCCACCTCGGCCCAGATGAAGGGCAGCCACGAGATCGCCGAAGTGTCGAGCCGGGTGGCGGCGAGCGCCGACCAGATCGCGACCGCGGTCCGCGCCCAGCGCGGCCAGAGCGCGGACATCGGCACGGCCGTGGCCGCGGTGACCGACACGATCCAGGACCTGGTGGACAGCGCGGCCGAGATGGAGCAGACCGTCCGCGCCCTGGAGACCCACCTGGACGGCGCGGTGGCGGAACTGCGCCGGTTCCGGCTGGACGCAGAGCCCTCCGCACCCGCTTGACCCCCACCCCTTGCGCCGCGCCTCCCGACGGATTACAGTCAGCGCCCCCGTCTTCCCGACCCGCGAGGTTCCACCATGGAGACCGGCATCGTCGGCCTGCCCCTTTCCGGCAAGACCACCCTGTTCAACCTGCTCACCCGGTCCTCGGCCGAGACCGGGTTCACCCCGGGCAAGAAGGCCGTGAACCTGGGCATCAGCCGGGTGCCCGACCCCCGTCTGGACCGGCTGTCCGAGATCTGGAACCCCAAGAAGACCACCCCGGCCACGATCCGGTACGTGGACGTGGCCGGGGTGGAGCGGGCCGCGGGCAGGGAGGGGCTGTCCGGCGAAGCCCTCACCCACCTGAAGAACACCGACGCCCTGCTGGTGGTGGTGCGGGCGTTCGACAGCGACGAGGTGCCCCACCCCGCCGGCTCGGTGGATCCCCTTCGGGACCTGCAGGAACTGGACGGGGAGTTCCTCCTGTCGGACCTGATCATCGTGGAGAACCGCCTGGAGCGGATCGCCAGGCAGATGAAGGGCAAGGCCGACCGGGACCTGGTACTGGAAAAAGAGCTGCTGGAGCGGTGCCGGGAGGTGCTGGAGGCCGACCGGCCCCTGCGGGACGAGGCGTTCAGGCCGGACGAGGACAAGGTGCTCCGGGGGTTCCAGTTCCTCACCCGCAAGCCCCTGGTGATCGCCCTGAACCTGGGGGAGGACGACCTGGCCCGGGCCGGGGCGTTCGTGGGGCCGGTGGCCGGCCGGTGGGACGGCCCGTCCGTGGTGACCACCCACCTGTGCGCCACGATCGAGCAGGAGATCTCGGAACTGTCCGCCGAGGACGCCCGCGCGTTCCTGGACGACCTCGGGATCGAGACCGCGGCCACCGACCGGATTATCCGGGCCACCTACGGGCTGCTCGGGCTGATCAGCTTCTTCACCATGGGCGAGGATGAGTGCCGGGCGTGGACGGTCCGGAAGGGCGCACGGGCGCCCGAGGCGGCCGGCACGATCCACACCGACCTGGAGCGCGGGTTCATCCGGGCCGAGGTGGTCCCCTACGACGCGTTCGTGGCCGCCGGAAGCCTGGCCGCGTGCCGCGACCAGGGGGTGCTCCGGGTCGAGGGCAAGGAGTACGAGGTCCGGGACGGGGACATCCTGAACATCCGGTTCAACGTGTAGCTTTGGCAGCCCCCCAGGCCCCTGCGGGGCCCGACAACGGTGAAAGCAACGTTGCCGGTGTGGGGCTGCAGCCGGAGGAGGGCATGGGTTTCAGGGGCGGATTTCAGCGGACAGAAAACAGAGAATCCCGAAAAGCAGTGTGGGTTCCCTGGGGATCCTCTTGGGGCACCGAAAGGGCTTTTCTCTGTCCACCGACTTCTGAATTCTGGCCCCGGACTCCCATGCCCCCCAGGGGGGGTGGCCTCCCAGCCTCCCAGCGTCCTGGCGGACGTCAGTCCCCCAGGTGGCGGGCGATCACGATCCGCTGGATCTCGCTCGTGCCCTCGCCGATGGTCAGCAGCTTCTGGTCCCGGAAGAACCGCTCCACGTCGTAGTCCTGCATCAGACCGTACCCACCGTGGATCTGCACCGCCTGGTCCACCACCCGGCCCATCACTTCGGAGCAGTACAGCTTGGCCATGGCCGCCACCTTGCCGAACGGCCGGCCGTTGTCCTTGAGCCAGCACGCCTTGTACAGCAGGTTGCGCGCCGCCTCGATCTCCAGGGCCATGTCCGCCAGCTTGAACTGGGTGGCCTGGAAATCGAAGATCGCCTGGCCGAACTGCTTGCGCTCCTTGGCGTAGGCCAGGGCCAGGTCGAACGCGCCCTGGGCGCCCCCGAGGCCCATCGCGCCGATGGACAGCCGGCCGCCGTCCAGGGTGGACAGCATCTGGCGGAACCCGTCCCCCTTCTGGCCGAGGAGGGCGTCCGCGGGCAGCCGCACGTCGTCGAAGTACAGCTCGGCCGTGTTGGACGAGCGCCACATCATCTTGCCGTGCATCGCCTTGCGAGTCAGGCCGGGCGCGTCGGCCGGCACCAGGAAACACGACAGCTCGTTGCGGCCGTCGCTCTTCTTGCCCGTGACGGCCTGCACCACGATCACGCCGGTGATGTCGGTGGCCGCGTTGGTGATGAAGAGCTTGCTGCCGCTGAGGACCCACTCGTCCCCGTCCAGCACGGCCTTGGTGCGCGACCCACCGGCGTCGGATCCGGCCAGGGGCTCGGTGAGCCCGAACCCGGCCAGGATCTCGCCGGTGCACAGCTTGGGCAGCCACCGCTTCTTCTGGTCCTCGCTGCCGAAGTAGTAGATCGGGCCGATGCCCAGGGAGTTGCCCGCCGCGATCGTGGCCGCCTGGGAGCCGTCCACCCGGGCGATCTCCTCCACCGCGATGATGTAGGACACGTAGTCGAGCCCGCTGCCGCCGTACTCCGGGCTCACGAACACGCCGAACAGCCCCATCTCCCCCATCTTCCGGGTGAGGTCGTAGCTGAACTCCTCCTTGGCGTCCAGTTCCCGGGCCACGGGCCGGATCTCTTTTTCCGCGAACTCCCGAACGCTCTGGCGCAGGATGTTCTGCTCGGCGGTCAGATCAAAGCTAAGAGCCATGGAATCCCCTCTCCTTTCCCTCAAAAGGGTGGCCAGGCCCCAAAGGCGCCCCGGCACCCGCGAAACCGTACGGCCGCCCTACACCAGGATGCCGCAAACCCCCGTCCGTGGGTTTTCGCGGCCTGCTACAGCTTGGACCGGATGTGATCCCTGTACGCCTCGATGTCCCGCTTGAGGATCCGAAGCTGCTCGATGCGGGACTCGATGTTGCCCAGGTGCCGGTCGAGGAGTTCCAGCAGCCGGGGCAACACGGGCTCGTTGCTCCGGTAGGTCAGGTACAGCTCCTCGAGCTCTTTCATCTCGTCCAGGCTGAGGCCGAGCAGCTTGAGCCGTTTGATGAACTTCAGCCGGCGCACGTCCTCGTCGGTGTACACCCGGCGGCCGCTCTCGACCCGCCGCACGCTGGCCAGCAGGCCAATGTCCTCGTAGTACCGGATCGTCCGGGTGGTGAACCCGACCTGCCGGGCGACCTGGCCGATCGAGAGCCCCCCGGCCGGGGCGTCCGCCCCGGCTGTGCGCGCGCTGCGCCCCACCGACGAATCCGCCCCTCAGTCCCAGGTCCGGGCGTCTTCCACCACCCGTCCGTCTTCCGGGAGGGTGCCCGCAGCCACCCACGCCACCTCGGCGCCGATCCGCAGCACCTCCCTGAGGCGCGCCTCCATGGCAGCCTTGAGCCCCTCGTCCCCGGCGCCGGCCAGCTCCACCTTCACGGTGAGCCGGTCGCGGTTGCCCTCCCGGGTCACCACGGCCCGGAACCGGCTCACCCCTTCGAACCCGGCCAGGGCCGCCTGGAGCTGGCCCGGGTGCACGAACATCCCCTTGACCTTCACGAGCTGGTCGGCCCGGCCCAGCCAGCCCCGCAGCTTGGGCGACCTGCGGCCGCACGCGCACGCCCCGGAGTCGATGGCCGACAGGTCCCCGGTGCCGAACCGGATCAGGGGGTACGCCCGGTTGAACAGGGTGACCACCACCTCGCCGATCTCGCCGTCGGGCAGGGGCTGGCCCGTGGTCGGGTCCACGATCTCCACGATCGCCCGCCGCACCACGTGCATGCCGCCCTTGTGAAAACACTCGTACGCGATGCACCCGCAGTCCGCGGTGCCGTACCCCTGGCGCAGCACGCACCCGAACAGGTCCTCGACCTGGGCGCGCAGGCTGTCGGGCAGGGGCTCGGCCGTCACGAACGCCGACGCGATCGACAGGTCGGTGCGGGGGTCGATGCCCAGTTCCCGGGCCTTCTCCCCGATCTGCAGCAGGAACGATGCCATGCCCACAAACCCCTTGACCCCGGCCCGCTGCATGATCTCGAGCTGGGTCTCCCGGTCGCCCACTCCCGTGGGCACGGCCGGGCATCCCAGGTTCAGGAGCGCGTCGTCGAACATCATGCCGGCCGGGGTCATGTGGTAGCTAAACGTGTTGATCGACACGTCCCCGGGCCGGAACCCGGCCGCGAACAGGGCCTCTTCCCAGCCCCACCCCTCGCCCTTGCCCTGGGGATCGTAGATCGGCCCGGGAGACCGGAACACCCGGCTCACCTCGGTCAGGGGCACGGCCAGCAGCCCGCCGAACGGCGGATCCGCCTGTTGCAGCTCCACCAGCTGGGCCTTGGGGGTCACGGGAACCCTGGCGAGATCGGCGATCGACCGGATGTCGTCCGGCCCGACCCCGGCCTCGTCGAACTTGGCCTTGACCGCCGGCGCGTTGGCGTACGCGTGGGCCACGACCTCCCGGAGGCGCGCGGCCAGGCCGGCCTGCTGCTCCTCCCAACTCCGGGTCTCCACCGCCTCGTCCAGGAACCCTCGGGCACGATCCATGTCGGTCTCCTGCCGGCGGGCCGTCCGGCCCGCGCCGAATCTCTTCTGGGAAAAAGCTGGCCCGCTAGCAGGTTGCGGAAAAAGCAACCTGCTAGTCGCCCCATGGATGGGGCGCCAAATCATTCGGTTTGAAAAACCGGGTGATTTGTGATGCCTCGACGGGGCCGTCCCCGAGAGGCCGTCGCGGAAAAACCCACGGATGAGGTTTTTCCGCATCCCGCTAGCTGAGCCACCGTTTCCGGCGCTTGTAGTGTTTGGCGTTCTTGAACGAGCGTTTGTGGCCGGTCTCGCCCACGCCCAGGTAGAACTCCTTGACGTCCTCGTTCTGGCGCAGCTTCTCGCACGGCCCGTCCAGCACCACCTTGCCGTTCTCCATGATGTACCCGTAGCTGCCGGTCTGGAGGGCCAGGTTCGCGTTCTGCTCCACCAGGAGGATCGTGGTCTTCTCCTCCTCGTTGATCTTGCGGATGATCGAGAAGATCTCCTTCACGAGGAGCGGTGCCAGCCCGAGGCTCGGCTCGTCCAGCAGCAGGAGCTTGGGCCGGGCCATCAGCGCCCGGCCGATCGCCAGCATCTGCTGCTCGCCGCCCGACAGGTACCCGGCCAGTTCGGTGGCCCGTTCCCGCAGGCGGGGGAAGTAGTCGAACACCAGGTCCATGTCGCGCTTCACCCCGGCCTTGTCCTTGCGGGTGTACGCGCCGCACCGGAGGTTTTCGATCGCGTTGAGGTCCTCGAACACCCGCCGCCCCTCCATGACCTGGAACACCCCCTTGCGCACGATCTTCTCCGGGTCCACGCCGTTGATCTTCTCGCCCATGAACTCGATCGTGCCCTCGGTGACCTCCCCCTCCTCGCTCTTGAGCAGGCCGGAGATCGCCTTGAGGGTCGTGGACTTGCCCGCGCCGTTGGCGCCGAGCAGGGTCGTGATCTTGCCCTCCTCGCAGTGCAGGGACAGCCCCTTGAGCACGAGGATGACGTCGTTGTACACGACCTCGATGTTGTTGATCCTGAGCATCTACTTCTCTCCCGTGTGCAGGGTTCGCCCTTTCGCGAGGGGTCGCCGCAGGAGGCGGCCCCTCGGGAAAGGGGGGGAGGCACTCGGCCTCCCCTCCCCGGGGAAGACCTAGTGGCCCAGCCAGTCGGCCCGGCGCTCCAGTTCCACGGTGCCCTTGAAGATCATCTTGCCGCCGGAGTACTCGTAGATCTTGGCGGACAGGTTCGGGCGGTGGTCGGTCGCGGTGTAGGTGATCGGCGCGGTCAGGCCGCCGGTGTCGAAGTTGCGCAGGGTCTCGGCCGCCTTCTTCACGCCCGGGCCGGTCAGCTCGCCCGCGTCGTCGGCGCGCTTGATCGCCTCGGCCATCACCAGCATCGAGGTCCAGCCGCGCATGAAGTGGGTCATCTGGTGCTCGCCCTTGGTGACTTCCAGGATCGGCTTCATGCCGGGCACGTCGTCTCCGTACACGGCCGCGGCCTGCAGGCCCAGGGCGCCGTCGGCGGCGTCGCCGGCCAGCTTGAACAGGTTCTCGTCATTGCCCCAGATATTGATCAGGAACTTGGTCTTCAGGCCGAGCTTCTTCGCATCCTTGAGCACCACGGCGCAGGACGGGGTGGTCCCGCCGAGCCACGCGAAGTCGGGCTCGTTCTTCTTGAGGTTCAGCAGCTGGGTGGTGGCCTCGATCGCCTTGAGGCTCACGTTCTCCTCACCCACGATGTCGAACCCGAGTTCCTTGGCGTATGCCTTGCCGGCCGGGATCGGGGCCTTGCCGTAGGGGTGGTCCGGGTAGATGAAGGCCAGCTTGGGCGCGCGGCTCTCTTTCCAGTTGTCCTTGATGTACTTCAGGCCCGCGCGGAGCATGGTGGAGTAGTCGGCCGCGATGAAGAAGTTGTAGGGGGACTTCTTCGGGTCGGTCAGGTGGGCGGAGTAGGACGCCGAGAAGTACGGGATCTTGTCCTTGGCCACCATCTTGGTCAGGGCCTCGGTGTCACCCGTGCCCCACCCCTGGATCGCCAGGACCTTGTCGGAGGTCTTGAACTTCTTGTAGGTCTGCAGGGCTTCGGGGATCTTGTACGCGTAGTCCACCCGAAGCAGCTTGATCTTCTTGCCGTTGATGCCGCCCTGGTCGTTGAGCCAGTTGACGTACGCCCGGATGCCGTTGGCGTACGGGGTGCCCACCGTGCCGGTGGGGCCGGTGAGATCGGCCAGGTTGCCGATCACGATCTCGTCGGCCGAGAACGCGGGGGCGACCATGAACAGGGACGCGACCAGAGCCGCAAGGATACCGAAACGTCTCATGTGGAACCTCCATTCTCAAGCAGTTCTAACCCCAGGAAAAGAAAACAGAATCCGAAAAACCTCCCTCTCAAGACCGATACCAGTGCGACCAGCTGTTTCCACCTCCTTTCTCCTCAGTAACTGAAGGGATACAGCTTCCAGTAGGCCTTGATGAGACTCCAGCGATGGGCCATCCCATCGGGTTCGAACACCAGGAACAGGATCACGATCAGGCCGAAGATCCCTTCCTTGATGCTCATGATCAGGTCGCCCACCGAGGGCAGCACGTGGGCCGCCCACGAGGTGATGACCGTGAGCACCTGGGGCAACAGCGTCATGAACACCGCCCCGTAGATCGACCCGAGCACACTGCCCAGCCCACCGATGATGATCATGGCAAGATAGTTGATCGACTCGTGGATCGTAAAGTGCTCGGGGGTGATGTACTGGGTGTACGCGCCCCACAGGCTGCCCGCGATGCCCACGTAGAACGAGCTGACCGCGAACGACAGCAGGCGGTACCGGAACAGGTGGATGCCCATGATCTCGGCCGAGAGGTAGTGGTCGCGCACGGCCACGAACGCCCGGCCGTCCTTGGACCGGAACAGGTTGGTGGCGAACACCACGGCCATGATGGCCACCGTGATGATCAAGTAGTACATGGACTGGTCGGTGTCGAACACCACCGGGCCGGCCTCGGGGGACGGGAAGTACACCCCGTTGCTGCCGCCGGTGAACATGTCCATGTGCAGGAACAGGTACTCGAGGATGAACTGGGCCGCCAGGGTCGCGATCGCCAGGTACAGCCCCTTGAGCCGCAGGCTCGGGATGCCAAACACCATGCCCACCGCAGCGGTGAACACCCCGGCCATCGGCATCGCGACCCAGAACGGGATGCCCCACTCGCGCATGAAGTACGAACACGCGAACGCGCCCACCCCGAGAAACGCCCCCTGCCCCAGGGAGATCTGGCCGGTGAACCCGGTGACGATGTTGATCCCCAGGGCCCCGATCACCGCGATCCCGATCACGTTGACCGTGCTCACCACGTACGTACTCGCCAGGAACGGGAACGCGTACAGGAACACGATGAACGAGAAGATGCAGATCCGGATGAACGGGGTCTGCATGACCCGCATGTCGTCTTTGTAGGACTGTTTGAAATCGCCGCAGTAGTTCACGCTCATGGTTTTCAGCTCTCAGCTAAGGGCGGTGGGCAGACAGTCGGCTGCCACCGGGGACGGGGCCGGGTTACACGCGCTCGATCTCTTCGGTTCCGAACAGGCCGTAGGGCTTGATCATCAGGATCACCACCAGGATCACGAACGGGGCGACCTCCTTGATGCCCTGGAGCCCGAACAGGGTCTTGAGGATGCCGTCGGACAGGTTCTCCAGCACCCCGATGATGATGCCCCCCAGGGCGGCCCCCAGGATCGAGTCGAGCCCGCCCAGGATCACGGCCGGGAACACCTTGAGGCCGAAATGGGCGAGTTGGCTGTTGATCCCGTTGATGTTGCCGATCAGGATGCCGCCGATCGCGGACACCACCGACGCGATACACCACGCCAGGGCGAAGATCTGCTTGACGCTGATCCCCATGGACAGGGCCACCTGGTTCGAGAACGCGGTCGCCCGCATGGCCACCCCGGCCTTGGAGTACTTGAAGAACAGCCCGAACAGCACCAGGAGCACCAGGGACAGGCCGAAGCTCCACAGGTACACCTGGCTGACCGGCATCCCGGCGATCTGGATCGGCGCGTCCGGGAACAGGGGGGGGTTGTACACCTGGATCTGGGTGCCCCAGATCGCCTGCACGATCGAGCGCAGCACCGACGACAGCCCGATCGTCACCATGATGATCGAGATGATCGGCTCGCCGATCATCGGCCGCAGGATCAGGCGTTCCACCAGGAGCCCCAGCACGATCGAGAAGATCAGGGTGAGCACGAACGCCCAGAACCATGGCACCCTGAACTGGACCACCATGCCGAAGCAGAAGTACGCCCCGATCATCAGGAACTCGCCCTGGGCGAAGTTCACGACCCCGGTGGACTTGTAGATGATGGCGAACCCCAGGGCCACCAACGCGTAGATCGAGCCGAGCACGAGCCCGCTCACCACCAGCTGGATGTAGAACTCCATGATCTCTTCCTCTCCTCGCCGGCGTCGGGCGCCCGGGGGGGGCGCGGCCGGCTCGAGCCCGGTTGCGGGCCGCGGACGGTCGGGTGGTCGTCGGTTCCCCCGGGCCCCTAGTCCAGGGACCGGACCGGGAGCGTGGTCTTGAGCTTGGACGTCTTCCCGTCCTGGTACGTGATCACCGTGTCGATGTGGATCTCGTCCTTCCCCGCGTAGATTGCCTCGATGATGTCGGCGTACTTCTGGTCGATTAACCCCCGGCGGACCTTGCGGGTGCGGGTCAACTCGTCGTCATCGGCATCGAGTTCCTTGTAGAGCAGGATGAACTTGCGCACGCGCTGGGAGTCCTCCAGGCTCTCGTTGACCTTGACGACCTCTTTCTCGATGAAATCGTACACCTCGGGCTTGGCCGCCAGGTCGGTGTAGGTGGTGTAGTTGATCTTCCGGTCCTCGGCCCATTTGCCCACGATGCCGTAATCGATGCAGATCATCGCGATGATATAGTCGCGTTCGTGGCCGATGCACACCACCTCTTTGATGTAGGGGCTGAACTTGAGCTTGTTCTCGATGAACATCGGGCTGAAGCGCTCGCCGCTCTTCAGCGTCATGATGTCCTTCATCCGGTCAATGATGATCAGGTGGCCGTCCTCGTTGAAGTACCCGGCGTCGCCCGAGTACAGCCACCCGTTCACGATCGTCTCCTTGGTGGCCTCCTCGTTCCGGTAGTACCCGAGGAACAGGGCCGGGCTCCGGGAGATCACCTCGCCCACGCCCTTGGGGTCGGGGTTGTCGATCTTCACCTCGGTCTCGGGGATCGGCATGCCCACCGAGTCGAAGTTGATGTCCCCGTCCCGGTGGATGCACGAGATGCCCGAGATCTCGGTCTGGCCGTAAATCTGTTTGAGGTTCACGCCCAGGGCGTGGAAGAACCGGAACGTGTCCGGCCCGAGGGCCGCGCCGCCGGTGGACGCGGACCGGATGTTGGTGAACCCGAGCCGGTCCTTCAGCGCGCGGAACACCAGAAGGTACGCCAGGCCGTACCGGAGCTTCTGGGCCAGGGTGGGCTCCTTCTTCTCGAACTTGAGGTCGGCCCACTCGTACCCGATGGGCAGGCACCTGTCGTAGATGAACCGCTTCATCGGGGAGGCGTCCAGGATCTTGACCTGCACCGTGGCGGCCAGGTTCTCCCACACCCGGGGGGGACTGAAGATCACGTGGGGGCCGATCTCCCGGATGTTCTCGGTGGCCGTCTCGGGCTCCTCGGGGAAGTTCACGGTAAACCCGAACAGCAGCGCGCTGGCCACGCACATCATCTGCTCGCCGATCCACGGCAGGGGCAGGAAGCTCACGAACTCGTCGGTTTCGAGCTTGGGGTCCACCGCACCCAGGTTTGCGGCCATGCTCAGCATGTTGGTGTGGCTGAGCACGGCCAGCTTGGGGTTGCCCGTGGTGCCCGAGGTGGTGCAGATCTGGGCCGGGTCGTCGGGCCGGGTGGCGTCGATCAATTCGTCGAACCGGCCCGGGTGCTTCTTCTCGTACTCCCGGCCCATCTTCTCCACCTCGGGGAAGAAGATCAGGCGGTCGTCCTCGTACTTCCGCATGCCCCGGGAATCGGTGTAGATCACCTTCTGGACGGTCTTGAGTTCGTCCCCCATCTCCAGGACCTTGTCCACCTGCTCCTGGTCCTCGGCCACGATGAATTTGGACTCGGCCAGGTTGATGATGTAGGTGACCTCCTTGAGGATCGCGTCCTGGTAGATCCCGATGCCCACCGCGCCGGCGCACTGGGCCGCCAGTTCGGCGTACAGCCACTCGGGCCGGTTGTCCCCGATGATCGCGATGGTGTCGTCCTTCTGGAGGCCCATCGACACGAGCCCGAGGCAGAAGTACTTGACGTGCTCGTAGTAGTCCTTCCAGGTGAACGGCTGCCAGATCCCGAACTCCTTCTCCCGGAGGGCGACCTTGCCGTCCCCGTACTTCTTCGCCTGTTCCCGGAGCAGCTTCGGGAGCGTGTCCTGAGGCAGTTTCGTCATCGTCTCGTTCCTCCGCTCTCAGCGCCCCAAGAAAACCGATTCCTCGTCACCCAGGTACGCCCGGATGACGGCGGGGTCCTTCTGGACCTCTTCGGGGGTCCCCTCCCCGATCTTCTGGCCGAAGTCCAGCACGACGACCCGGTCGGAGATGTCCATCACCACGCCCATGTCGTGCTCGACCAGGATCACGGTCACCCCCCACTCCTGGTTGATGTCGAGCACGTAGCGCACCATGTCCTCGGTCTCCTCGAGGTTCATGCCGGCCATGGGCTCGTCGAGCAGGATCAGCTTGGGGTCCAGGGCCAGGGCCCGGGCCAGTTCGACCCGCTTCTGGAGCCCGTACGCGAGGGTACCCACCACCTTCTTCCGGATGTGCTCGATCTCCAGGAAGTCGATGATGTCCTCGACGAACGCCCGGTGCTCGATCTCCTCGCGCTGGCACGGGCCCAGGTAGATGCCGCCCTTCAGGAACCCGGACTTCAGGTGGATGTGCCGCCCGATCAGCATGTTGTCCAGGACGGTCATCCCCTTGAACAGGGCGATGTTCTGAAAGGTGCGGGAGATCCCGATCTGGGCGCGGGCCGCCGGGGGCTTGCTGGTGATCTCCTGCCCCTCGAACGAGATCTTCCCCTTCTGGGGGTGGTACCGGCCGCTGATGCAGTTGAGCATGCTCGTCTTGCCCGCACCGTTGGGACCGATAATCGAGAAAATCTCACCCTGGCGGACGTCGAACCCCACCCCCATCAGGGCGTTCACCCCGCCGAAGCTCAAGTGGAGGTCCTCCACCGCGAGCTGTATCGCCGGCCTGTCCATCGAGCGCCTCCTTGACCCAGCCGTTGTCAATCACCGAGGGCGGGACGTATAACATCGTTCGCTTTTTCCTGTCAAAACTTTTCTGCAGTTTACGTCAAGTGCTGAAACAGGCGAGACACGACCCCGGGACGACCGGGACCAGAGGTCTATCATCCTTATTTATCAACGAGTTACAGCTGCACCCCCCTCTGGGGCACGCCGCCCCGGGTCCGACCACCCCGGAAAACCGGTTTTCAACTCCCACCTACCAACCGGTCGTTCGAAAAAACATTCATCGCTTTTAAAGTCGGCTTTCCGGGCGGGCCGGGCCGCAGCACCCCGGCCTCGACAACCCGGATAACCAGCCGTTGACGCGGCGTTTTTCGGTGGGGTATACACTCCGCTACGCGTTGAACCCGGGGACAGAGGGGTTGTCGTTGCCTGAATTTGACAGTTTACGTCAACTGATGGAAGGTATCCGTGGGGCCGTGACCGTGGTGGACGTGTCCGCCCGGGACGGTCTCCAGGCCGAAACCGCGGTGCTCCCCCCCGGGTGCGGGCCCGTTGGATCCACCGGCTGCTGGCGGCCGGGGTGCCCGAAGTGGAGGCCGGCAGTTTCGTGCACCCCGAGCGGGTTCCCCAAATGGCCGGCACCGACCGGGTCCTGGCCGAACTCGCCGGATACGAGGACCGGCTGTGGGTGCTCGTGCCCAACGCCCGGGGCCTGGACGCGGCCCTGGCGGCCGGGGCCCGTAACGTGCTGTGCGTACTGTCGGCCACCGAGACCCACAGCCGGGACAACCTCGGCCGGACCATGGGCCGGGTCCTGTCGGACCTGGAGGCGATGGGACCGGTTCTGGCCGACCGCTCCGTGCGCGCCCGGGCCTCCCTGTCGGTGGCGTGGGTGGATCCCCAGGAGGGGGAGGTCCCGCCCGACCGGGTCGCGGACATCGCCCGCCGCCTGCGGGAGATCGGGTTCACCGAACTGAACCTGTGCGACACCTACGGCGCCGCATCCCCGCGGGACGTGGCCGGCCTGGTCGCCCGGGTCGCCGAGACATACTCTCCCGACCGGATCGGGCTGCACCTGCACGACACGTTCGGCCTGGCCGGCGCCGGAGTGCTGGCCGGCGCCCTGGCCGGGGTCCGCCGTTTCGACGGCTCCGTGGGCGGCCTGGGCGGCTGCCCGTTCGCACCGGGCGCCAAGGGGAACCTGGATCTGTCGGCCCTGGTCCGGATCCTGGCCTCCCTGGGCCTGGAGACCGGGGTGGACCCGGAAGCCCTGGACCGGATCTGGGACGCGTGCCGGCGGGATTTGGGGAGGTAAACGTTCGACGTTCGACGTTCGAGAGGTTTGAGGTCAGTGACCAGTGACCAGGAACCGGTAACCCGACACAACAGGAGATTCCCATGGCAGAACCGACCCTGCTGGTCCAAAGCGAAGACGGGGTGTGCACCCTGACCCTGAACCGGCCCAAGGCCATGAACAGCCTCTCCATGGCTTTGCTGGGCGAAC
>JAJRUI010000049.1 GCA_024277875.1 Deferrisomatales bacterium
ACGAGGAGGGGCGAAACGGGATGGACGAGTACCCGGGCGACTCGGACGGGCACGACATCCTGTGCGAGGCATGCCACGGCATCCCCGAGGGCACCCACCCCATGACCGGCATGATCGTGTCACGCACGGGAAAGCCCCTCAACGCCAACGCCGAATGGATCCGCCCGGTGGTCCTGGGCTACGCCACCCTCGACCGGGACCGTAACGCGCTCTCGTGCGACTCGTGTCACCAGCCCCACGACGCAAACCCGAACTCGTACACTTACTGCCTGGATGCGCCCCTTGAACTCTCTCAAAAGAGTGGCTTCACCCTGACGGCCGTGACCCCGCCCGACGCAACCGCTTCCTCATCGGAGGCAACGGCAGGTGCCGGCCGTTATCCCCTTGCGAACGGCAGTCCGGGCACCTATGCTCCCCCCCGCGGGGCCACCACCAACGTGGCCGGGGCGTGCGAGCAGTGCCACCACTACCTGCTCCGGCAACGTTGATATTCAAGGATGGCCGGCTGGCACGGCGGGGCGTTGGGCCGCGGCTTCGATGGTGCGCACAACCGCCGCAAGGCGTTGCTCGTCCACCTCCACCCGGTACTTCCTGCGCAGTTCGTCCAGGTACCGCGCCTTGGCCTGTTGATACCTCTGTGCACGCAGCGTCCGGATGATTCGGTCGCGCACCTCGTCCAAGGGAACTTGCCGCGCCTTTCGGCGCTCGACCACTTGGAACACGTGAAAGCCTTTGGGCGTGGTTACGACGTCCGTGGTCTCCCCCGGACCCGGCGCGGACTCCCCGAACAAGGCTTCACGCACCCCCGGGTACAGGTTCATGGTTTCGGTCAACCAGCCCACCAGCCCCCCCTTCTCACGGCTCGTCTCGTCCTCTGAGAACCGCGTCACCACATCCCGGAATTCGGCTCCTTTCAGGATTGCTTCCCGGGCCTCCCGGGCCTTGACCTCGGTGGCGGTGAACACCTGGCGCACCAGCACCCGGGCCGGCTCTCCGAACTCGCCCGCCGCGCGCTCCTCGTAGTACCGGCGCACATCTTCCTCTGCCACCCGGTCTCCCCCCATCGCGTCGAGCATGCCCGCCGAAAAGTAGAGCCTGCGCTTCATCTCGTCGAAGGCAAGGCGCGCGTCCGCCCCGGTGAGCTTGCGACCTTCGCCCTCGGCTTCCGACCCCAGGGCGATCTGTTGGGCCAAGTTCTCCAGGGCTCCGTTCAACAGCTCTGCGTAACGCTCGGGCGTCAGATCCTTCAGGTAGTCGCGGTAGTCCCGGGGCAGCCACCATTTCAGGTTCAAGTACGAGATCTCCCGGCCGTCCACCCGGGCCACGACGCCGTCGTCGACCACGCCCACCCCGCGCGCGAGGTCCACCGCGGCCAACCGCCTCACCGCAGCCCGGTCCAGCGCGATCCGGTGGTGCCGGAGTATCTCGTCAACCTTGCCAGGGACCCGGCGGGCCACCAGCGCCTCACGGATCTTCGCCACCATCTCCCCGATCTCCTCCGCGGTGAGACGGCGGATGCTCCGAACCCGAACCACCGCAGCGCCCACCCCCGTTTCCACCGGCCCCACGACCTCGCCTGGCGCCCGGTTGAAGAGGTCGATATCGTCGTAGGGGTGGAAGAACCCGGAGCCGGTGGTGATCTCGCCGGTGCTTTTCAGCCGATCGGGGTGCTCATCGGCGTATCGCTCGAACGCCTCCGGTGACGCGATCCCCGCGTTTCTGGCCGAATCCATCCCGTCGAACAGGAGCAATTCGAACTCGCCGACCATGGGCGGGTCGGGGACCGCCTCGGCAAGGTCCCGGGCCGGGAACGTGATTCTCGCTGGCAACACTTTCTGCACATATTCCACGCCCAAGTTCGAGAGGTAGGCGAGGTCGACCTGACTCCGGTACAGGAGCATATCCCACAACCGCCGGTCCAGTACGTCGCGCACTACGAGCTCCCGGTTTACCAGTTGACGGGCCACGGCGGCGGTATCATCGCCACCGTGCGGTCCGCCCCCCGCTGCCGTGGCCAGCCACCGCCGGAACGTTGCCTCGCTCACGGATCGCCCCCCCACTCGCACAACCCACGGCTCGTCCTCACCTGCGTACGCTACTTGGAACCGCGCCGGCGCTACCTGATTCGGCGGTGCCTCGCGGGGCGTCTGCTCCGGTGACCGGTTACACCCAAACAACCATACGAAGCCCACAGTCGCCACGAGCAACAGCGGGGAGAACCCCTTCCTCAGCATTTCCATCGCCTCCGGGCAAAGGAAAAGGGAGCCCGGGGGCTCCCCTTCAGGCCGATCGAGTCCGTCCGGTCATCAGTCGATCATCCCCATCACCTTCTCGGCCAGGACGTCTTCATCGCCGGGCATGTACCCGCCCTTCTTGTACACAATCTTCCCTTCTTTGTCCAAAACGACCACCGAAGGGGTGTACGAGAACCCGAACTTACGAGGCACATCGAAGGCCGGGTCCAACAGATACGTAGCGCTGTACTTGTATGTCTCGGCAAATGGAGCCACCGTAGCCTTCCCTCTGGCGTCAACCACCACGCAGTACAGGCCCACCTTGTCGCCTTCCTTCCGGGCCACGCCGTCTACGGCCGCCAGCTCCGCCTGGCAGGCGCTGCAGCTCGTGGTCATGAACAGAAGAATTGTCGCCTCGTGCTTGCCCTTGATGTCCTTGCTGAACGTCACTTCCGCACCGTCTAGGGTGGGAAGGGCAAAATCAGGAGCCGGGTCCCCCACCCCTGGGATCTTCGCCTTCTCCTCGTCACCGGCCCACGACGGAGCCGCGGCGAGGGCCATTCCCACCATCAGGATTGCAAAACGAGCCAACCAACGGTTGCGCATGGGCACTCTCTCCTGTCCGTGCTCCGGAGACCAAGCCCCGGGTTTTGGAAAAGGCGCACGCCAAGCCCGGGAGACCCCCGTTGCAGGGCCCCCCGGGCGTTTCAGGCGCGCAGACCGCGCCTAGTAGGCGTGACACTGCTGGCACATCCCCTGGAAGTTGGGCAGGGTGCCCGTGGACTGGTTGACCCGAGTCGCCACGGTCCCTCCGTTTCCGGCAACGCCATCAAGAGTGACGTTTACCCTCGTGCCGCCCGTCACGTCGTAACCATTGGTGGCATCCGCCTCAAGGATAAGGGTGCCCGACTCCGTGTCGGCAGCGTGGGGCTGGTGGCAGGAGTCGCAGGACATCTCGTTTGTGTTCCATGTCGCGAACCCCAGGGGGGACGTCCCCACGAGCCAGGCCGGATTGTAGCTTCCACCGCACTGGAGCGCCAGGCCGGTGCGACCCACGGTGTCACCCGTCATCGGGTGGGTGCCGCTCGGCACGCTGTGGCAGCCCTCGCAGAGGTCCGCGTAGTCCTGTTCGCCCGCGTCGCCCTCGACGTAAGGATGAAGCAAGAGATGCGCGCTCGTGCCATTCTTGTCGGGCTCGAGCTCGTGGCAGCTCTCACACACGAGCACGGGCGCACTGCTCGTTCCGCCGAAACGGGACCACCCGTCGTTGGGCCAGGTGGCGGTTGTGCTGAGCGGGTTGTAGGTCGGAGTGCCGGTCACGCCGCGCAGCGGGTTGTCTGCGGTGAACGGCACAGCCGCGGTGAACGACCCGATATAGTGGGAGCCGGCCCCCATGTTCTGGTACTCGGCCTCGGCGGTCGAGCCGTCGCTCGGGTTTACGGTGCCCGTGTTCCCCAGGTGGCAGTCCATACAGGTCGTGGAGGTATAGTACTCTGTCGTCCCCCCATCACCCACGAACTGGTCGTTCGTCGGGGTCGTGAAGTCGCGGCCGTTGTTCGTGGGCCGCCAGTTCGCGTTCAGACCCACCCCGGCCGCATCAGCCCAGTTGTGCGCACCGCCACCGGCGTGGCACGTGCCGCATGTCAGGGTCGTGGTGCCCATGTTGGCGTACCCGTTCGTGAGGTAACTCGCGTCGCCGCCGCTGCCAATGGCCGCCGAGACATCCACGCCCACCGGGTGGTGCCCAGCGAACGTGTCCGTGTGGCAGTTAACGCACAGGTCGTTTTGGTCGTCGCGCAGGATGAAGGACCCCGCGTCGGCCCCGTAGGTGCTCCGCCCGGAGTTCGCCGCGATGTGGGTGGAGTGACACGACTCGCAGATGGGCACGGGGTTTACATTGGTTCCGCCGGTGATGCCGCCCACCGGCCAGTTCGTCGGAAAAGCCGTCACGCCGGCGTCGTACACGGCGCCCAGATCGTCCACCGGGTGGCTGTAGGGCGTGCCGCCGGGGTCGGGGTTGTAGGTACCGCTATAGCCATCGGGCGTCGTGCCAGTGTGACACGCCTCACAGAGAGGGTTGTAGTTACCGTCACCGTTGGCCACGGAACGCGACTCGCCCTCGTTGTTGCCCGTCCCCTGGGCGATGATGAGCATGTTGACGGTGGGGGCCACAGCCGTAGGTGGATTGGTCTCTTGTCCTGAGGGGACGTCCCCGTCCACCTGGACCCCGTGCACCGCGTGGCAGGTGCTGCAGCTCACCCCGCCCGTGTCGCCGTCGGCCGAGAGGTGCCCTCCGAGGGACCACTGGTCCTTCGTCGCGTTGATCTGAACGGTCGCTTCCGCAGGGAAGGTGATGGGCGAGTTCCCCGCTACGGTCACGTCACCGGTGATGTCGGTGCCCACCGGGTGGGACCCGGGGTTCGTGGCGCGGATCGTGGAGCCCCAGGCGTCAAAGGTTGCTGTGCTTCCAGTGGAGTCCGTGGCGGCCTGAAAGTTCCTGCCCCCGTGGCAGCGGGCGCACAGCGCGTTGATGTCGGCCCGCAGAAACGGACGTTTCGTGTCGTCGTGCACGTTGTGGCAGGAGGTGCACTCCATGACCCCGCCGGTAGGGGCTGTCTGAGATGTGTCACCCGTGTACGGAAGACCCGAGCTGGCCAACGAACTCGTCCCCGGGATCTCTGTCAACGTCATTTGCACGCCGTGGCTGTTGGTGCCGTAGACGTAGCTGTCGGAGTTGGCACCGGAAAACGTGCCACCGTAGCCACCCGTAGAGAAATGACATGTCCCGCACAGCGTAGAGACCGTCCCCACGAACTGCGCGCCCGACACCGGGTTGACCGGCCACAGGCGCGCCCCGGCGGAACCGTGAGGGATGTGGCACACGGCGCAGGCGGAGCGACCGCTCGCCGCATCGCTAAGTTCATGGGAGGTTCCGGTGATGGCCGCCAGGGCCGGCCCCGCAACCAGCGCCAGCCCCGCGGCCAGTGGCAGAAGCTTCC
>JAJRUI010000050.1 GCA_024277875.1 Deferrisomatales bacterium
GCCTCGAGGCTCCTGGGCAGGTCCAGGTGGGCGACGAAGCGCACGTTGGGTTTGTCGATGCCCATGCCGAACGCCACGGTCGCCACCACGACCACCCCCTCCTCCAGCAGAAACCGGTCCTGTCGGGCCCTGCGCACGTCGGGCTCGAGCCCGGCGTGGTACGCCACCGCGTCCACCCCCTGGCCGGTGAGCCACGCCGCGGTCTCGTCCACCTTTTTGCGGCTCAGGCAGTACACGATACCCGCGTCGCCCCGGTGCTCGGCGTGCAGGAACCGCGCGAGTTGCTCCCTGGGCCGCTGCTTGGCCACCACCCGGTACCGGATGTTGGGCCGGTCGAATCCGGCCACGAACCACCGCGCGCCGGTCAACCGGAGCCGTTCCGCGATGTCCGCCCGGGTGGGCGCGTCGGCCGTGGCCGTGAGCGCGACCCGGGGGACGCCGGGATACCGGTCCGCGAGAACGGCCAGGTCCAGGTAGTCGGGCCGGAACTCGTGACCCCACTGGCTGACGCAGTGGGCCTCGTCGATCGCGAACAGAGCCAACTTGGCCCGGTCGAGCAGGGACAGGAACCGGCCGGTGAGGAGCCGCTCCGGGGCCACGTACACCAGGTCCAGGTCCCCCCGGGTGAGCTGCGCCTCCACGCGGCGGGCCTCCTGGGGCGACAGGCTCGAGTTCAGCACAGCCGCCCGGACCCCGAGTTGGACCAGGGCGTCCACCTGGTCCTTCATCAGCGCGATCAAGGGGGACACCACCACCCCCACCCCGGGCCGCGCCAGGGCCGGCAGCTGGTAACACAGGCTCTTGCCCCCGCCGGTGGGCATCAGCACCAGGGCGTCGCCGCCCGAGATCACGTGGCGGATCACCGCTTCCTGCAACCCCCGGAACGCGGGGTAGCCGAAAACGGTACGCAGCAGGTGAAGAGGGTCGGGAATCACGGGGCATCCGGTGCGGTTTACAGGACGAGCCTTCGAACCCTACCAGCCCCGGGCGGACTGGACAAGACGGCCGAACGCCTTGCCTCCCGGCCCGGGTGTGCGCAAAATGGTAGACGCCCCGGACCGCTCACGCCGGGGCCGCGGCGGGCCGATCCGTACGGTAGGGCCGGCCCGTGTCGTCGCGGGCGGCAGGGGGGGAGCGGTCTGATCCGCCCCTGGGAGGTGACCATGAAAGTTTCTGCCGACTGCGTGATCCGGTACAGCGACTTCCTGGACCGTTTCGTCAAGGTCCGGCTGTTCACCGAGACCGGGGTCCATCGCCTGATCGGCCGCGCCGAGTTCCGGAACCGCCGGGACTACGTGCGGCTGCTGCTCTGGCTCTGTCTGCCCGAGTACCCGGGCGAGATCCTTCCGGCGTTCCTCTCGGCCCAGCAGACGGGCGCGGCCGGCCCGGTGGAGGACCTGGAGGACGCCCTGTACGGCCTGTGCGTGGACGTCAACCCCCACCTGGACATCGGTCGCGTGGCGATCCCGGTGCCCGAAGGCGAACCCGCCCACCAGCTGTACCTGGTGGAACCCCGCCGCGAGCCCGATCCCGGGGACACCGACCGGTACCTGCGCATGGAGGCCCTGCTCGGCGAACGGGTCGTGGGCCAGCCCCACGCCGTGGAGAAGCTGGCCCGGGTGCTTCGCCGGGCCGCAGCCGGCCTGCGGGACCCGGACCGTCCGGTGGGCAGCTTCTTCTTCCTGGGCCAGACCGGGGTTGGCAAGACCGAGATGGCCAAGGCCCTCGTGCAGGTGCTGTACCCGGGCGAGGACCGACTGGTCCGGGTTGACTGCTCGGAGTTCTCCCAGCCCCACGAGTACGCCAAGCTGATCGGCGCGCCACCGGGCTACGTGGGCCACCAGGATGGCGGCGTGCTCACCGACGCGTTACTGTCCCAGGGAACCTGCGTGGTGCTGTTCGACGAGATCGAGAAGGCCCACCCCAAGCTGCACCAGCTCCTGCTCCAGGTGCTGGACGAAGGGGTGCTGACGGACAACAAGGGCCGCAAGGTGTCGTTCCGGGACGCGGTGATCATCATGACCAGCAACGTGGGCGCCCGGGAGGTGGCCGACCTGGACCGGCGGGCCGGGTTCGGCACGACCACCCGGCCGGAAGAGGCCGGCAGGGAGAGCGTCAAGGCGTTGAGGGACGCGTTCCCGCCCGAGTTCGTCAACCGGATCGACGAGGTGGTGGTGTTCCGGCCCCTGGGGCGGGAGGCGACCCTGAAGATCTGCGAGATCCTGCTGGCCGAGGTCGCGGGATACCTGGAACCCCGGCAACTGGAGATCGCGTTCGACCCGGAGGTCAAGGCGTTCCTGGCCGACGAGGGCACCGATCCCGTGTATGGCGCCAGGCCGTTGCGACGCACGATCCGGCGACACGTGCTCGACCCCCTGGCCCGGGAACTCCTCTCCGGCAAGTTCCGCCCCCCCGCCCGGATCCGGGCGCACCTGCGCCGCCAGCGGCTGTGGTTCGAGGCGGCGTGACCGCAGCCCGACCCGAGCCGGGACGCAGCGCCCCCCTGCTGGACGGCATCAGGGCCGCGTGGCCGATCTGCCTCGGGTACGCGCCGATCGGGCTCGCGTTCGGGGTGCTCGCCCAGAAGGCCGGCCTGGCGCCGTGGCAGGTGGGGCTGATGTCGGTGCTGGTGTTCGCAGGGAGCGCCCAGTTCATCGCGGTATCCCTGCTCCAGGCCGGCGCGGCCGCCCCGGCGATCGTCGCAACCACGTTCGTGGTGAACCTCCGGCACGTGCTGATGAGTTCGGCCCTGGCCGTACACCTTCGGGGCAGGGCCCGGCCGTTCCTCGCCCTGTTCGCCTACGGCGTGACCGACGAGAGCTTCGCGGTGAACGCGGCCCGGTTCCGGGACGGGACGTGGGACGCTCCCCGGGCGCTCGCCTTGAACCACACCGCCAACCTGGCGTGGGTGTTGAGCACGGTTACGGGCGCGTACGCGGGGCAACTCGTACCGGCCGGGGCGTTCGGGGTGGATTTCGCCCTGCCGGCCATGTTCTTGTGCCTGCTGGTGTTCCAGCTGAGAACCCGGCTCCACGGGGTCGCCGCTGTCGTGGGCGGCGCAGCGGCCGTCGCCCTGTACCTGGTGTGGCCGGGCAACGGATACGTGGTGGTCGCGACCCTGGCCGGAGCCACGGCGGCGTTCGCCCTGCAACGGGCCGTCACGTCACGGGAGCCGGGCCGATGAACCCGGGCACGTACGTGCTGGTGGTGGTCGGCATGGGAGCGGTCACCTACGGCCCCAGGGCGTTGCCGCTGCTCGCCCTGGCCCGCCGCCGGCTTCCTGCCGGGGTCGCCGCGTGGCTCGACTACGTGGCCCCGGCCGTGCTGGCCGCCCTGCTCGCGCCGGGTCTCCTGGCCTCCCCCTCCCCCCGCCACCTGGACGTGGGCCGTCCCGAGCTGTGGGTGGCGCTGCCCACCCTGGCGTTCGCGTGGCGCACCCGCTCCCTGGGCGGCACCGTGGCCGTGGGAATGTTCCTGTACTGGCTCCTGGGGTTCCTGGCCACGGCCTGAGTCCGGAGGCTCCCCCGTTTGCACGGCCGGTGCAGCCCGCCGTCGCGCGTTCCGGTTCCGCGTTGACAGGGCGCGCGTTTGCGCGCTATAAGCTGACCAATATAGTTTTACATGCAGGCGAGCCGGGCCCCTTGACGACCTGTCGGCTAGGGGTATCTTGCGGGTGCCAAGAATCCTCTCCTACGCGGAGGCCCCATGGATAAACCGTCTTACAACTACGACATCGTCCGGGGATTCGTGAACTGGAGCATCCTGTGGGGGGTCGTGGCCGTGCTGGTGGGCATCCTGATCGCCTTCCAGATGGTGCTGCCCCAGCTCAACTTCCCGCCGCTGTTCACCTACGGCCGGCTCCGGCCGCTCCACACCAACGCGGGCCTGTTCGGGTGGGGGCTCGGGAGCTTCTTCGCAGCGTTCTACTACATCACCCAGCGGTTGACCCGACAGCGGGTGTGGAGCGACCGCCTGGCCCGGTTCCAGCTGTGGTGGTTCAACGCCACGATCATCGCGGCCGCGGTGACCCTGGTCCTCGGGTACAACACCTCCAAGGAGTACCACGAACTGGAGTGGCCTCTGGACATCATGGTGGTGGTGCTGTGGGTGATCTTCGCCGTAAACATCGTGATGACCGTGGTGAAGCGCCGGGAAGAACAGCTGTACGTGTCCCTGTGGTTCATCCTGGGGTCCCTGGTTGGGGTGGCCGTGCTGTACGTGGTGAACGCGGCTGAGGTACCGGTGAGCCTGTTCAAGAGCTACTCCGCGTACGCGGGCACCAACGACGCAAACGTCCAGTGGTGGTACGGCCACAACGCGGTGGCCATGGTGCTCACCCTGCCACCGCTGGCGGTGTTCTACTACTTCCTGCCCAAGACCACCGGGGCGCCCCTGTACAGCCACAGGCTGTCGATCGTCTCGTTCTGGAGCCTCGTGTTCATGTATCTGTGGACCGGCGCCCACCACCTGTTGTGGACTCCGGTGCCCGACTGGGTGCAGACCCTGGCCATGGGGTTCTCGATCATGCTGATCGCGCCGTCCTGGGGGTCGGTAATCAACGGCTACCTGACCATGAACGGCCAGTGGCACCAGATGCGGACCAACTACCTGGTGAAGTTCCTGATCCTGGGCATCACGTTCTACGGCCTCCAGACCCTCCAGGGGCCGAGCCAGGCCGTGCGTACGTTCTCGGCGTTCATCCACTACACCGAGTGGGTGCCGGGCCACGTGCACATGGGCACCATGGGGTGGGTGTCCATGGTGATGTTCGCCTCGATCTACTACATGCTCCCCCACCTGTACGGCCGCCGGGTGTACAGCGTGCCCCTGGCCAACCTGCACTTCTGGCTCGTGCTCCTGGGCCAGCTCGGGTATTCGGTGAGCCTGTGGATCGCCGGGGTGCAGCAGGCCACCATGTGGCACGCGATGAACCCGGACGGCAGCCTCCACTACTCGTTCATGGAGTCCGTGCTGGCCATGTACCCGTACTGGTGGGTCCGGGCGTTCGCCGGGGTGGTGTACCTGGCCGGGGTGCTCGTGTTCGTCTACAACATCGCGATGACGGTGCGCAGGGGCGAGCCCGTTGCCGAGGCGGTGTAAAGGAGCGAAGCGACCATGTGGGAGAGAAGGCCCATCATTTTTCTGCTGCTCGCCACGGCCGCGATCCTGGTGGGCACGATCGTCACCATGGTGCTCCCGTTCGCGTGGGTGAACACCGAGAAGGACCGGATCGAGGCGGTCGCCCCGTACGACGCCCTCCAGCTCGCCGGCCGGGACGTGTACATCCGGGAGGGGTGCAACAACTGCCACACCCAGACGGTGCGACCCCTGGTGGCGGAGGTGATCCGGTACGGGCCGTACTCCAAGTCGGGTGAGTTCCGGTACGACCGGCCCCACCTGTGGGGGTCCCGCCGGACCGGACCGGACCTGGCCCGGATCGGGGGCAAGTACCCCGACTCGTGGCACTACCACCACCTGGAGGACCCCCGGTCCATGGTGCCGGGCTCGAACATGCCGGCGTACCAGTTCCTGGAGACCCGGACCGTGGACCCGGCGTTCACCCGGAAGAAGATGGACGTGCTCGGGTTCCCGTACACCGACGAAGAGATCGCGGCATTGGACGGGAAGACCGAGATGGACGCCCTGGTCGCGTACCTGCAGAAACTCGGCGCGGACATCGGGTGGCGCGAGCACGCCCAGGTCCAGGTGATCGGCGAACTGGTGAACCCGTACGCCCCGGACCCGGACGTGCTTTCGGAAGGCGCCCGCCTGTACGCAGACAACTGCGCCCAGTGCCACGGCGTCGCCCTGGATGGGGACCTCGGGCCCGAACTGACCGGCGCCCGGGACATCGGGGAGGCCGAACTGTACCGGGACCTGTGGAACGGCATCCCGGACGGCGGCATGCCGTCGTTCTCGACCCTGGGCCAGAAGAAGATCTGGAAGATCGTGACGTTCCTGATGAGCCAGGAGCCGTGATGGACCGCGCGAGCTGGGCGTACCTGGCCGTGGACGCGGGGCTGTTCGCGTTGTTCGCCATGATCGTGGCCCGGGTGTACCGCCGGGGCGGCCGGGAACAGGCCGAACGGGCCAAGCACCGGATGCTGGAAGAGGACTGACGGGGAGCCGGGAGCCATGCTGGAAAAGCACAAGCACCACCACGACACCCACGACTTCGACGGGATCCAGGACAACCGGTCGGGCAAGATCCCGTGGTACTTCTCGGCCCTGTTCTACGGCCTCATCCTGTGGGCGGTGGCGTTCATGGGGTACTACCTGCTGAGCGGGTGGAGTTCCGAGGCCGAGTTCGCCCAGGAGATGAACGCGTTCCAGGAATCCCACCAGGCCGCCCGGCAGGCGCCCGAGGTGGCCGGAGCCGCGATGACCGACGCCGAAGCCGTGGCCCGGGGCGAAAGGCTCTACGCCAAGCGGTGCGCCATGTGTCACGGCAAGCAGGGCAAGGGCGGGGTCGGTACGGATCTGACCGCCACCGAGTACCACTACGGCCGGGATCCGGACGCAGTGGCCCGGTCGATCGCCGGCGGCCGGCCGGGTGGCATGCCCGCGTTCGGCAACGAGTTGTCCCCGGCCGACGTGGACGCCCTGGCCCGGTTCGTGCTGAGCCTGGAGTAGCTTGTTCGGCCGGACCAGCGCCCCCCGGAGGGACCGGCCTCGGGCCGTGGGCCCGTTGCGCCGGGGGGTCCAGTGGACGATCGCGGCCGTGGCCCTCGGCCTCCCGTTCGTCCGGATCGGGGGCGAGAGCGCCCTGCGGATCGACACGGACTGCCGGTGCCTGCTGGCGTTCGGCCGGGTGTTCCGCGTCGAATCCTTCCCCCTCCTGCTCGTCCTCGCCCTGGCCGCCCTGCTCACCTTCCTCGCCACGACCCTGATCTTCGGCCGGGTATGGTGCGGGTGGGCGTGCCCCCAGACCGCGGGATCCGACCTGGTGGAGGGGTTTGCCCGCATGCTGGGCGCCCAGGTCCACCACGGCCGCATCAAGGCAGCCGGATGGCGGCGCGCGGCGGTGTGGGGGCTGTGCGCGGCGGTCGGCCTTCTCGTGGGGGCGAACCTCGTGTGGTACGTCCTGCCGCCCGCTGAATTCTTCTCCCGTTCGTGGGCCGGCACCCTGCCCGCCCCGGCCGCGATCACGGTGCTGGCGACGGGCGCGGCGGTGTTCGTGGACCTTGCTCTGGTCCGCCGCACGTTCTGTCGGGAGTTCTGCCCGTACGGCCGGCTCCAGACCGCCCTGACCGACCGGGGCACGTTGGCCCTGGGGGTGCTGCCCGGCCACGCCGACCGGTGTATCGGGTGCGGGGCGTGCGTGCGGGTGTGCCCCACCGGGGTGGACGTTCGCCGGGGCCAGGACGCGGCGTGCATCCACTGCGGCCGGTGCCGGGACGCGTGCCGGGAGGTGATGGGCCGCCGGCGCGAACCGGGGCTGATCGGGTACGCGTTCACGGGCGGCCCGCACGCCCTGCTCACGGCGCGCACCCTGCTGGTGGCCGGACTGGCCGGGGCCGCGTGGACCGCCCTTGCCGTGTGGGCCACCCACCCGACGGCGGCCACGTTCGCGGTGCGCCGCTCGGCAACGGCCGAAACCCGGGTCGTGACCGGGGGGAAGGCGGCCACCTTCTTCCAGGGGATCCTGACAAACCGGGGTTCCGCCCCGCTCCACCTGGGCCTGGCCGCCTCGGCCCCGGACGGCCGGGCCCTGCCCGTGCTCGGCCCGGTCAACGATCTCGTGCTGGCGCCCGGAGAGCGGCGGGAGGTATCGTTTGCCGTGTTGGCCGCCCCGGGAGACCCCAACCGCGCCCGGCTGGTCTGGAAGACCCCGGAAGGAACCGTAGCAGCCGAAGCCAACGCTCCCCTGGCATCCCGCTCCGGAGGATCCCGTGTCTCACCGTGAGACTCCCCGAAACCCGTGGCCCGTGGGCGTGGCCGTCCTCGGCCTCGTCGCCGTCGCCGCCCTGGCCGTCACCGTGGTGTACGGCATCCGCCACGCGAGCCGGGTCAGCGACCCCAGGTACTACGTCCGGGGGCTCGAACACGACGCGCGCATGAAAGCCCGGGCCCGGGCCGCGGAGGCCGGCTGGACCGCGGCGGTGGCCGTGCGGAACGGACGCATGACCGCTGCTGTCACGGACAGGGACGGAACTCCCTTGGCCGGCGCCCGGGTACGGGTGGTGCTGCTGGGCGCGGACGGACTGCCGGCGCGCACGGAGAAGGCGGTCGAGGGCCCGCCCGGTACATACTCCGCGGACCTGCCGCCCCCCGGACCCAACCCCACGGCCCGCCTCGAGGTCGAACGGGACGGCACGCGCCTGATTCAGCCCCTGCTCCTCGTGCGATGAGCGGCCTGCCCCCCTGCGCCCACTGCGGCCTGCCGATCCCACCCCAGGACCTCGTGACCGACGAGATCGACGGCCGGGAACGCGCGTTCTGCTGCCACGGGTGCCGGGGCGCGTACCGGATCATCACCGGCGCCGGGCTCGGGGCGTTCTACGACAACCGCTCGTGGGACGAGCCCGGCGTGCCCGACGGCGCGTTCGAAACGGCCTACGACCGGGCGTACCTGGAGCGGTTCGTCCGGCAGGCTCCCGGCGGCAGCGCCGAGGTGGACGTGCTGGTGGACGGCGTGCGGTGCGCCGCGTGCGTGTGGCTGATCGAGAAACTGGTCGGCGAACTGCCCGGCGTCCACGGGGTCCGGGTCAACTTCGCCACCCACCGGGCCCGGATCCGGTTCGCGCCGGACGAGACACCCGTGGACCGGGTGTTCGACGCGGTCGCCCGGCTGGGATACCTGCCCAGGCCGTACACAGCCGGAGAAGCCGAACGACAGGCCCGCAGGGACCGGCGGCGCCTGCTCGTGCGGTTCGGCACGGCCGCGTTCCTGTCGATGCAGCTCATGGGATACTCGATCGCCCTGTACGCGGGGTACTTCCACGGCATCGACCCGGACAGCCGGTGGCTGCTCCAGGTGCTGGCCGGGGCCGTGGCCACCCCGGTGGTGTTCTACTCGGGCTGGCCGTTCCTGCAAGGCGCGTGGCGCAGCATGGCCAACCGCGCGCCGGACATGGACCTGCTGGTGGCCGTGGGCGTCCTGTCAGCGTGGGGCTACAGCGTGTACGCGGTACGCTCCGGCCAGGAGGTGTACTTCGACTCCGCGGCCATGATCGTCACCCTGATCCTCTTGGGCCGCCTGTTCGAGGCCGGGGCGCGGGGCCGCGCGTCGGCCGGCATCGACCGCCTGTTGCGGCTCGCGCCGGACACGGCCCACCGGCAGCGGGACGGCCGGCTCGAGGACGTGGACGCCGCGGCCCTCGCCCCCGGCGACCGGATCCAGGTGCGGCCGGGGGAGCGGTTCCCAGTGGACGGCAAGGTGCTGGCCGGCCACACGGAGATCGACGCGTCGGCCGCCACAGGGGAACCCGACCCCGTGTCCGCGGGGCCCGGGGACCCGGTGCTGTCCGGAACCTTGAACCTCACGGCCTCGGTCACGGTGCGGGCCACGGCCACCGCGGCCGGGTCGTTCATCGGCCGGGTCGCCCGGCTGGTGGAGGAGGCCCAGGCCCGGCGCGCCCCGGTGCAGGCCGTGGCCGACCGGGTGGCGGCCCGGTTCGTGCCAGCCGTAGGCATGACGGCAGCGGCGACCTTTGCCTACTGGCATCTGGCCGGCGCCGGCACGGGCACCGCCCTGCTCCGGGCCGTGGCCGTACTGGTGGTGGCGTGCCCGTGCGCCCTGGGGCTCGCCACCCCCCTGGCGATCCTGGTGGGCACCGGCGCCGCGGCCCGGAGGGGCGTCCTGTTCCGGGGCGGGGACGTGCTCGAGGCCCTCGGCCGGGTCAGCCGGGCCGGGTTCGACAAGACGGGCACCCTGACCCGGGGCTGGCCCCGGGTCGTGGCGGTCCGGCCGGCCCGGGACCGGACCGAGGCCGAACTGCTCGCGGCGGCCGCCCGGGTCGAGTCCGCGTCGGCCCACCCCTTGTCCCGGGCCGTGCTGGACGAGGCCAGGGCCAGGGGGATCGACCCCGGCCCAGCGCCGGCGGGCGTCGCTGCCCGGCCGGGCCTGGGGGTGGCCGCCGAGGTGAACGGCCAGGCCGTGCGGGTGGGCAGCCGGGCGTTCCTGGAACAGGCCGGAATCGCGGTGCCGCCTAAGGGGGAGGGCCGCTGCACCGAGGTCCACGTGGCGGCTGGGAGCGCGTACCTGGGGGCCCTGGCCCTGGAGGACCAGATTCGGCCCGGGGCCCGGGAAGCGGTGGCCGCCCTGGCGGCCCGGGGAATCGCGCCGGCCCTGCTCACCGGCGACCGGCCCGGCCCGGCCCGGCGGGTGGCCGCAGCCGTGGGGATCGGGGAAGTGCACGCGGAACTCACCCCGGAAGGCAAGACCCGCTGGGTCCGGGAGCGCCAGAAAGCGGGGGAACGGGTGTTGCTGGTGGGCGACGGCATCAACGACGCGCCGGCCCTGTCGGCCGCCGACGTGGGGTGCGCCCTGGCCGGGGGAACGGACATCGCCCTGGAGACCTCGGACTTGGTGCTCACCCGGCCGGACCTCGGGCGGCTCGTCCTGGCCGTGGCCGTGGCCCGCCGGACCCTGGTCGTGGTCCGCCAGAACCTGGGCTGGGCGTTCGCCTACAACGCGGTCGCGATCCCCCTGGCCGCCACCGGCCGCCTGGCGCCGGTGTGGGCCGCGGCCGCCATGGCCGGCAGTTCCCTGGCCGTGCTGGCCAACTCCCTGCGCCTGCGGCGGCTCCGGGAAGAGCCCGGTCCGAGGCCGGGCGTTCCAAGGGACGGCGGGCCGGCCCACGAAGTAGAACGAAAAAGGGGGCCGACGATGGAACGCGGCCGCAGCAGGAACCGGAATTCGGGGAACGGTGCTCGGGAAAAGATCTTCCGCCGTTGAGGGACTTCGTGGCCTTTTTCCCGCAAGACCCCCCCGCCTTCTTACACCACGTCCGGGGACTCTACTACGGGGCCTGAAGACGGCCCGGGCATGGCGGCTCAAGGAGCGTCTGCGGGAGATCTACCAGAGCGCCCCGAGCCCCCAACAGGCCCGGGAACTACTGCGTGCATGGTACGGCTGGGCGATCCGGAGCCGTCTGGAACCCATGAAGGCGGTGGCCAAGACGATCAAGGCGCACTGGGAGGGCGTGCTGCGGGTATTCGAGACCGGAGTGACCGGTGGGGTGCTGGAAGGGACCAACTCACTGATCCAGGCAGTGAAGGCGCGGGCGCGAGGCTACGCC
>JAJRUI010000051.1 GCA_024277875.1 Deferrisomatales bacterium
GGTCGGTCCGGGCCTCGACCTCGGAACCCTTGGCGTTCGGAGACGATCCGGGCGTTCGAACGGCGCGGCGAGTCAAGGGGCCGCACCCGGCGCTCCACCAGACCCCCACCCCGCACTACCCAAGGGGAAGGATGAGGATCTGGCAATACTTTCGTTGGATTTAGTACCCACGGATGGGGTTTTTCCGCATCCTGCTAGGGGGGCGCTGCCCCGCCCGGCCGCTTTCGAACCCCCTGGGCCGCTGTCCGGGCCGGCCGCCGGCAGAGACTACTGGATCTCGACCTTGACCTCCCGGGTTCTGGCGGGCTCGGCCTTGGGCAGGGTCAGGGTCAGCACGCCGTCCTTGAGCCTGGCCTCGGCCTTGTCGGCCAGGATCCGGTCGGGCAGGGGGACCACCCGCTGGAACCGGCCGTAGATCGTCTCCCGGTAGTGGTAGTTCTCGCCCTTCTTCTCGTCCTCGCGGCGCCGCTCGCCGCTCAGGGTGACCCGGTCCTCGGCCACGGTCAGGTCCAGCTCGTCCTTGCCCACCCCGGGCAGCTCTGCGGTCAGGACGAACGCGTCGTCCGTCTCCTTGAGGTCCACGCTGGGCACGCGGGTCTCGGAGCCCCCGGCTTCCCGCCACGGGGACGGAACGCCCCGGAAGAAGTCCTCGAACAGCCGGTCCACTTCGTCCCGGAGCCCGTGGAACGGGTCTAGCGCCCGGGTCTGGGGTTCCCAACGGATCAGGGACATGGCCTTTCCTCCTTTCTCCGCGATCGGGTCGCGGGGCCCGGACTGTGGCCCCCCGGAGGGCGCGCACCCAAAAGGTAAGGTCGTCCGGACGGAGGTCAAGTCTTCGGGTCACCCGGTGAACGTGTGCTCCTCCCCGGGGAACGCGCCGTCCTCCACCTCCTGGCGGAACGCCTCCACGGCTTCGGCCAGGGCCCGGCCCAGGTCTGCGTACCGTTTGACGAACTTGGGCGTGAACCGGTCGAACAGGCCGGCCAGGTCGTGGAGCACGAGCACCTGGCCGTCGCACCGGCCTCCGGCGCCGATGCCGATGGTCGGGATCGACACGGCCTGGGTGATCCGGGCGGCCAGGGTGGACGGCACGCACTCGAGCACCAGGGCAAACGCGCCGGCCGCCTCCACGGCCTTGGCGTCGGCCTCCAGGGCGCGGGCGGCTTCGGCGTCGCGGCCCTGGACCTTGAACCCGCCGAGCTGGGTCGCGGTCTGGGGGGTGAGGCCGATGTGGCCCATCACCGGGATGCCGGCCCGCACGATCGCCTCGATCTTGTCCGCCTGGGTGCGGCCGCCCTCGAGCTTGACGCAGTCCGCCCGGCCCTGTTTGAGGAGCCGGCCCGCGCTGCGCACGGCGTCCTCGGCGCACACCTGGTAGCTCAGGAACGGCAGGTCCGCCACCACCAGGGCCCGCTCGGTGCCCCGGGCCACGGCCGCCGTGTGGTGGACCATCTCGTCCAGGGTCACGGACACGGTGTCCGGGTATCCCAGGCACACCATGCCGAGGCTGTCCCCCACCAGAATGAGGTCGATCCCGGCCCGGTCCACGACCCGGGCCGTGGGGTAGTCGTACGCCGTGAGCATGGTGAGCTTGGGCCCGCGCAGCTTGCGCTGGGCCAGTTCGAGCAGGGACAGCTTGGGCATGGGGGGGTCCTCCTGGCCGGCCCGGAGCCGGCATCGGGTTCGATGGCAGGTTGCGGAAAAACCCACGGATGGGGGTTTCCCGCATCCTGATAGGGTCAACGACGACGGGCGCCCACGACCCGGGTGGGGGCGCTGCGGTTGCCCGCCCGGTCCTCGGCCGCCACCGCGTACCGGTACGCCACGCCGGGCTGGGCAGACCGGTCCAGGTACCCGGTTGCGGTGCCGGGCAGCCGGGCGATCTCGGCCAGGGGGCTGTCCCCCTCGGCCCGCAGTACCACGACCGCGGCGTACGGTTCGGTTCCGGCCGGCACCCACAGGAGCCGGAGGCCGCCGGGTTCGTTCAGCACGGCCAGGTCGGCCGGCGGCCGGGCCGGGGTGGTGTCCCGGGGGGTCACGGTCACCGGCGTGCCGGGGCTCTCCACCTCCCACCCCTCGGGGGTTCGGGCGACGGTGCGCACCTCCAGGACGTGGCGCCGGTCGTTCTCCAGGGGCGCCACCCGGACCGCGCCGGTGCCGGCGGGTTCCTGGGCCACCCGCCGGCCGCCGGCGTACACCCGGAACGCCGCCAGCTGCACACCGTCCGGTACCCGCGGGGCGTCCACCACGATCTCGGCCGCGGCGTCCAAGGGGAGCGCCCGCGCGTCCGGGGGCGGCACGGGCACCCAGGTGACCGCAACCGGATCCGAGGGACGGCCCGCACGGTTCGGGGCGGCCACCGCGACCACGCGGTACCGGTACGACCACCCCGGCCGGGCGTCCGGATCGGCCCACGAGGTGGGCGGGTCGCCGTCCGGCCCGGCTGCGGGAGGCCGCACCTCTGCCACCACATCCCCGGGGTCCGGGCATCCGGTGCACCCGCCGGCGCCGGGCGGCGCGGCGGCCCGGAGCACCCGGTACGCCACCAGCACCTCCACGGGCCGGCCCGCCAGGTCTTTGCGGGGTGCCTTCCACGACAGGGTGAGCCGGCCGGCCGGGGCGGACACGGTGAGGCTGCGCGGCGGCAGGGGCTGGCGTAGCTGGAGGGGCACGGGCGGACCGCGCCGGCCGCAGCCCGCCGCCCCGGCCGCGACGAGCGCGGCCACGAGGGCGGCGGCTGCGGCCCGGCAGGGGACACCCTGGGGGGTCATCCCCGCCGGGGCCACACGGCGTCCAGCCGCTGGCGGCCCAAGGCCGCCTCCCTGCGGACGTTGTCCGGGGCGGGGCCGCCCAGGGCCTTGCGGCGGGCCACGCTGGCCCCGGGATCGAGTACCCCGGCCACGTCCGCGCCGAACCGGTCCGAGAACGACCGCAGGGTGTCCAGGCCCAGGTCTTCCAGGCCGCAGCCCCGTTCGTCGCACAGGGCCACCAGCCGGCCCACCACCTCGTGGGCCTCCCGGAACGGCAGCCCCTTGTTCACCAGGTAGTCGGCCAGGTCGGTGGCGGTGAGGTACCCGGCCTTCAACGCCTGCCGTGCCCGGTGGGGCCGCACGGTGAGGCCGCGCACCATCTCGATCGCGATGGCTACGCTGCCCTTGACCGTGTCCAGGGAGTCGAACACCGGCTCCTTGTCCTCCTGCATGTCCTTGTTGTAGGCCAGGGGCAGGGCCTTCAGGGTGGTGAGCAGGGCAATGAGGTTGCCGTAGGTGCGGCCCGCCTTGCCCCGCAGCAGTTCGGGCACGTCGGGGTTCTTCTTCTGGGGCATGATCGACGAGCCCGTGCAGAACCCGTCCGACAGGGTCACGAACCCGAACTCCTGGCTCGACCACAGGACGAGTTCCTCGGACAGCCGGGACAGGTGGGTCATGATCACCGAGGCGCAGAACAGGAACTCCAGGGCGAAGTCCCGGTCGGACACCGCGTCCAGGCTGTTGCGGCAAACCCCGTCCAGGCCCAGGTCCCGAGCCACCCGCTCCCGGTCCACCGGGTAGGGGGAGCCGGCCAGGGCGCCCGCGCCCAGGGGGGACTGCCGGGTCCGTCCCAGGGCGTCCCGCAGCCGTTGGGCGTCCCGCAGGAACATCTCGAAGTACGCGAGCCAGTGGTGGCCGAACGTCACGGGCTGGGCCCGCTGGAGGTGGGTGTACCCGGGCACGAGCAGGTCGGCCTCGGGCCCGGCCCGGTCCAGGAACGCCTCGCACAGCCCCCGGAGCAGGTCGAGCAGGTCCTGGATCTCGTCCACCAGGAACAGCCTGAGGTCCAGGGCCACCTGGTCGTTGCGGCTCCGGGCGGTGTGGAGTTTTCCGCCCACCGCGCCCACCAGGTCGGTGAGACGTTTTTCCACGTTCATGTGGATGTCTTCGAGGGCCTCGGAGAACGCGAACGAGCCCGCCTCGATCTCGGCCAGCACCCGCTGGAGGCCGTCCACCAGGGTGTCGGCCTCTTCCCGGGTCAGGATGCCCTGGGCCGCGAGCATCCGGGCGTGGGCGATCGAGCCGCGGATGTCCTGGCGGGCCAGCCGCTGGTCGAACCCGATCGACGCCGTGAACCGCTCGACGATCTTCAGGGTCTCCTCCCGGAACCGCCCGCCCCAGGGTTTGTCGGCCATGGGTCTACCCCCGCAACTTCTTCAGGGTGCGCAGCCTGAGGGCGTTGAGCTTGATGAACCCGGTGGCGTCGGCCTGGTCGTACACCTCGTCGGCCTCGAACGTGGCCACCTCGGGGTCGAACAGGCTCACCGGGCTCTTGCGGCCCACCAGGATGCAGTTGCCTTTGTAGAGTTTGAGCCGGGCGGTGCCGGTGACGTGGCGCTGGGCCTCGTCCATGAACGCCTGCAGGGTCTGGCGCTCGGGGGCGAACCAGAACCCGTTGTACACGAGTTCTGCGTACTTGGGCACCAGGGAGTCCCGGAGGTGCAGCACTTCCCGGTCCATGGTGAGGCTCTCCACCGCCTTGTGGGCCGCCCGCAGGATGGTGCCGCCCGGGGTCTCGTACACCCCCCGGCTCTTCATGCCCACGAACCGGTTCTCCACGATGTCCACCCGGCCCACGCCGTGGCGGCCGCCCAGTTCGTTCAGCCGGGTCAGCAGGGCCGCGGGGGACAGGGCCTCGCCGTTCACCGCCACCGGCGTGCCGGCCTCGAACGCGACCTCCACGTACTCGGGCGCGTCCGGCGCCGCCTCGGGGCTCACCGAGAGCACGAACATGTCCTCGTCGGGCTCGTTCCACGGGTCTTCGAGCACGCCGCCCTCGAACGAGATGTGCAGCAGGTTCCGGTCGCTGGAGTACGGCTTGGCCTTGGTCACCGGCACCGGGATGCCGTGGCGGTGGGCGTACTCGATCAGTTTCTCCCGGGAGTTCAGGTCCCACTCGCGCCACGGCGCGATCACCGTGATGTCGGGCGCCAGGGCGTAGGCCGTCAGCTCGAACCGGACCTGGTCGTTGCCCTTGCCCGTGGCGCCGTGGCAGATCGCGTCCGCGCCCTCGGCCTGGGCGATCTCGACCATGCGCTTGCCGATCAGGGGCCGGGCGATGGACGTGCCCAGCAGGTACTCGTTCTCGTAGATTGCACCCGCCCGGAACATCGGGAACACGAAGTCCCGCACGAACTCCTCGCGCAGGTCCTCCACGTATACCCGGGACGCGCCCGTGGCCCGGGCCTTGTCCTCCAGCCCGTCGAGTTCCTCTCCCAGGCCCACGTCGGCCGAGAACGCGACCACCTCGCACCCGTAGGTGTCGATGAGCCACTTGAGGATGATCGATGTGTCCAGCCCGCCCGAGTAGGCGAGCACCACTTTCTTCACGTCGGGTCGCTGCATGGGGGCACCTCGGTAAAGGGGTACGGGTCTTCGGCGGGGCCGGTCACGGGCCGAGCAGCCGCACCAGGATCGCCTTCTGCACGTGGAGCCGGTTCTCGGCCTCGTCCCACACGGCGGAACGGGGGCCTTCGAGCACGGCCTCGGTCACTTCCTCGCCCCGGTGGGCCGGCAGGCAGTGGAGGAACACCGCGTCCGGGTCCGCGCCGGCCATCACCCGGTCGTCCACCTGGTAGCCGGCGAACGCCTCGGCGCGCGCCTCCTGCTCGGACTCCTGGCCCATGGACGCCCACACGTCGGTGGTCACCACATGGGCGCCCCGCGCGGCCTCGGCCGGGTCCCGGGCCACGGCCACGTCCGCCCCGGCCTCCACGGCCGGGCCCAGGATCGCCCCGTCGGGGTGGAACCCGTCCGGGCAGGCCAGGCGCAGGCCGAACCCGAGCACCCGGGCCGCGTTGATCCAGGAGTGGGCCATGTTGTTGCCGTCGCCGATCCACGCGACCCGGAGGCCGTCGAGGCCGCCCCGGCGCTCGGTGGCGGTGAGCAGGTCGGCCAGGATCTGGCACGGGTGCAGCAGGTCGGTGAGGCCGTTGATCACGGGCACCGTGGACCACTCGGCCAGCTCTTCGAGCACGCCCTGGCCGTAGGTGCGCACCATCACCGCGTCCACGTACCGGCTGAGTACCCGGGCCGTGTCCTTGACCGGCTCCCCCGGCCGATCTGGGTGTCCCTGGGCGACAGGAACAGGGCGTGGCCGCCCAGCTGGAACATGCCCACCTCGAACTACACCCGGGTGCGGGTGGAACTCTTCTCGAACAGCATCGCCAGGGTGCGGCCTTCGAGCAGCCGGTGGGGCTCGCGCCGGGCCTGGCGGGCCTTGAGGTCCGCGGCCAGGGCGAGCAGGTCCAGGAGTTCCTCCCGGGTGTAGTCGGTCAGGCGCAGGAAGTGGCGGGGCATGGGGATCGTCCGGTCAAAAGGCGAGGGTTGGAAGCACCCTGGGGTCCCTGCTGGGCCCGACAAAGGGGAACGCAATGTTGCGGAATCCGGGGGCCGCGGCCGGCGGCTGGGCGCGGCGAGCTGAGGAGCCGCACGCGGCGCTCCGGCAGGCCCCCTGTTCCCGCGACCGCTTCTAACAGGATGCTGAAAAACCCCGTCCGTGGGTTTTTCAGCCACGACCTCTCGGGGACGGCCCCGTCGAGGTCTTTCAAATCACTCGGGTTTTCAACCCTCGCGATTTGGCACCCCCTCCGTGGGGCGCGTAGCAGGTTGCTTTTTCCGCAACCTGCTAACACCCTAAGCTCCCTGCGCCCGATCGGAAGTTGCATGGAAGCCCCTTCAGGCCCTTGGGGCGCCCGGCAACGGCGAAAGTAACGTTGCTTGATCCTCAGACCACAGCCGGCGGGGGGCATGGGGCCTGCCTCCGGCCGGGCGCGAATGCGGCATCCGATCGCCGCGCCCTCGCGTGCCGTTGCCGGAACGGTCTGCGCGGGCCGCCGCCGGTTCGACAACAAGGGTTCGGGGGGCGCGGCGAGTCCCAAGGAGCCGCGCCCGGCTCTCCAGCAGGCCCCATGCCCCCGGGACGGTGAGGGGGCGCCAAGGAGGCGGTGTCGCACGTGCAACGCTGGGAGATCCTGCTAGTTTTTCAAGCTTCATAGCGTCCCAGCCTCCTAGCCTCCTAGCGGCAGTTACGGGGAAGCCGAAGGTGCGGGGTCACAGGACCTCGGCCAGGGCCGCGAGCAGGGCGTCGATCTCGGCGCGCTCCACGATCAGGGGAGGGGCCAGGCGCAGCACCCGGTCGCCCGCCGTGCCGGTGAGGAACCCCCGGTCCATCAGCGCGCGGACCCGGTCGGCCGCGCTCTCCCCCGCGGCCAGCTCGACGCCCACGAGCAGGCCCCGGCCGCGCACCGCGGCCACCCGGGGGCAGCCTGCGGCCAGGTCGGCCAGCCGGTCCAGCAGGTACGCGCCCACCTCGCGGCAGTGGTCCAGGATGCCGTCTTCCAGGATCGTCTTCACGGCGGCCAGGCCCGCGGCCGTGGCCAGGGGGTTTCCCCCGAACGTGGACGCGTGGGTGCCGGGGCCGAAACTGGCCGACACCGCCTCGGTGGCCAGCAACGCGCCGATCGCGACCCCCCCGCCCAGGCCCTTGGCCAGGGTACAGATGTCTGGGGTCACGCCGTCGCGCTCGGCGGCCAGGAACGTGCCGGTCCGCCCTGCGCCGGTCTGGACCTCGTCCAGCACCAGCAGGGCGCCCTGCTCGTCGCAGATCTCCCGGACCCGGCCCAGGTACCCGTCCGGTGGGACCCGCACGCCGCCCTCCCCCTGGATCGGCTCGAGGAGCACCGCGGCCGTGTCCCGCCCAACGGCCGCCTCCAGGGCGGCCGCGTCGCCGTAGGGAACGGTGGAGAACCCGGGCGGCAGGGGGGCGAACCCCGTCTTCACCTTGTCCTGGCCGGTGGCGGTCAGGGTGGCCAGGGTGCGGCCGTGGAAGCTGCCCGTGGCCGACACGATCTGGGTCCGCCCCGGCTGGCCCCGGTCCTTGTGGAACTTGCGGGCCAGCTTGATCGCGCCCTCGTTGGCTTCGGCCCCGCTGTTGGCGAAGAACACCCGGTCGGCAAAGGTGTGGTCCACCAGGAGCCGGGCCAGCTCCGCCTGGGGCTCGATGTGGTACAGGTTGGACACGTGGAGCAGCCGGCCGGCCTGCTGCCGGATCGCGTCCACCACCCGGGGGTGGCAGTGGCCCAGGTTGCACACCGCGATCCCGGCCAGGAAGTCCAGGTACTGGCACCCGTCCGCGTCCCACACCCGGAGCCCCTGGCCCCGCACCAGGGCCACGGGGAACCGGGCGTAGGTGGGCATCAGGCAGGTCCCGGCCAGCTGGATGATCTCGGCGTTGCCCATCGGTCACCCCACGATCTCGGTGCCCACGCCGCCCCGGGTGAAGATCTCCAGGAGCACGGCGTGCTCCACCCGGCCGTCCACGATGTGCACCTTGCTCACCCCGTCGGCCAGCGCGTCCAGGGCGCACCGCACCTTGGGGATCATGCCTCCCCGGATCACCCCGGCGGCGATCAGGTCTTCCACCTCGGCCCGACGGACCGAGCTGAGCAGGTTGCCGTTCGCGTCCAGGATGCCCCGCACGTCGGTCAGGAGCACCAGTTTTTCGGCCCGGAGCGCGCCGGCCACCCGGCCGGCCACCAGGTCGGCGTTGATGTTGTAAGTGGCGCCGTCCTCGCCCACCCCCACCGGCGCGATCACCGGGATGAACCCGCCGGTGTCCAGGGCCTGGATCACCTGGGGCCGGATCTCGGTCACCCGGCCGACCGACCCGATGTCGATGATCTCGGGGGGCAGGTTGGCGTCGCGCCGCTTCTCCATCCACAGCTTCTCCGCCCGGATCAGGCCGCCGTCCTTGCCGGTGAGGCCCACGGCGCGGCCGCCGTGGAGCTGGATCAGGTTGACGATCTCCTTGTTGACCCGGCCGCCGAGCACCATCTCGACCACGTCCATGGTGGACGCGTCGGTCACCCGCATGCCGTCCACGAACGTACTCTCGATGCGCATCTGCTCGAGCACCCGGTTGATCTGGGGCCCGCCGCCGTGGACCACCACCGGGTTCAGCCCGATGTAGCGCATCAGCACCACGTCCCGGGCGAAGTTCTCCTTGAGCCGATCGTCCACCATGGCGTGGCCGCCGTACTTGATGACCACTACCTTGCCGTAGAACTCCCGGATGTACGGGAGCGCCTCGTGGAGGACCTGGGCCTTGTGGATCAGCTGTTCCATGGGATCCGCGCCTCGCGGGAGGGGGAGGGCCTGCTACAGGATGTACCGGGACACGCCCGGGTCCGCGACCACGTCGGCCAGGTGCGCGCGCACGTACGCCCGGTCGATCACCAGTTCCCGATCTTCCAGGTCCGGGGCCCGGAAGCTGATCTCCTCGACGACCTTCTCCAGGATCGTGTGGAGCCGCCTGGCCCCGATGTTCTCGGTCTTGTCGTTCACATGCACCGCCATGTCGGCCATCTCGTCCACTGCGTCGCCGGCAAAGGTGAGGGCGAGCCCCTCGGTGCCGAGCAGCGCCTCGTACTGGCGCACCAGGGCGTTCTGGGGTTCGGTGAGGATGCGGACGAAGTCCTCCTTGCCCAGGGCGTCCAGCTCGACCCGGATCGGGAACCGGCCCTGGAGTTCCGGGATCAGGTCCGACGGTTTGGACATGTGGAACGCGCCGGCCGCGATGAACAGGACATGGTCGGTCTTGACCATACCGTACTTGGTGTGGATCGTGCTGCCCTCGACGATCGGCAGGATGTCGCGCTGCACCCCCTCCCGGGACACGTCCGGCCCGCTGCCCCCGTCCCGGGCGGTGATCTTGTCGATCTCGTCGATGAAGATGATCCCGTGGTTCTCGGCCCGTTCCAGGGCCATCTCGGTCACCTTCTCCTGGTCGATCAGCCGGGCGGCCTCTTGCTCCTTGAGGAGTTCCAGGGCTTCGGGGATCTTCACGGTCCGGCGTTTCTTTCGCTTGGGGAACATGTTGCCGAGCATGTCCTGGATCTGGAGGCCCATCTCCTCCATGCCCTGGCCGGTGAAGATCTCCATGGCCGGCGACGCGCCCTGGACCGCCACCTCCACCTCCACGGTGCGGTCGTCGAGCTTGCCGGCCCGGAGCATCTCCCGCAGGCGGTCCCGGGTGGTGGACTCCCCGGGGTCGGTGCCCATCCGCCCCGGCAGCAGCAGGTCCAGGATGCGCGTTTCGGCCAGTTCCTCGGCCCGGGCAGCCACCCGGGCCCGTTCCTCTTCCTGCACCATCGCGATCGACACCCGCACCAGGTCCCGGACCATGCTCTCCACGTCCCGGCCCACGTAGCCCACCTCGGTGAACTTGCTGGCCTCCACCTTGACGAACGGCGCCCGGGCCAGCCGGGCCAGGCGCCGGGCGATCTCGGTCTTGCCCACGCCGGTGGGGCCGATGAGCAGGATGTTCTTCGGGGTGATCTCGTCGCGCAGGGGCTCGGCCACCTGCTGGCGGCGCCACCGGTTGCGCAGGGCGATCGCCACGGCGCGCTTGGCCGCGGCCTGGCCCACGATGTATCGGTCCAGTTCCGAGACCACCTCTCGGGGGGTGAATACAGTCATGATCCGGGTCCCAGCTCCTCCAGTTCCACCGAGTCGTTGGTGTAGATACAGATCCTCGCGGCGGCCCGCAAGGCCTCCCGGGCGATCTCGGCGGCGGGCAGCGCCGAGTGGTCGGCCAGGGCCAGGCCGGCTGCCAGGGCGTACGGCCCGCCCGACCCGATCGCCACGACCTCCTCGTCGGGCTCCACCACGTCGCCGGTTCCGGACAGGAGCAGGGTCGCCTCCCGGTCGGCGACCAGCAGCATCGCCTCCAGGCGGCGCAGGTACTTGTCGGTGCGCCAGTCCTTTGCCAGCTCCACGGCGGCCCGGCGCAGGTTGCCCCGGTGGGCGTCCAGCTTGCCCTCGAACCGCTCCAGCAGGGTGAACGCGTCCGCCGTTGCCCCGGCGAACCCGGCCAGCACCTTGCCGCTCCCCAGGGTGCGCACCTTGCGGGCGGTGCGCTTCAGAACGGTGTGGCCGAAGGTCACCTGGCCGTCCCCGGCCATGGCCACCCGGCCGTCCCGGCGCACGCACACCACGGTGGTACCGCGAAATGGACCGCTGTCGCCCATGTCTTTCCTCACGCCCTCGGGTGGGCCCGGTCGTACACCGCCATCAACCGCTCGATGCCGACGTGGGTGTACTTCTGGGTGGTGGACAGGCTCCGGTGTCCCAACAGCTCCTGGATCGCCCTGAGGTCTGCGCCGCCGGCCAGCAAGTGGGTCGCGAACGAGTGCCTCAGGGTGTGGGGGCTCACGCCCCGGGCGATCGCGGCCGCCCGGAGCCACCGGTCGAGCACCCGGCGCACGCTGCGGTCGGTGAGGCGGCTGCCCCGGGCGTTCAGGAACACCGGGCCTTGGGGTTCCACCGGCCGGCCCGCGCCGGCCCGGAGTTCGAAATAGCGCTCGAGGGCCCGGGTGCTGGGGCCGGTGAGGGGGACCTCCCGCTCCTTGCGGCCCTTGCCCCGTACCCGGAGCGTGCCTGCCGCCAGCCGCACGTCCCGCCCGTTCAGGCCCACCAACTCCCCCACCCGCACGCCCGTGGCGTACAGCAACTCGAGCAGGGCCCGGTCTCGGGCGGGCAGGAGCCCGTCGCCGCCCACGGTGTCCAGCAGGTGGACCACCTCGTCCACGGACAGGAACCCGGGCAAGGTCCTGGGTGTCTTGGGAGCGGGCACCCCGTCGGCCGGGTTGCGCTCCAGGTAGCCGTCCCGCACCAGGAACCGGAAGAACGCCCGCACCCCCGACAGGGTGCGGCCGATGGACGTCCGGGCGTGGTCCCGGTGCAGGGAGCCCAGGAACGCCCGGACCGTGCCAGGATCTACCCTGCGCCACAGGTCGGGGCCCGTCGGGCCGTCACCGGACCGGGCGAACCGGCCCAGGGCGACCACGTCGTTGCGGTACCCCCGCACCGTGTGGCGGGACGCGCCCCGTTCGACCTCCAGGTGGCGGACGAACGCGTCCAGCCAGGGATCCGGCCGGTCCTGGGGCATGGAACACCCCTCCACGTCTTCAAAAAAAGAGGGCGCAGCATAGCACAACGGCTTCCAACTGGCCACCGAGCCGGCAGCGACGCCCAGGGACAGGGGGGCTGCCGGATGATCCCGGGGTGGCGCCTGGTTCCGAAGGGCCGATTCAGCCTTGCCGGGCCGTTCCGGAGCCCCTCCCCGCCCCGAACAGCCGCACCGTGTCGGCGTCGTAGATCAGTTGCTCGTCCACGGCCCGGGTCTGGTCGGCGTCCATGGGCAGGAACTTGCCCCGGGCCGTTGCGTACAGCGTGCCGTCGGCGTCGCGGACTTCACCGGTCACCAGGGCGAGCCGGGCCGTGACCTTTTCGGCTCGCGCCTCCACCACCATCTCCCGGCCCACCGGAAACGGCCGCAAAAACCGGGTGGTCAGCTCGCCGGTCACGTACATCCGCTCCCGGGTCAAGGACGGCGCCCAGCCCATGGCCTCGTCGAGCAAGGTGCACAGCAGCCCGCCGTGGACCACGCCCTGGTACCCCTGGCGGTGGCGGTCCGGGGTGTAGCGCAGCCTCACCCGTTCGCCGTCGGTGGCAAACACCACCCGGTGGCCCAGCGGGTTGTCGGCACCGCACACGTAGCACCAGCTGCTGTAGGGCAACGGACGTTCCACGCCGGCTCCTCCCCCGGTCACACCCGGTGCATGAAGCGGAACACCTCGGCGTCCTGGACCATGACTTTCAGGTCCATGCCGTCCAGGGCCGCTTCGAGGCGTTCCCCGAGTTCGGGCAGGGACAGACCGGACGCGGCCGCGTCCGCCAGGAGGGTCATCGCGAAGATGTTCCCCCCGAGGATCTTCTGATTGATGTCCTCGATGTTCACCCGGTGCTCGGCGAGCACCGTGGCCACCTTGGCCACGATGCCCACCTGGTCGGCACCGATTACGGTTACCACGATCCTTCGCGTCATCACGCGCTCCGCTGCTGGGGGCCGGCCGCCCGGCCCGGGTTCCGGTTGTACAGGGCGGCGGCTCCGGTCAGGGCTGCCCCGAGCAGGAGGGTGGTGCGGGAGGCGGCCACCGGGCCCCCTCCCGCCGGGGTCGACGTGAGGGCCACGACGCCGGCCGTTGCAGCCGCGAGGGTGGTGGGGAGCCGGCCCGACACCCCGGCCACAGCCCCTGGCAACGCCCCGGCCGCCATGGCCGCCGCCTGCCACACGTCTGGCTGGCGGGTGGGGGCGGCCACCTGCAGGATCTCCAACGAGATGGCCACGACCGCGGCACCGATCCACCCGGTGAGCACCGCGCCCGGCCGGCCCCCGCCCGACGACCGCGAGGCGAGCGCCCCGTAGCACAACCCCACCGCCGCCGGGTGGACCGCCTGGGCCACCCACTGCGTCCACCCCGGGAACCGCCGGAAGCTGGACGCCAGGATCTGGGTCTGGGTCCACAGGTCGCGGGGGGGGCCAGCGCCGGGTACCAGCGCCCACAGCGCCAGACAACCGGTGAACACCGCTACCAGTACCGGTCCGGGATGCCCTGCCGCCAGCAGCCCGAACCACCGGTGGCAGGCCGCCCGCAGCCGCGCCTCCCATAACCGGCCCGCCCCGGCGCCGGCCAGGGCGCCCAGGGCGTCGGTGGCCAGGTCGGTGGCGCTGGTGCGGCGGGCCGGGATCGTGAGCTGGAGGGCTTCCACACCGAGGCTTAGCACCAGCGCAGCCCCGAGCACCCGCCACAGCCGGCCCCGCCGGCCCTCCCAGTACCGCCACGCCGTGAACCCGAACGGGACGAACAGCGCCAGGTTCCCGGCCACGTCGCTCCACAGGGGCGCCCGGCCCCGCTCCCGGAACGGCACCCACTGGATGTCCGCCACGGCCCGGGCCACTGCGGCTGCGGTCCAGTCGTGCCGGAACGGCAGCAGGGTCCACCACAGGACGAGGAGGGTCGCCGCGGCCCAGGCGAGGGCGTGGAGCGCGGCACGGCCGGGTCGGTTCATGGCCGGGCGGCCGGGTTCACCGGCGGGGGGCCGCGGGGGAGGGCGCGTGAACGGGGAACCGGCTTTCGTGGGTCATGCTCGCCCCGTCCTGCGTGGCCGGGCTGGCGAGGACACCGGCAACAGCTTGGAACCAGTGGGCATTTCGTCCGGTTGCATCCTGGCACACGCCCCCCGGGCCGTCAAGGCCGGCCCTGCCGGTCCAGGGGGTAGCCCCGGGGGGTCACGATCCACCGGCCCAGGCGCCGGGTCGCCCGGCTGCCCACCACCACCACGCTCATCATGTCCACGGAGCAGGACGGCAGCTCGGCCAGGGTGGTGCGCACCACGGACGCGCCGTCCCGGAGGGCGTTGCGGACCACCCCCGCCGGGGTGTCGGGGGCCCGGTGCCGGCCCAGGATCTCGCACGCCCGGGCCAGGTGCCCGACCCGTTTCCGGCTGCGGGGGTTGTACAGGGCCACCACGAAGTCACCGGTCCCGGCCGCCTCGAGCCGCCGCTCGATCGTCTCCCACGGGGTGAGCAGGTCCGACAGGCTGATCACCGCGAAATCGGTCATCAGGGGCGCCCCCAGCAGGCTGGCTGCCGCGTGCACGGCCGAGACGCCGGGCACGATCTCCACGGGAACCGCTCCGGCCGGGTCGGCCTCGGCCAGCAGTTCGAGCACCAGGCCGGCCATGCCGTACACCCCGGCGTCCCCCGTGCTCACCACGGCCACGGTGCGGCCGTCCAGGGCCCGGGCCACCGCGGCCCGGCACCGGTCCACCTCCCGGGTCATGCCGGTGGACACCACCTCCTTGCCCGCGACCAGGTCGCCGAGCAGGTCGATGTACAGGGTGTAGCCGACCACGGTGTCGGCCGCGGCGATCGCCTCGAGGGCGCGCCCGGTGGTGTGGGCCCGGCCTCCCGGGCCGATGCCCACCACGAACAGCCGGGGGTCTTCAGGGGAGCCGGAACTCATCGCGTCGCTCCAGGTTCGGCGCCGGGGGGACGGAAGGCCGCCGGCGCGGCCACGGCCAGGGTCCACGTGGTGCCCTTCACCTTGGGCGCCACCAGCTGGCCCCCGCCGGAGGCCAGCACGGCGGCCGCCTCGGCCACGCTCGGGGTGCCCGTGGCCTGGGCCACCCGGGCCGAGGGGGTGGGCACCGGCACGGCGGCCAAGCGTTCGCTCGGGAAGGTGACCAGCCGGACGTCCAGGTCCCGGGCGAGCCGGTGCAGTGCGGGTTCGTCCGCCTTGAGGTCGGCCGACGCCACCACGGCGACCGCGGCCGGGGAAAGGCCCGCGTCCTCCAGGGACCGGCGGACCCCGGCCGTCACGACGCCGGGCGTCGCGTTGCGGCGGCACCCCACCCCCAGCGCCAGGCACCGGGGGTGGACCACCAGGTCGGCCCACGGCCCGGGGGCGAGCCGGGGCGTGACGGCCAGCACCGCGCCGGGGAACGCCCGGACTTCGTCCGGGTCGGCCAGGACCCGTTCCAGGTGCGCGGCCAGCTCCGCCACCTGCTCCGGCCCGCCAGCCAGGGGGTCGACCCACGCGGCCACGGGTTCGCCGCTGGCCCACGCGGCGTTGACCCGGACCACGCCGGACCGGGGGCAGAGCTTCCACCCCCGCTGCCTGGCCCACACCTCCACGGCGGGCCGGCCGGCCGCGTCCGTGGCCGTGGTGATCACGGCCCGGCCCCCCAGCCGCTCGGCCACGGCCCGGGCCAGGTCGTTGCCCCCCCCCAGGTGGCCGGACAGGAGGGGCACGGCGAACCGGCCGCCCGGGTCCAGCACCACCACGGCCGGGTCCACGGTCTTGTCCCGCAACAGCGGCGCGATCGCCCGCACCGCGATCCCCGCGGCCATCACCAAGAGGAACCCCCCGGCCCCCGGCCACAGGCGGGCGATCCGGTCGGCCACCGGCTCGTCGAACCCGTCCACCCCGGCCTCGGCCGCGAACCGGGCCGGCGCCCACGCCCGGGTGCCGGGCAGGCCGGCCGCGATCCGGGCGGCGGTCCGGGCGCCCGGGCGCGTCAGCGCGATCGCGTGCAGGCCGGACGGCAGCGGACCGCGGGCGGTGGACGGGGTCGCGGCCAGGAAGCGCGCTCCCCGCTGCCTGCTCTCGTCCGCTGCCGGGTCAGGCGGGGTCTTCATCGGGCTTTCGTCCGCTGCCGGCGGCCTGTCGGCCCCTGAACCCGTGTTCGAACGACGGGTCGTACAGCTTGGAGCGCTGGAACCCGTCCCACCCCTCCAGCCGCGGCCGCAGGGCCTCCCCCACCAGGATCATGGCCTGGCGCTCGAACCCGGCTGCGCGCACCCGGCCGGCGATGTCGGCCAGGGTGCCGGTCACCCACGCCTGGTCGGGCCACGACGCCCGGTGGACCACGGCCGCCGGGGTGCCGCCCGGCCGCCCGGCCGCCCGGCATGCCGCGACCACCTCGTCGATCCGGCCCACCGACAGGAACACGCACAGGGTGGCGCCCGACGCGGCCAGCCGGTCCAGGGACTCGCTTTCGGGCACCGGGGTCCGGCCGCCGAGCCGGGTGAAGATCACGGTCTGGCTCGCCCCGGGCAGGGTGAGCTGGGTTCCCAGGGCCGCGGCCGACGCGAACGCCGAACTCACCCCGGGCACCACCCGGCACGGAACCCCGGCGGCCTCCAGGGGAGCGAGCTGCTCCTGGATCGCGCCGTACAGGGACGGGTCGCCGGTGTGGAGCCGCACCACCCGCCGGCCGTCCCGGGCAGCGGCGAGGCACAGGGCCGTGGTCTGGCCGAGGGTGAGGGCGGCGGTGTCGTGGCGCTCGGCGTCCGGCCGGGCCCAACGGAGCACCGCCGGGTTCACCAGGCTGCCCGCGTACAGGATCACGTCCGCGGCCGCCACCGCTTCGCGGCCGAGCACGGTGATCAGCCGCGGATCTCCCGGGCCCGCGCCCACGAACACCACCTCGCCGGGCCGCACCGCCTCGGTCGTCACGCCTCGCCTCCCGCCGGCCGTCCGAACCGGACCAGGGTCACCGGGTTCATCGGGTCCAGCCGGGTCCTGCCGGCCACGGGCCGCGACCGGGCCGCCGCGATCTCGGTCAGCTCCGGGCCGAGTCCGCGCTGCCTGGCCCACGCCATTGTATCGGCCAGGGTGTCCACCAGCACGGCCGCGACCACCAGGGAGCCGCCGGGCCGGAGCCGGGTCCAGCACGCGTCCAGCACCGCGTCCAGGCGGCCACCGGTTCCCCCCACGTACACCGCGTCCGGATCGGGCAGGCCGGCCAGGGCAGCGGGCGCCTCCCCGGCCACGGGCACGAGCCCGGCCACCCGGAACCGGCGCCGGTTCTCGCGGATGTGCCCGAGGCCCGCCCCGGTGCGCTCCACCGCGTACGCCCGGAGCCCGGGCCGGCCGAGGCACGCCTCCACCGCCACCGAGCCCGAGCCGGCGCCCACGTCCCACAACACGCCGTTGCGGGGCGGGGCGAGCACGGCCAGGGCCACGGCGCGCACCTCCCGTTTGGTGATCAGGCCCCGGTCGTGGGCAAACCCGTGGTCGGGCAGGCCCGGGCCGGCCGGCCGCGGGTCCGGGCCGGACCGGACCAGCAGGACCACGTTCAGGTCCGAGCCGGCCCAGTCCACGGCCCCGGCCACGGGCATCCGGGTGATCCGTTCGGACGGCGCGCCCAGGTCCTCGGCCACGATCATCTCGTAGTCGTCCCACCCGGAAGCCATGCAGAACCGGGCGATCGCGGCCGGGTCGTTGCGGGGATCGGTGAACACCCCGATCCGTTCCGCGCCGAGCACGGGGGCCAGGTTCTCCAGGGGGCGACCGTGGAGGCTCGCGAACCGGGCGTGGCTCCACGACTCGCCGGCCCGGGCGAACGCGAGCTGCATGGACGACACCGCTGGCCACACCCGGACCCGCTCCCGGGGGATCCGGCGCAGCACCAGGGCGGCCACCCCGTAGAACCCGGGATCGCCGGACGCGAGCACGGCCGCGGTGAGGCCCGGGGCGGCCGCGATCCGGTCCACCACCTCGGCCGTGCGGCCCTCCAGGGCCACGAACTCCCCGGCGAATCCCGGCACCAGGTCCTGGTGCCGCCGGGCCGCGGCCACCAGCGCGCACCCGTCCACCGCGGCCCGGGCGTCCCCGGGCAGGCTCCGGGCGCCCGGCGGAATCCCGATCACGTGCACCCGGCCGGTCACGCCGCCCCCTGCCCGGCCCGGGCCAGCACGGCCTTGTCGTACCCGAACAGCACCGCGCCAACCGCCACCTGTCCGCCGGTGCGCTCGGCCGCCCGGTTCTGCACGGCCCGGGCCAGGGCCCCGAACACGCCCCGGTCTCCCTCCTCCAAGAGCGCCCCGAACACCTGGCGGGCCGTGTTGGCGGTGCGGGCGGCCCGCACCCGGTCGTCCGGGAACCCGGCGTCCGCCAGCAGGCCGGCCACCACGCCCCGGTCCAGGGTCGAGTCTTTCACGTGGGTTTCGAAGGCGCCCGCGGCCACCTTGCAGAACTTGGCGAATTGGCCGGCCAGCACCGCGTCGATCCCCCTCGCGGCGGCCGCGTCCAGGGCGTAGCCCACGTGGTCGCCCATCAGGACGAACGACTCCTCGGGAAGGTCGGGGAACAGGCGCTGGGCCGCGGCCTCGCTGGAACGGCCGTGGGACAGCACGACCCGCGGCGCCCCGCACGCCCGGGCCACGTCGAGCCCCGCGTCGATGGTGGCGCGCCACGCGCCGGTAGACATCGGGATCACGATGCCCGTCGTCCCGAGGATCGACAGCCCGCCCAGGATGCCCAGCCGGGCGTTCAGGGTCTTGCGGGCCACCTCGGCGCCCCGGGGAACGCTGATCACCACCCGGACCGCGGCCCGGCCCCGGAACCCGGCCGCGTCCAGGGCGTCCCGCACGGCCGCGCCGATCATCTCCCGGGGGACCGGGTTGATCGCGGCCGCACCCACCGGCGCGGCCAGGCCCGGCTTGGTCACCCGGCCCACGCCGTCGCCGCCGTCGATCTCCACCGCCACGGGCCCCCCGGTCTCGTGGCGCACCCGGAACAGGGGCTGGTCGTGGAACACCCGCTGGCCGCCGGGCGGCTCGCTCCCCCACCGCACCGCGGCCCGGATCTCGATCCCGTCGGTCACGTCCGGATCGTCCCCCGCGTCCTTGACCACCCCGGCCGCGGCCCACCCATTGCCGGCCTCCACCCCGACCAGCCGGAACCGGACCGTCCGGGCGTCCGGGCGGTTCCACGGCAGGACGAGGGCCACCTCGTCGCAGGGCCGGCCCGCCAGGCGCGACGCGGCGCCCTTGGCCGCGGCCGCGGCGCACGCGCCCGTGGTGAAGCCCGAGCGCAGGCGGCGTCTGGCCACCGGTCACACCTCCCCGGCCGCCGCTTTGAGAAGGGCGTTGACGCAC
>JAJRUI010000052.1 GCA_024277875.1 Deferrisomatales bacterium
GGGGGTCCGTCCCCGGGGCTGCCGGCCGGTCCCATCAGTCCTTGACGGTGACCCGGACCACTTCCTCCAGGGTCGTCACCCCTTCCTTGATCTTCTCGATGCCGGCCATGCGCAGGGTCTGCATGCCGCACTGGATCGCGGTCTCCTTGAGTTCCATGGCCGACGCCCCGTTGAGGATCAGCTCTTTGAGTTCGTCGCCGATCGGCATCACCTCGTACAGGGCCACCCGGCCCTTGAACCCGGTGTCCGCGCAGTTGGCGCACCCGGTGCCCCGGTAGCACGTGGTCGTGCCGATGTCCTCCTCGTTCATCCCGACGTCCAGCAGGGCCTGGGCCGGCACCGCCACCTCCTCCTTGCAGTTGGGGCAGATCTTCCGGGCCAGCCGCTGGGCCAGGATCAGGTTGGTGGCCGACGCCACCAGGAACGGTTCGACACCCATGTTCAGGAGCCGGTTTACCGTGCTCGGGGCGTCGTTGGTGTGCAGGGTCGACAGCACCAGGTGGCCGGTGAGGGCCGCCTTGATCCCGATCTCGGCGGTCTCGAAGTCCCGGATCTCGCCGACCATGATGATGTCCGGGTCCTGGCGCAGGAAGCTGCGCAGGGCCGCGGCGAAGTTCAGGCCGATGTCGTCGTGGATCTGCACCTGGTTGATGCCGGCCAGGTTGAACTCCACCGGGTCCTCGGCCGTGGAGATGTTGGTTTCCACCGTGTTCAGCTCGGACAGGGCCGAGTACAGGGTGGTGGTCTTTCCGGACCCGGTGGGGCCGGTCACCAGCACCATGCCGTACGGCTTGTAGATCGCCTCCTTGAAATGGGCCAGGGCCTTTTCCTCGAACCCGAGCTTGGTCATGTCGAGCTGGAGGTTCGACTTGTCCAGGAGCCGCATCACGATCTTTTCGCCGAACAGCGTGGGCAGCACCGAGACCCGGAAGTCCATGTCCTTGTCCCGGGAGATCTTGAGCTTGATCCGGCCGTCCTGGGGCAGGCGCCGCTCTGCGATGTCCAGGCTGGCCATGATCTTGACGCGGCTCGTGATCGCGTTCTTGAGCTTGAGGGGCGGGCGCATCTCCTCGTACATCACCCCGTCGATCCGGTACCGCACCCGGAAGCTCTTTTCGTACGGCTCGATGTGGATGTCGCTGGCGCCCTTCTTGATCGCGTCCGACAGGATCAGGTTCACCAGCTTGACCACCGGGGCCTCGTCAACGGCCTTCTCGAGGTCGGCCACGTTGACGTCGTCCTGTTCGTTCACGACCTCCAGTTCGTCCAGGTCGAAGTTGCTCATCACGTCGAGCATGGTGGCGGACGCGTCGTAGTGGCGGTCGATCGCTTCCTTGATCGCGGACGGCGAGGCCAGCACCATCTCTACGTTGTACCCGGTGAGGAACTTGATGTCGTCCACGGCGAACATGTTCGACGGGTCTTCCACCGCCACGATCAGGGTCGATCCCACCCGGTTGATCGGCATGATCCGGTACTTCTGGACCAGTTCCTCGGGGACCACCTTGACCACCTCGGGGTCGATCTCGAAGTTGGACAGGTCCACCGACGGCACCCCGTACTGCTTGGACAGGAGCCGGGTCAGTTCCTCCTCCTGTATGAGGCCCAGGCGTACCAGAGCCTCGCCCAGGCGGCCGCCGTTCTTGCGCTGGTCCTCCTTGGCGCGTTCCAGGTCGCGGGGTGCCAGGACGTTTTCACGGATCAGCAGGTCGCCCAGCCTCTTGGACATGGTTTCCTCTCGCCATCCCGGGGATGGAGTGTTTGCTGGTCTGTTGTCCCGTCCGTGGGAGGGTGCCGGAGGATCAGCGGGCCGCGGCCAGGGCCCGAACCATGGCCGCGATCGGCGCCGGGCGGCCCGTCCACAGGGAGAACGCGGCCGCGCCCTGGTGCAGGAGCATCGAGCGTCCCGAAGCCGCCCGGTGGCCGGCAGCCCGGGCCGCAACGACCAGGGCGGTGTCGCCTGCGGAACAGTAGGCCAGGTCGTACACCACGAGGCCCGGATCCACCCGGCCGAGGTCCCACGGCCACCGCCCGTCCGGGGCCAGGCCGGCCGGGGTCGCGCTCACCAGCAGGTCGCCCGGCTCCAGCCGGCCGGCCACCCCGTCCAGGTCCACGGCCTCCAGGCGCGGGGCGTCCAGCCGCGCGCCCAGGTCCGCCACCAAGGCTTCGGCACGGTTTCTGTTTCGGTTCGCCACCCGGATTTCTTGAGCCCCTTCCGAGGAAAGGGCGACCACCACCGCCCGGGCCGCGCCGCCCGCCCCCAGGATCCAGCACCGCCGCCCGGCCGGTGAGGCGCCCAGGTCCTCGGCCAGCGCCTTCAGGAACCCGTCGATGTCGGTGTTGTGGGCGCGCCAGCCGGTGCCGTCGGGCACCAGGGTGTTGGCCGCCCCGGCCAGGACGGCCCCTGGGTCGGCCCGGTCGGCCAGGGCCAGCGCCGTCTCCTTGTGGGGCACCGTGACGTTGAGGCCGGCGATGCCCAGCGCGAGGGCGCCGGCCAGGGCCGGCGCGAGCCGGTCGGGAGGCACGTCGAACGCCAGGTAGCACCCGTCGATCCCGGCGGCGGCCAGGGCAGCGTTGTGCATGGCGGGAGACAGGCTGTGGCCCACCGGGTGGCCGAGCAGGCCGAACAGCCGCGCGGGTGCGGACGGCGTCACGCGCACCCCTCGGTGCACCCGGCTTCGGCCCGGGCCAGCAGGAGCTCCCGGATCCGGGCGACGTCCCGGTGGATGTGGGCCACGAGGTCTTCCACCGAACGGAACGCGATCTCGCCCCGGATCCGCCGGACCGGCTCCACCGCCACCTCCCGGCCGTACAGGTCGCCCGTGAAGTCCAGCAGGTGGGCCTCCACGCTGAGTTCGCCGGGGCCGAACGTGGGGTTGGGCCCGATGTTGAGCGCGGCGGCCACGCGCCGGCTGCCCACCCGGACCCACGCCGCGTACACGCCCGGCGCGGGCAGGCACTCCTCGCGGCACAGCACGTTGGCCGTGGGAACGCCGAGGGCCCGGCCCCTCCCCGCGCCGTGGACCACCGGGCCGTGGAGCTGGTACGGTCGGCCCAGCAGCCGCCGGGTCGTCGCGAAGTCGGCTCCGGCCACGGCCCGGCGGACCCGCGTGGAACTGACCGGTTCCCCGTCCAGGATGAACGCGTCGGCCACCCGTACGGCAAACCCCACCTCGGCTCCCACCCGCCGCAGGAGGTCGATCGTGCCCCGCCGGCCCCGGCCGAACGCGAAATCGGGCCCCACCCACACCTCCCGCGCGCCCAGGCACCCGGCCAGGGTGCTCCGGGCGAACGCGTCGGGTTCCTGGGCCGCGTACTCCCGGTCGAAGCGGGCCCGCACCACCACGTCCACGCCCTCCCGGGCGAGCAGGGCCACCCGGTCTTCGAACGCGGTCAGCAGGGGGGGGCACGACGCCGGGTTCAGCACTTTCAACGGGTGCGGGTGAAAGGTGTAGACAACTGCCTCGGCGCCCAGGTCCCGGGCGCGGGACGTCACGCGCCCCAGCAGGGCTCGGTGGCCGAGGTGCACGCCGTCGAAGTTGCCGACGGTGACCACCGAGCACCCCAGGGTGCCGGTACGGAGTTGGGCGTGATCCAGAAGGCGCATCCGAGTCGCCGGGCAAGCCGCCCGCGGTTAGGAGGGATTGGGGAGGGTAAACCTATCGACGCCCCCGGTGGGTGTCAAGGTTCCTCCGGGCCCTTCGGGTGTGGCGTTTTGTCGCCGGCGTGGTGTACGGTTGACGGGAACGGCTCATCCGTATCCCCAAAGGATTCTCCCGAACGCCATGAGAGTACGAGCGGTCCTGTTCGATGCGGGCAACACCCTGATCCGGGTGAGAGGGTCGGTGGGGGCGGTGTACGCGCGGGTGGCCCGCCGGTACGGCGTGACAGCGGATCCCGCCGTGCTGGACGCTCGGTTCCGAGAGGCGTTCCGGCGCCGCAAGGACGGGTTCCTGGCTGCCGTGGCCCGGCCCCACTCAGCGGACCGGGAACGCCGCTGGTGGCGGGACTTGGTGCAGGAGGTGTTCTGGAACGCGGACGGGTGGGAGGGCTTGCAACAACGGTTCGAGCCGTTTTTTTCCGAACTGTACGCCGTGTTCGCCGAGACGGATCCGTGGGAGGTGTTCCCGGACGTGGCGCCGTGCCTGGACGCCCTGTCCGCCCGGGGCGTGGCCGCGGCCGTGGTCTCCAACTGGGACAGCCGGCTGGTACCGGTGCTGGACGGGCTCGGCCTGGCCCCCCGGCTGCGGTTCGTGCTCACCTCGGCCGAGTTCGGGGCGGAAAAGCCCGATCCGGCCATCTTCCACGCGGCGTGCCAGCGGCTGGGGGCGGAGCCGGCCGAGGTCGTGCACGTGGGCGACCTGGTTCGGGACGACTGGAAGGGCGCCCGGTCCTCCGGCCTGGGCGCGGTGCTCCTCGACCGCGGGGGCACGGCGCCCGGTATCACACCCAGGATCCGGACCCTGGCCGACCTGCCCGGCCTGCTGGAAGCCGGCGTCGGGCCACCGGGGTGAGCCGCCGGGGCCGTTCCGGCTACTTCCCGCTGTCCTTCTCTTCCGGGGCTTTCGCGGTTTCGTCCGGTGCGGCGGCCGCCCGGAGCACGGCCTCGGCCTTTTCCAGGTACGAGGCGGGCATCCGGTACACCGGCCCGTCCGTGCCGGCGCGGGCGTACACCGCATCGCCGGCACGGCCGAGCACCAGCCGCTGCTCGTTGCCGTCGTTGTCGGTGACCCCCAGGTCCACCGCGGGCGCCTCCAGGCCGTAGGTGCCGGGCGCGCCGGGCGCGTCGATCACCGTCTCGGCCTTTTCGTCCTGGAGGGCCCGCAGGAGGTCCTCGATGTTTTCGGCCACCGGGCCGGCCACCGCCTCGCCGTCCGTGCGCCACTTGCCGTCCTTCTTCTCGAACGTCCGGGTTGTCTCGCCCGAGGACACCGACAGCTTGGTGGCCTTCCACGCCCGCAGTAGCACCGGCCTTGACCGCCGCAGGTCCTCCGGGTCCACCCGGAGCGCATCGAGCACATCCTTGCCCACCACGAACCGGGCATCCCGGCCCGTGCGGTCGGCCCACACGGCGCCGTCCACCTCGGCCAGCCGCACGGTGACCGGTTCGGGCTCGCCCTCGGCCCGGAGCACCACGGTCATGCCGGCGGCCAGCGCGTCACGGGCCCTGGCTTCGTCGTCCCCGGACAGGAACCGGTTGATCCGGGCCCAGCGCAGCTTGTCCGTGATGCGCGACGCCGCGTCCGGGTCGGCCTCGGCTTCGAACGGGGCCTCGAGGCGCCACCGGGCGTCCTGTTTGACCAGCCGGACGGCCTTGCCGCTGCCGGACCTCAGGTCCACCTCCGAAAGCCGGTCCCACGGGAACCCTTCCAGCAGGTCCTTGCTGCGCAGCTCGTCGGGCGATTTGAGGAATTCGAGCAGGCGGAACGCCTCGGCCACCTGGACCCCTCCCTGCCCCGCTCGCACGTACCGTCGCCCACCCACCGGCGTGGCGCTGCCCACGGCCAGGGTGGCCTCTGCGCCCTTGGTGGTGACCACCACTTCGGGGTCGTCCAGGCCGAACGGCGCAAGGTCGGCGTCGGCGCCGGCGACCTCCTTGGCCGCCTTGAGTTCCTCGAGGTTCCTCAGGAGGGTGCGGACCCGGCCGTCGTCGGCCCGGTCGTCCCACGGCTCCACCACGAACCACCGGTTGTCCTCTCCCTTGCGCACCCGCACCGGGCCCTTTTTGCCGTCCAGGGCCAGCTCAGTGATCTTGGCCGTGTCCAGGCCGGGGAACAGGAGCCCCTCTTACTTCTCGGCCTGGCGCGAGGCCTCGTACCGGGGCTGCTCCACCAGGAAGAAGTACCCGGCCAGGGCCGCGAAAACCAGGAGCACGATCCACGTGGACTTGAAGCGCATGGCGCCGACCTCCTGGCAGGTTGCGGAAAAAGCAACCTGCTACGCGCCCCACGGAAGGGGCGCCGAATCACGAGGTTTGAAAAACCGAGTGATTTGAAATGCCTCGACGGGGCCGTCCCCGAGAGGCCGGAGCTGAAAAACCCACGGAGGGGGTTTTTCAGCATCCTGCCAGAACCGGTTACAGGTTTTTCCGCTTCCACCAGATGCCCAACCCGGCCAGCACCAGTGCCAGCGGGGCCACCACCACGGACGCGTAGAACAGCGTGGCCGCCTGGCTGGGATTCAGCACGAGGGGGGAGGGCTTGGCGTCTTTTGGCCGGATCGCGATCAGGTCTTCTTCTTTCGACAGGTAGCTGACCAGGTTCTGGAACAGGTCCCCGTTGCCCGAGAAGTTGAAGTAGGTGTTGTCGGCGAAGTCCGAGTCGCCCACCACCAGGAGTTGGCCGCCACCGCTGTTTTCGTCCCCGTCCTTTTGTGCGACTTCCCGGGAAAACAGGGCGGCCAGGGTCAGGGGGCCACGGTGATCGGCCTGCGGGTCGAACGACGCCTTGGCGTTGCCCAGGTCGGTCTCGCCCCACGCCTGGGCGGACGTGCGGGCCAGGGGCGCGTAAGACACGCCGTCGGGCAGCTTCTCGGCCTTGTCCAGGCTGCGGGCCAGGGGCAGGAACGTCGCGATCTGGAACCCCTCGGTGATCTCGTGTGCCGGGTACTCGGTGATGATCGGGGTCGTGTACGACCCGCCGAACAGCCGGCTCATCGTGTCGATCACCACGTCGTCCCGCAGGCGCACGCCCCACGCGTCGAGCACCGGGCCCAGGGCCGGGTCGGTCTGGGGGTCGAGCAGGGCCAGCACCCGGCCGCCGCCGTCCAGGTACTTGCGGACGGCTTCCACCTCCTGCTCCATCAGGGGCTTGGTGGGGCCGGCGATCACGAGCACGTCGCAGTCGGCCGGCACCTCGGCCTCCCGCAGCAGCAGCAGGTCCTTGACCGCGAAGCCCTGGTCCACGAGTGCCTTTTTCGCCGTGGCGTAGCCGCTGCGTTGCGTGTCCTCCAGGCCGTGTTCGCCGTGGCCGGCCAGGAAGTAAACGGTCTTGCGGCCCTCCCGGGACACCCGCACCAGTGCGTTGGTGACGGCCTGTTCGGTCTGTTCGGTGATCCGGAAGGTCTGGTCGCCCGATGCGAACACCGTGGTCCCGTACGCCCGGATGCCGTACTGCTTGGCCAGGGCCGGGTTCTTGTCCGGGTCCACGAACGTCACCTCGAGGTGGGAGGTCTCGTCGGTGTAGTTGTCCAGCAGTTGCTTGAGCCGGGCCCGGCCCTCGCCCGCGTCCGCGAAGAACGCGGTCACGGTCACGTCCCGGTCCAGGTTGCGGAGCACCTTCACGGTCTGGTCCGACAGGGTGTAGAGCTTTTCCGCCGTGAGGTCCCACTTGGCGTTGTGGCGGATCGCCAGCACGTTGAGGATCACCAGGATGCCCAGCAGCGCCAGGGTGATGGCCACCGCGTTGGCTCCGTGGCGGGCCGCCCGGCTGGCCGGGGCCCTGGCCAGGAGCCGCCGTTCGGCGATCACGAACCCGAGCAGGCAGGCGGCGCCGGTCCCTGCCAGGATCCACAAAACGGCCTTCTGGGCCGGGTAGTAGGCGCCCACGAACAGGCTGGCCAGCACGAGCACGGCGCCGGCGATCCCGGCCGCCTTGCTGGATCCCTTCATGGTCGCGCGGGGGGGAATCGTCTCGGCCATGGGTTACCTCCAGCGGTTCGATTCGAGCACCCGGTGGGTCAGGAACAGGCCGAACGCGGCCGCCGACAGGTAGTACACCACGTCCTTGAGTTCCACGACCCCGCGGATGAAGCTGTCCAGGTGGGTGATGATCGACAGGTGCTCGAGCACCTGGGCGAACGCGCCGCCCAGCTGGGCGGCCCAGCCCAGCAGCCAGAACACCAGGAGGATCCCGAAGGTGAGCACCGCGGCCACGATCTGGTTCTCGGTGAGGCTCGACGCGAACAGGCCGAAGGCCACGAACGCTCCGATCAGGAGCACCATGCCCAGGTAGCCGGACAGGATCGGACCCCAGTCCAGGGCGCCGTAGGTCCACGCCAGCAGCGGCATGTACAGGCTCAGCAGCAGCACGCCGGACAGCAGGACCACCGCGGCCACGAACTTGCCCAGAACGATCTCGCCCAGCCGCACCGGCGAGGTGAACAGGAGCTGGGCCGTGCGGTTCTTCTTCTCCTCGGCCAGCAGCCGCATGGTCACCATGGGAACCAGGAGCAGCAGGGTCACCACCATGTTCTGGAACGTGGGGCCGAACACCATCCGGTTGACGTTCATCTGGTTGATCGCGCCCTGGTACTGCATCAACTGGAAACTCTGCATGCTGAACCAGGTGATCGCGTTGTAGAACAGCAGGCCCGACACCCCCAGGAACACCGTGGCCACCACCCAGGCCATGGGCGACACCAGGTACGAGCGGAGTTCCTTCGCTGCGATCGTCCACACGCGGCTCATGCCGTGCCCTCCTTCTCTTCGGTGGTGAGGCGCAGGAACACCTCCTCCAGGCTCACCGCCACGCCGGCCAGCTCCAGCAGGCCCGCCCCGCTCTCCACGGCCACCCGGGCCACGTCTTCGCGCAGGTCCTGGTCCAGCCGGGACTCGATCCGGTAGGCGCCGTCCTCTTCCGGGTCGGGCTCCACGTCGAGCACCCCGTCCAGGGCGAGCCACCGGTCTCGCAGTGCCGGCGATGGCCGGCTCACCTTGAGCCGGATCTGCCGGCTCGTGCCCACCTGGTTCTGGAGGTTTTCGTAGGTGTCCACGGCCACGATCCGGCCCTCGTTGATGATCATGATCCGCTGGCAGGTGGCGGTGACCTCGGGCAGGATGTGGGTCGACAGGATCACAGTGTGCTCCTGGGCGAGTTCCCGGATCAGCTCCCGGATCTCGATGATCTGGGCCGGGTCCAGGCCCACCGTGGGCTCGTCCAGGATCAGCACGGGCGGGTTGTGGATCAGCGCCTGGGCCAGGCCCACCCGCTGCCGGTATCCCTTGGACAGGTTGCCGATCAGCCGGCCGGCCACCTTGTCCAGGCCGCACCGGTCCACCACCCGGGCGCATGCAGCTTTCAGGTCGCCCCGGCCGAGGCCCTTGAGCCGGCCGGCGTAGGCCAGGTACTCGGCCACGGTCAGCTCCCCGTACACGGGCGGCTCCTCGGGCAGGTAGCCCACACTGCGTTTCACCGCCAGCGGGTCGTCGAAGATGTCGTGACCGGCCACCGACGCCGTTCCGGACGAAGGCGGCATGAAGCAGGTGAGGATCTTCATCGCCGTGGTCTTGCCCGCCCCGTTGGGGCCGAGCACGCCCACGATCTCTCCCCTGTCCACGTGGAACGACACGCCGCTCAGCGCCTGGACGTCGCCGTAGTATTTGGTGAGGTTCTCCGCCTGGATCATGCCCGCCTCCTGCCGCAGCAAACCGGTGCGCGCAAAGCCGATCCCGTACGATGGCACGCGAAAATGAAAGACGGATTAGGGGACTGTTAGAACTCTCTAAATCCTCGCCGCAAGCCCCGGGGTGGCGCCCGGTTCCGGCCGGGTGCGGGTGCGGCATCCTCCGCCGTCTTGACCCGCCCGAGTCGCCCGTGCCAGCATCCACCTTCTCGCGCGCCCGTAGCTCAACTGGATAGAGCATCGGACTTCGGATCCGAGGGTTGGGGGTTCGAGTCCCTCCGGGCGTGCCACAGGCAGAAAATACGCCACCTTTGCAAAAGGGGCGGCGGTGTCGTGGGCGGGGTTGTGACGGTGAGAGGGGGGGCACGGCCGGAGGGCGAGAAGCCCCACGGTTTCGACGATTCCGCAGGAGAGCGGAATCGGACGCGCCCCACGGATGGGGTTTTCCCGCATCCTGTTAGGGAAGCGCGGTCTGCGGGTCAGGGGCTTTCGTGGGGGGGCGTCCGGATCTAGGCCGAGCCTGCGGACCGCTTGGCGCGCCCGCGCGTAATCTTCAGAGTCCACGGCGTTCTCGAGGGGGAAACCGTGCAGGGCCCCGGAACCCCCGGGGCCCTGCACGCGCGGCCTGGTTGCGGGCCAACGGTCAGAGGTCGTCCCACAGAACCTCGACGGTCTGCTCCGGGGTGCCGTCGCCGTCGGCGTCCAGGGCCAGTTCGACCCGGGTGTTGTCGAGCACCGTGAGGGTGACCCGGCTGTTGTCGTCGGCCGTCATCTCCATCACCCCCTCGGACGGGTTCTCGTCGCTGGTGCCTCTGAACAGGGTGGTGGTATCGAAAAAAACGGTCGCGCCGAGGTCGCTGTCATAAACGCTGCCGTCCGCCTCCGCGGTGTACACTTCGTCAGCCGTGTAAAAAGTGAACACGAAAGAGAAGTCGGAGAGCCGGGTCGTGTAAGTCCCGGAGTCGCCGGTCTCCACGAACTCGAGATGTTCCCCCCTCACACCCAGTTGGTATGAAAGACCGCCGGACGCACTGCTCTCCGTGTAGGTGAACCCGCCCGACAACGACGAGCTGCCGTCGGTCGAGCTGACCGAGAATCCCGACTGGAAGGAGAAGCCGAGTTCCAGGGTGTACGTCCCCCCGCCGGGCCAGCCGTTGACGACGCCGGCGGTCACGGTGACTGTGCCGTCAAACTGCAAGTCTTCGTCGTCGATGGTCATCCGGCAGGCGGAGAACGCAAACACCAGCGTGTCCCCGGCCGAGAGGTCTCCGCTTTCGTCCGCATCCGTGAACGCGACGTCCAGCGTACCGCTCGTGCACACGCCTGAAACAGGCAGCGCGACGGCCCGCGCAGCGGTTTTTTCTGCGGTGTCCAAGTACCACCCCAGCAGCACCTTTTGTGAGAACTCGGCCAAGGAGTAGCCGGTCGAAAGGGTTTCATTGCCCGTCGCCCCTGCTTTTTCCAGGTTGGCAGCGGTGAACCCCGTGGTTCCCGAAGAATCATCCCCCCCGTTCCCGCTGCTTCCCCCGCACCCGACCCCAAGCCCCAGCACCCCTACCAAGGCCAGCCCGATCCATCCGCGTCGCATGTTGCGCATGACGTTCTCCTTGTGTCGTCCTGGGTGGCAGATGTGCTTTATTTTAGCTTTCATGTCGAAACTATCAATGTAAAAAAGAAGTTTTTGCGTTCACCTGAAACGTGGCGCTTCCTTTCCCTGCGCAGTTGTCTTGTGGCCGGGCGGCCGCGGTGATCGGGGTGCCAGACCCGCTCCGGACCGAGGTGGTCAAGGCGTTCATCGTGGTGCGCTCCGGCCATGAGGCCGGTCCCGGTCTGGAGGCTGAGATCCGGGAGTTCGTCAAGACCCACCTGTCGCCCCACGAGTACCCGCGGAAGATCGCGTTCGTGGACGGCTTGCCCATGACCGCCACCGGCAAGCTCCGGCGCCGGGACCTGCGCGAGCTGGAAAGGGAGAACAACGCGGTGCGAGGGCGGGACCGGGGGTAGGCAGAAGGGTCACCACACCCGGGCGGGCACGGCCGCCTCCACCACGGCCTCCACCGGGTCGCTCAGGGCGGAAAGAAAATCCAGGCCGGTACGGCGTTCCACCTCGTCCACGCTCGCGAGGTACGCGGGCAGGTCCGCGGTGCGAAGGCGCTGGTTGGGCAGAATGAACGCCACGGCCTCCACCCGGACCGGGTCGAACACCACCTTGTAGAAGTGGGTGGGCACCGCGACCCGGTTCGGGCCGATGGTGCGGCCGGCTCCAGGGCCGTACACCGGGCCGGTCACCACGAACAGCTCGCCCCGCTCCTGGGCCCACGCGCGGACCAGCCCCTCCAGCACCCGCCAGATCCCCCGGTTGAACCCAGGCCCTGCCTGGGGGGCCATGTTGGACAGCAGGAAGCTCTGGCTCATGGCCCGGTCGTCCCACGCCATGGTCCGGGCCGGCGCCATGTGCCCCCGGTCGAACCCGCTGCCCCGGTAGTCGGCCAGTTCCGACCGGCGGCCCGGGGCCAGGTCCGGGTCGGGCCGGAAGTCGTTGGTGCGGGGCACCGTGCCCTGGACGCGGTTGCGGGTCAGGCGGTACGCCACCCAGTCGGGCACCTTGTGTGCCGCATCGTGGGACAAGGCGTACCCCGTGCGGCACAGCAGGTCGGGATCCAGGCTGGGGGCTCCGTACCGGACGTGACCCGCACACGCGCCAAGATCGGCCGGGACCGCAGGGGTGGCGAGCAGCACGACCGAGACGATTGCCAGGAGGGTTCGGCTCAACGACGCTCTCCTCTCCACGAAAAAACTGCGGAACCGCTGGCGGGAAAGGGCCCCGCCGCGGTTCCGCAGGTCCTCTGGCGAACAGCATCCTGTTGCCTGGATCCGGGCAGCATAACCTCGGACGCACCGGCGGCGCAAAACGGCGCATTCATGGTATAGAGACCGACGAGAGTCTTGCCGGACGCTCTCTTTACACTAAGACCTGCAATTGTATTGCCAGGGTACGGGGTGGGCGCCTGGTTCCGGCCGGGCGCGAGCGCGGCACCCGATCGCCGCGCCTTGTGATGCCGCTGTTTGCCGGTCGGTCCGGGCCTCGATAGCGGAACCCTTGACGTTCGGAGACGATCCGGGCGTTCGAA
>JAJRUI010000053.1 GCA_024277875.1 Deferrisomatales bacterium
GAGACCCTGTGGACCAAGGCCCGTGGGTACCGGAACAAGGCGAGGTATCGGCTGGCGATCTTGTTTCATCTCGGCGGCCTCGACATGGAACCGGCTACCCACTGAATTCCCGGAAGCTCCCCCGCACTACCCATAGGGGAAGGATGAGGATCTGGCAATACTTTCGTTGGGTTTAGTAGCAGGCCGCTGAAAAAGCGGCCCGCGCGCACTCCACGGAGGGGGGGGTTCCGCATCCTGTTAGACTTATGATGGAGTAACAATGAACTACAATGCATTTAAATCGATCGTCTCATCTCGCAAGCAGCCCATTCCTCTTTCGAACCCTTTGGGATCGTTTTATCAGCAGCCACAACGACCTCAACCTTACATCGAGCCTCGGTTATCAAAGCTGGAATTCCCGGTAGAGAAGCCGCCTCTCTTGCTTGTGACTGCTATGGGTGCTTCGGGAAAGACCACAACAGCGCGTAGCCTATCTGCTGACATAGGCCTTCCTGTTCTTGATCTGGCAGCTCACAAGCCCGTGGGCGATAACACCTTGACCGGTATTTTGACCTCGGCATACGCGATTGAGAAAGTCGGAGAGGTTTTGCAGGCGCTTCGTGCTGGCACCAACGGAATCATCATTGATGGAATCGATGAGGCAAGATCCAAGACGTCTGAGCTCGCTTTTGAGGCCTTCCTAGACGATCTAATAGAGCGTTCAAAAGGCGCAGCTAGTCCTGCCATTATTGTTTTTGGACGGGGTCAGGTACTATTAGATGTTTGGTGTTACCTTGCCGACAAGGGTGCTCAAGTGGGAGTAGTTCAGATCGACCCGTTTGATCTCACGCAGGCGAAGAACTATATCGACAGCCTTGCTGCTCCTAAGCAACCAGGGCAATATTCGAACTACGAGCAGGCTCGCGACGGCGTCTTGGAGAAACTAGGTTCTGCAGTTAATAGCGTGGAATCCCACGATTCGTTCTTGGCTTTCTTGGGCTATCCTCCCGTCCTCGACGCTATAGCGACCCTTTTGTGCGAAGAGAGGAACTATCATCGTGTCAATCAAGCCATTGATGGCACATCCGGGACTAACCTTGGGGTGAAGCTTCTCCTTCAGATCTCACACTACCTTCTGGATCGCGAACAAAATGATAAAGCATTACCAAATTTTATCAGGCCTATGCTCGCAGATGTGCCTGAGTCGGAAGCGTCGCGACTAGAGCGGATTCTCTATGACCGTGATGAGCAATGTGCACGGATCCTTGCCGCCGTACTTCAGCAACCGTTTCCTCGTAAGGTTATGGATGATCGGGCGCTGTGCGAGTGCTATGAAGAGAAAGTAGCCACGTGGAGCCCTGAACATCCTTTCCTTATTAACGCAAAGATCCGAAACCCTGTTTTTTCGGCCGTCGCCGTGGCTCGTTGCGTACTCAGTAGATTCGATGAGTACCGTATGCTGGCGCGTGCATACGCTGCTGTACATCCCCAAACGAGCCACCTTCTTCATATCATGCGAGCGCTAGTCCAAGACGGCGATAATATTCCTGTTTCTTGTTTCAACATGCTGATGCAGTCCTGCAATGAACTTGTCAGTATTGATGCACCGGTTGTCTGCGAAATCTCAGGTGATTCATGGGAAGACGTTGACCAGGAAGAACACACGACCGCGGAGCTGTCCATATATATTGAACATCCAGAAGATGGCGAACAGCGCACGCTAACATTCCATAGTGTGCTCGATATGAACGAGATCACGTTGGGGCCGGTCCTGCTCAATGTGCGTGTAACTCTTCCTTGCGACGTCCATCTTCAGGGTATACCAACGCTGTCTGTCGTGGGTGACTGCGCCATATCAGCGCGACGAGTGCGGTTCGAGACAGGAGATATCGTTGTCCGACCTGTTCCCGTACCAAGGGGTGACCTAGCGCCTGATTGCGGGTTGCTTGTGACGGCAGAGGTCATCAACGGACACTCCGATAATGTTACAGGCGGTGCTGGCACGCTCATGCTCATAGCTAAGGAGCGCGACCTTGACTACCCGCTTGCGGTCCATGCTCGGACTATGGGTATGGGACTTCAGACGTCTGACCCTGACTTCGAATCGAAGCTTCGGCGGCTAAGACGAATCCTTTCAGAGTTCCGATCTCACTCTAGAGGCAGCCTTGCGAAATACCGCGCGAAAATTGAGCATCAGCGCGTTCTTCAGAATGAAATTGGCCGCAAGGTACTTGAAGCCTTACTGCGTGTTGGCGTCCTGCGTTGCGACAGACGCTTCTACTACGTTGACACCGTAGCCTTTGACCGAGAGATTGGGATTACATGGCATCAACTTCGACAATACGAGACTTCAGAAAATCTGGAGAGGTTTTTGAGAAGTGTGAGGACTTGAAAGCCTAACAACAGCATCCAGCGGACGGCGTTCCACCGCCGCCGCTGATGCTGCCCGTTAGCAGGCTGCTGAAAAAAGCAGCCTGTGGCGCGCCCCACGGATGGGGTTTTTCCGCATCCTGTTAGTGCACCTTGAGGTAGCAGCACTCGGCCAGCGGCCGGCCCGAGCCGCACGGGCACGGCGCCGACAGGTCCCTGCCGGCCGGCGGGCCCGGGGCGCGTTCTCGGGCGCGGTCCTCCTCCTGTTCCCGGCGCCACCGTTGCTGCCGGCGTTCGATCTCGTCCGGGTCGTAGAACACCAGCCAGTCCCGGCGGTAATAGTCCGCGTTGGGACCGCTCCCGGCCAGCAGTTCGTCCACCTCCCAGTCGTAGAACACCCCGTCGTACTCTGGATCGTCCCGCCGCCGCTCGGCCTCATCACGGCCGAACGCGCGGATCAGCGTCTCGTGACGGCGCGACCGGAAGTCCACGAGCACGTTGGCTGCGGTCTGGCGCAGGTACAGCGCTTCCCCCGGGTCGCCGGCAAGGCGGGCGGCCGTATCCAGCAGTTCCCGCCCGAACGCGGGGTCGTCCAGGGCGATCGCGGCCAGCGACGCCAGGGCGATCGAACGCGCCCCGGGACCGGCCGTGACGTCCTCGAGCACCCGGGACAGCGCCCCGGCGGCCCCGTTGCCCAGCCGGCCGAACATGCTGGGCAGGTCCTCGGTCACCCAGTCGCAGTCGAACGCGTCGGCCCACCGCAGGGCGCACAGGAGGGGGACGAGGCATTCGGGCACGGCGAACGCGCCGAGCAGGTAGGTGGCGTGGACCACGGCCCACCACTCGGGAAGGGGCTGGGTCCACCCCGCCTTGTCGGCCACGATCCCGGCCAGGACCGGGACCATGCGGGGACCGCGCCGGAGGAACTCGTCCACCACGTCCCGGGGCACCCGGTCCCCCAGCGTGTAGAGCAGGTCCACCAGTTCGTCGTCGGACAGGGAGCGGAACGGGGGCACGGCAGCGGTCAACCCGGTCAGGCCGGGCCGAGGCGGTCGAAGGCCGCGGCCATGCGGGCGAGCCCCTCCCGGATCTGGTCGTCCGAGGCCGCGTAGGACAGGCGGCAGTGGGCGTCGGAACCGAACGCGGCGCCGGGCACCACCGCCACCCGGGCCTCGTCCAGCAGGTACCGGGCCAGGTCGAACGAGTCGCCGATCACGGCCTGCCCCGCCCCACGGCCGTACAGCGCCGAGACGTTGGGAAACGCGTAGAACGCGCCTTCGGGGGTCCGGCAGTGGACGCCCGGCAGCCGGTTCAGCCCGTCCACGATCAGGTCGCGGCGCCGTTCGAACGCCCGGCACATCGTCTCGACGCAGTCCTGGGGGCCGGTGAGGGCCACGGTCGCGGCCTTCTGCACGAAGCTCGTCGGGTTCGAGGTGGACTGGCTCTGGAGCTTTTCCATGGCGCCGACGATCTCGGCCGGGCCGGCCGCGTACCCGATCCGCCATCCCGTCATCGCGTACGCCTTGGACACCCCGTTGACGATTACCACCCGGTCCCGCAGGTCCGGGGCCACGTCCAGGATGCCCGCGAACCGCTCGCCGCCGTACACGAGGCGCTGGTAGATGTCGTCGCTCACCACCAAGACGTCCCGGCTCCGGAGGACCTCGGCCAGGGCGGCCAGGTCGTCCCGGCGGTACAGGGCGCCCGTGGGGTTGGACGGGCTGTTGAGGATCACGGCCCGGGTGCGCGGGCCCAGGGAGTCCTCCAGGGCCTCCGGGGTCATCCGGAACCCGTCCTCCTCCCGGGTGGGCACGACGACCGGCGTGCCGCCGGCCACCCGGACCTGTTCCGGGTAACTCACCCAGTAGGGGGCCGGCACGATCACCTCGTCCCCGTCGTCCACCACGGCGAGGAACAGGTTGAACAGGGTGTGCTTGGCGCCCACCGACACGGTGACCTCGTCGGCCCCGAACGCGAGGCCGTAGTCCGCCTGCATCCGGTGGCGCACCGCCGCCTTGAGGTCGGGCGTGCCGCCCACCGGGGTGTACCGGGTGTCCCCTGCCCGTACCGCGTCCACCGCTGCTTCCACCACGTGTTCCGGGGTGGGGAAGTCGGGCTCGCCCGCGCCGAACCCGATCACGTCCACGCCCTCGGCGCGGAGTTGTTTGGCCCGGGCCGTGATTGCCAGGGTCGCAGAAGGCTTCAGGTCTCGGGCGCGACGGCTCAGGGTCATGATGCCACCTCCCTGCGTGGGGGACGGAACTTGGCTCGCATCGCGTCGATCACCACCTGGGGCGCCAGATCCTCGATACAGCCGCCCAGCTGGAACACTTCTTTGAGGATGCGCGAACTGACGTAGGAGTAGTTCTCCCGGGTGGCCAGGAAGAACGTTTCGGCCTCCGGGTAGATCTTGCGGTTCATCAGCGCCATCTGGAACTCGTACTCGAAGTCGGACACGGCCCGAAGCCCCCTCACCACCACCCGGATGCTGCGCTGGCGCATGTACTCCACCAGGAGGCCCTCGAACGACTCCACCTTCACCTTGGGCTGGTCAGCGAACACCGACCGGATCAGGTCGACCCGCTCGTCCTGGGTGAACAGGGTCTTTTTCTCGCTGTTGACCGCCACGAGCACCACGACCTGGTCGAACACCTCCGCGCTGCGGCGGATGATGTCCACGTGTCCGTTGGTGATCGGGTCGAAACTGCCGGGGTACACGGCCACGGACGGGGTCACGGCTGTCTCCTGTCTGGCGGGGAAAGCGGTTTTATACTGTACGATCTGAGGGAAGTAAACCCCTGGCGTTCGTTGCCGGGTGCGGATCTTGACACCGTCTTCCAGAGTGTGATAGCCAGTCCGGCACCGCTTGGATCCGGATTTCCGGACCGGGACGGGCACAGCTGGACCGTCGCTTGCGCGGACGCTCCCGGTTCTCGGGGAGGTCCGGTTGCGGCGTGGTGCGCCCCCCGGAGGACCGGCGGGCGCTTTCGTCGTTTCGGGGGAAGGGGAAGGGAGACCGGGTTGGAACTGATCGCGCTTCCCGGGGAGATGCGCGCCGCGTCCCGCCGGGCCCGGGCAGGGGGGCGGCGGATCGGACTGGTGCCCACCATGGGCTACCTGCACGACGGGCACCTGTCCCTGGTGCGCCGGGCCCGGGAACTGGCCGACTTCGTGGTGGTGTCGATCTTCGTCAACCCCACCCAGTTCGGGCCGGGGGAAGACCTGGACCGGTACCCCCGGGACCTGGACCGGGACCAGGACCTGTGCCTGGCCGCCGGGGTGGATGCCGTGTTCGTGCCCGAGTCCGCCTCGATCTATCCGGACGGAGCCGACACGTTCGTGGTGCCGGGAGCAGTGGCCGAGCCCCTTTGCGGGGCCTCCCGGCCGGGACACTTCCGCGGGGTGGCCACCGTGGTGACCCAGTTGTTCCACATCGTGGAGCCGGACGTGGCCGTGTTCGGCCAGAAAGACTACCAGCAGCTCCAGGTGATCCGGCGGATGGTCCGGGACCTCCATCTGGCGGTGGAGATCGTGGGTGAGCCCACGGTACGCGAACCCGACGGGCTGGCCCTGTCCAGCCGCAACGCGTACCTGTCCCCCGAGGAACGCGGCCGGGCCCTGGCCCTGAGCCAGGCCCTGGACGAGGCTTCGGCCCGGGTGGCCGCCGGCGAGGACCGGGCCGCCGAGGTGGCTCGCCGTGCGCGCCGGTTGCTGGAAGAGGCGGGGGTGCGGGTGGACTACGCAGAGGTGCGCCACCCGGAAACCCTGGAACCGGTGGACCGGGTCTCGCCCCGGGCCGTGCTGGCGTTGGCGGGGTTCGTGGGGAACACCCGCCTGATCGACAACCGCGTCCTGGTCGTCCCGGGCGCGGGTGGACAACGGGAGAACACGCGATGACGCGAAACATGCTCAAGGGAAAGATCCACCGGGCCACGGTCACGGGTGCAGATCTCCACTACGAGGGCAGCATCACGATCGACCGGGACCTGCTCGACGCGGCCGACATCGTCCCGTACGAGGAGGTGTGGATCTACAACGTCTCCAACGGGGAACGGTTCCAGACCTACGCGATCGCCGGGGACGCGGGATCCGGGGAGATCTGCCTGAACGGTGCAGCCGCCCACAAGGTCTCGGTGGGGGACCTGGTGATCATCGCGTGCTACGCCCAGGCCGAGCCCCGGGACGTGGAGACCTGGTCCCCGAACCTGGTGTACGTGGACGCCCGCAACCGGGTCGCGCCGCCCCAGGCCGCGTAGTGGCCGAGGCCCTGGTCTCGGCCTCCTGGCTTGTGCCGGTGGAGGGCCCTCCCGTGGAAGGGGGGGGGCTCGTGTGTTCCGGGGACCGGATCGTGGCCGTGGGGCGGAAGCGCGACCTGTCCCGGGCGTTCCCGGCCGCGGTCCGCAACGACTGGCCGGGATGCGCCCTGATCCCCGGGTGGATCAACGCCCACGCCCACCTGGAACTGACCGACCTGGGCGATCCGCCGCCGCCGGGCGACTTCGCCGGCTGGGTCCTCGAAGTGATCCGCCGGAAACGGGCCGCTCCTCCGGGCGGGTGGGCCCGGGCCGTGGCCCGGGGCGCCCGCCGGTGCCTGGACCTCGGCCAGACCACGGTGGCGGACGTGGCCGGGTGCGACGGCGGCGCGGCCGGTTACCCGGCTGCGGGCCGGTGGTGCGCGTTCCCCGAGGTGATCGCCGAACGGCCGGACCAGGTGGCGGCGGCCCTGGCCCGGGCCGACGCCCGGGCGCCGGAGCACCGGTGGGGCCTGAGCCCCCACGCGCCGTACACGGTGTGCGGGGAGGCGCTTGCCGCGGTGCGGGACCGGGGGGGGCGGCTGATGATCCACGTGGCCGAGAGCACGGAGGAGATCGCGTTCTGCCGCACCGGTGGCGGGCCGATCCGGGATCGGCTGTTCCGGACGATCGGCCAGGCCCCCCCCGTTGCCCCGGGGTGTCACCCCGTGGTCTGGCTCGACCGCGCGGGCGCGCTGGGCCCTGCCACGATCCTCGTCCACTGCGTGCACGTGGGGGCGGACCACGTGGGGCTGCTCCGGGCCCGGGGCGCCGGCGTCGTGTTGTGTCCCCGGAGCAACCGGCACCTGTCCGGGGCCAGGGCCCCGGGCCGCGCGTTCCTGGATGCCGGGGTGGCCGTGGGGCTCGGTACGGACAGCCCGCTGTCCTCCGGGGGGCTGGACCTGCTGGGCGAGATGCGGGTCGCGGTGGAGGACTACGGGTGGCGGCCGGAGGAGGCCGTGCGGGCGGCCACCCGGGGCGGTGCGGCAGTGCTCGGGCTCGGCCGGGCAGTGGGGGCTTTCGTCCCGGGCGCCCGGGCTGATATGCTGGCGCTTCCCCTCGGCCCGGGCCGGGACCCGTGGGAGCGCGTGCTCGCCGGGGAGAGGCCTGCCGCAGTGTGGTCCGGCGGCCGGCCGGTGGCCGGGGGAGCCGCGTAGCAGACCGCCTGGAACCGCGGTTCGCAGCGCACAACCCGCCATCCCAGGAGTCGTGGTTGTCCGTGCTCGGCCGTTTCTTCTCCCGCGTCCGCCACCGGATCCGCCGGTACTTCCTGACCGGACTGCTGGTGATCGTGCCCCTCGGCCTCACGTACTACGTGGTGGCCGCCATCGTCGGCACCATGGACCGCATGATCGCGGTCCTGCCCCCCCGGTTCCATCCAAACACCTACCTGCCGTTTCCGGTTCCCGGCCTGGGGGTGATCTTCACCCTGCTGATCATCCTGGTGACCGGGTTCCTGGGGGCCAACCTGCTCGGCCGGCGGATCGTTCGCGCGTACGAGCAGGTGCTCGGACGGATCCCGGTGGTGCGCACCCTGTACGCCGCGGTCAAGCAGCTCCTGGAGCAGTTGGTGGCCGAGGATTCGGACCGGTTCCGGCGGGTGGTCCTGGTGGAGTACCCCCGCAAGGGGATCTACAGCCTGGCGTTCGTGACCGGGGAGAGCCGGGGCGAACTGCGCGACCGGACGGGCGGCGACACGATCAACGTGTTCGTGCCCACCACCCCCAACCCTACCTCGGGGTACTACCTGCTGGTGCCCACGGAGGACACGATTCCCCTGGAACTGGGGGTGGAGCAGGCGTTCAAGCTGGTGATGAGTGCGGGGATCGTGGGGTGGGACCCGTCCGCCAGCCGGGCCCGCTTCCTGGAGAAGCGGGCCCGGGAAGCGTCGGACCGGGCCGGCCGGGACGGGGCGTCCCAGGGGGCGTGATCAGCGGCGGCCGGCGCCCCGCTTGCTCGCCTTGAGGGGGTTGAGGGTCTTCTGGACCTGCTCTTCCTCGATCTTCACGTGGGTGGCCATGTTGCACAGGCCCAGGGCCCACTGTTTGTTCGGGGCGGGGTACGCGGTGCAGTACTTGCCGGTGGGCCACTGCTCCACGTGGTCGCACCCGTCGCACTTGTCGTCCAGCACGGTCCGGCACGCGCCGTCCGTGAAGGTGCAACCCCGATCGCCCCCCCAAAAGAAGCAGTCCTTGTCCTTCTTGATCGTCTGGCACAGCATCGTGTCGTTCCTCCAGGGCGGTCACGGCCCGGTGGGCCGGCGGATGGTCGAAAGTGCGAAATCCTAACGCAGAGCCGAAGAACCTGTCAACGGCCGTGGCCCGGGAGGTGGAACGGGTGCTCCGGGACGCGGGCCTGGCCGCGGCCGGCCTGCTGGTGGGGGTGTCGGGCGGGGTGGACTCGATGGTCCTCGTGCGCGTGCTCCACCGGGTGGCGGCCGCGGCCGGTGGCCGGATCGAGGTGGCCCACGTGGACCACGGCCTGCGTCCCGGGTCGGCGCAGGACGCGGCGTTCTGCCACGCCCTGGCCGATGAGCTGGGCGTACCGTTTCACCTGTACCGGGTGCCCGGGGGGCAGCTGGCAGGGGGGAACGTCCAGGCCCGGGCCCGGGCGGCGCGCCGCGCGTTTTTCGAGGCGGTCCTGGCCGAGAACGGGCTGGCCGCGGTGGCCCTGGGCCACCACGCGGACGACCAGGTGGAGACCGTGCTGTTGCGGCTCGTCCGGGGCGCGGGCCCGCGCGGGCTGGGCGGCATGGCGCCGTACGAGCCGCCCTACGTGCGGCCGTTGCTGGGGGTGCGGCGTGCCGCCATCGAGGAGGCGGCCGGGCAGGAGGGGTGGGCGTTCCGGGAAGACCCGACCAACCGGTCCGACCGGTACGCCCGCAACCGGGTGCGCCACCGGCTCCTGGCCGAGTTGCGCGCGGTCCACCCCGGCGCGGACGAAGCGATCCTTCGGGCGGCCGCCCTGTTGCGCGAGGATGACCGGTGCCTGTCCGAGGCGGCCCGGGCGGCCCTGGAAGCCGTGGCCGTGCAGGAGCCCGAAGGGCTGCGCATGCCGGCCGGCTTGCTCGAAGGGTGGGACGCGGCCGTGCGCAGGCGGATCTACCTGGCCGCGTGGACCGCGTGCGGCGGAGACCCGGCCCGCCTCACCGCCGGGCACCTGGAGGCCGTGGACGCCCTGCTCGGTCCCGGCCGGGCCCATCGGACGGCGCCCGTGCCCGGACCGTGCGCGTTCGTCCGGAGCTATGAACACCTGTGGTGCCTTGCCCCCGGCGGCCAGCCGGCCGTGGCCGGAGCCCGGCTGGACGGCCCGGGGCGCGCGCCGTTGGGGGGCGGCCGGCGCCTGGCGTGGGACGAGACGCCTCCCCCCGGTGTGGCTGCCGTGGCCGTGCCGGCCGGCACCCGCCAGGTGTGGGGCCGTCCGAGGCAGCCGGGGGACCGGGTCGGCGCCGCCAAGGTGAAAGACCTGTTGATGGACGCCCGGGTACCCCGGTGGCGGCGGGACCGGGCCGTGGTGGTGGGCACGGGCACCGGCCCGTTCGGCCTGCTGCTCGGGGCGCGCGCGTGGGGGGGCGAGGATGCCGGCTGCGGCTGGTTGTGGCTGGAGACGGCTCCTTGAGATGGGGACGCGGACAAAAGGACGGGGGTCGGGCTGCAGTGCCCTGATCCGTCCGCGAGTTCGGTAGTCACGGCACACGTCGTTGTGATACTTATTGGGGTTGAAAACCGTTCGCCTTCCACCCCGCGTCGCGGGAGGAGTTTTTCCGGACATGGCCTTGAATCCCCGTCCCATGCGGCCGTTCTTTCGCAACCTGGCCCTGTGGCTCCTGATCCTGCTCATACTCCTGCTGGTGTTCCAGCTGTTCCCGGGCAACGAACCGGTGCGCCAGTCGGTCACCTACTCCGACTTCCTCGAGGCCGTGGAGGAGGCCCGGGTCAGCGAGGTCACCCTCCAGGGCCGGGAGATCTACGGCCTGTACACCGACCGGACCGCGTTCAAGTCGTTCAGCCCGGGCGACCCGGACCTGGTGCGTACCCTGCGGGACAACGGGGTGTCGATCGTGGCGAAGCCCGAACGGGAGTCGCCGTGGTACATGACGATCCTGATCAGCTGGTTCCCGATGCTGCTGCTGATCGGGGTGTGGATCTTCTTCATGCGCCAGATGCAGGCGGGGGGCGGTAAGGCCCTGAGCTTCGGCAAGAGCCGGGCGCGGCTCCTCACCCCGGACGAGACCAAGGTCACGTTCAGCGACGTGGCCGGGATCGAGGAGGCCAAGGACGAACTCGGGGAGATCATCGAGTTCCTGAAGAACCCGAAGAAGTTCACCAAGCTCGGCGGCCGGATCCCCAAGGGGGTCCTGCTCATGGGGCCGCCGGGCACCGGCAAGACCCTGCTCGCCCGGGCGATCGCGGGCGAGGCCGAGGTGCCGTTCTTCTCGATCTCGGGTTCGGACTTCGTCGAGATGTTCGTGGGGGTGGGCGCGAGCCGGGTGCGGGACCTGTTCATCCAGGCCAAGAAGAACGCGCCGTGCATCATCTTCATCGACGAGATCGACGCGGTGGGCCGCCACCGGGGCGCGGGCCTGGGGGGCGGCCACGACGAGCGCGAGCAGACCCTGAACCAGCTGCTGGTGGAGATGGACGGGTTCGAGTCCAACGAGGGCGTGATCCTGGTGGCCGCCACCAACCGGCCCGACGTGCTCGACCCGGCCCTGCTCAGGCCGGGCCGGTTCGACCGCCAGGTGGTGATCCCCCGGCCCGACGTGAAGGGCCGGGAGGGGATCCTCAAGGTCCACGCCCGCCAGGTGCCCCTGGCGCCCGACGTGGACCTGGCGGTGCTGGCCCGGGGCACCCCCGGGTTCAGCGGCGCCGACCTCCAGAACCTGGTCAACGAGGCGGCCCTGGCCGCGGCCCGGACCGACAAGGAACGGGTTTCCATGGACGACTTCGAGCAGGCCAAGGACAAGGTGCTGATGGGCGCCGAGCGCCGCAGCCTGGTGCTGTCGGACGAGGAGCGCCGCAACACCGCGTACCACGAGGCGGGTCACGCCCTGGTGGCGAGCTTCCTGCCCCACGCGGACCCGATCTACAAGGTGTCGATCATCCCCCGGGGCCGGGCCCTCGGGGTGACCCAGCAGCTCCCGATCGACGAGCGCCACACCTACACCCGCGAGTACCTGATGGACCGGATCGCGGTGTTCCTGGGCGGCCGGGCCGCCGAGGAACTGGTGGCCGGCCACCTGACCACGGGTGCGGGGGACGACATCGAGAAGGCCACCGAGATCGCCCGGCGGATGGTGTGCCGGTGGGGGATGAGCGACCGGCTCGGGCCCCTGACCTTTGGCAAGGAAGAGGAGCAGATCTTCCTGGGCCGGGAGATCGCCACCCACAAGAACTACAGCGAGCGCACCGCGGTCGAGATCGACGACGAGATCAAGAAAATCGTCAACGAAAACCTGGAGCGGGCGCGGGGCATCCTGGCCGACCGGCGGGAGGAACTTGAGGCTCTGGCCCAGGGCCTGCTGGAGCGCGAAGTGCTGGTGTCCACCGAGATCCGGAAGATCCTGGGCATCGACGAGCCGCCGGCCGGCGGCGGCGCACCGTCCGGGGCTGGCGCCGAGCCCGCCCCTGCCGGGGAGGACGCGGACACCAGCGCCGCGGACGGGCGCCAGACCGAGTTGTTCGATTGAGCCGGCTGCTCGGACAACAACCGGCGCCGCGTGATTTGGCGCCCCTTCCGTGGGGCGCGTGGCCGGCTGCTTTTTCCGCAACCTGATAGATGCCAACGAAAGTTTTGCCGGATTCTTTTTTCTTGGGGCTGTTCGGGGTGGGGCCCGGTGGAGTGCCGGGTGCGGCCCCTTGACTCGCCGCGCACCAAGACGCCTGGTGTGCCGCCGGGGCTCGATACGCCGCTTTCACGGGGCCCCCGGGCGTGCCAGCCGGGCATTCTCGCGCGGCGATCGGGTGCTGCATTCGCACCCGGCCGGAACCGGGCGCCACCCCGGGGCCGTGCAGCAATACTTTTGAAGGTCTCTGTATGAGTTCCGTGCCCTGACCCCCTCCCGCGGGGCGCGCCGCAGGCCGTTTTCCCGGGCGCTCCCGGGACGGCCCTCCGGTGCCCGGCCCTGCGGTGGCACCGGCTTTCGGGGAGGATCCCGTTGTTCCTTCTTCGACCGCTCGACTTGCGAGATCCCGGCCGCGCCGAATGCGAACTGGCGCGGGTGGGCGCGGACCCCGCCGGCGTCGCCAAGATGCGCGACAAGGCGGGGTTCGTCGCCCTCCGGGTGGACGGCCTCAAGGCGCCGGCAGCCAACATCCTCAAGCAGGAGATGCTGTCGGTGGGCGGCGACGCGGCCGTGGGCCGCGGGGTGATCAACTGCTCGGTGGAGCGGACGGACGCGGTGATCCTGGGCACCCGCAAGCAGGTGCGGGCCCTGGTGCGCAAGCTGCGGCCCCAGCCGTTCGGCCTGCGGGTCCTCGCCGAGCAACTGGCCGGTTTCCTGCAGGCGCAGCCGCCCGGGGTGTTCCGGTGGCACGGCGGGCAGCTGGATCTCTCGTCCCGGCCCCTGGTGATGGCGGCCCTCAACGTGACCCCGGACTCGTTTTCGGACGGGGGCGACTATTTCGACCGGTCGGCCGCCCTGGACCGCGCCCTTCAGATGGTGGACGAGGGGGCCGATCTGTTGGACGTGGGGGGCGAGAGTTCCCGGCCCGGGGCGGCGCCGGTGGACGAGGCCGAGGAACTCCGGCGCGTCTTGCCGGTGGTGGAACACCTGGCCTCCCGGGTGGGGGTGCCGGTCTCGGTGGACACCTACAAGGCCGGGGTGGCCCGCCGGGCAGTGGACGCCGGCGCGTCGATCATCAACGACATCAGCGGGTTGCGCATGGACCCCGCCATGGCGGCCACCGTGGCCGCCGCGGGGTGCGCCGTGGTGGTGATGCACATGAGGGGGACGCCCCGCACCATGCAGACGGACACCGGTTACGACGACCTCGTGGGCGAGGTGTACGCCGGCCTGGCCGGGAGCCTGGCCGTGGCCGAGGCCGCGGGCGTGCCCCGGGACCGGGTGTGGGTTGACCCGGGGATCGGGTTCGGCAAGAGCGCCCGGGGCAACCTGGTGCTGCTGCAGCGGCTGTCCGAGTTCGCGGGCCTGGGCTGTCCGGTACTGGTGGGCGCCAGCCGGAAGTCGTTCATCGGCAAGACGTTGGGAATCGACGACCCGAAGGACCGCGTCGAGGGATCCCTGGCCGCGGCCGTGGTCGCCGTGTGGAACGGCGCCCGCGTGGTGCGGGTACACGATGTGAAGGCCACGCGCCGGGCCGTGGACCTGGCCTGGGCAGCCCTGAGCGCCGGGGAGGGCGATGGATGATCGAACTGCCGGCCGGGCTCAGGCTCCAGGACGTGGTCGACATCCTGCTGGTGGCGTTCGTCATCTACCGGATCTTCCTGCTGATCAAGGGGACCCGGGCTCTCCAGATCCTGGTGGGCATGGCGTTCCTGGTGGTGGCCTACGTGGTCAGCCAGGTGTTCGAACTGTTCACCCTCCACTGGATCCTCAACGCGTTCCTGTCTTCGATCATCCTGGTCGTCGTGGTCCTGTTCCAGAACGAGATCCGCCGTGCCCTGGCCCACGTGGGGATGAACCCGTTGTGGCTCGGGCGCGAGGCCCGCAACATCCGGGCCCAGACGATCGAGGAGATCATGAAGGCGGTGGTGGCGCTGGCCAACAAGAAGATCGGCGCCCTGGTCGTGCTCGAGCGCAGCACCCGGCTGCGGGACTACGTGGAAGACGGGGTGGAACTGGACGCCGCGGTGTCCAAGGAACTCCTCCAGGCGGTTTTCCTGCCCTACTCGCCGATCCACGACGGCGCCGTGATCGTGGGCGGTGGCCGGATCCGCTGGGCCGGGTGCTTCCTGCCCCTCACCACCCGGCCCGACGTGGACAAGGACCTGGGCACCCGCCACCGGGCCGCCCTGGGTCTCACCGAGGAGACCGACGCGGTGGTGATCGTGGTGAGCGAAGAGCGGGGTACGATCTCGGTGGTCTTGAACGGCCGGGTCACCCGCGACATGGACGGTGCGACCCTGCGCCGGGTGCTCCTGCGCCTGTTTCCCACCGGGCCGGAGCCGGCCAAGGCGCCGGCCCGCAAGGCGCGGCCCAGGGCGGCCCGCGCAGAGGCCAAGACGTGAAGCTTCGCGCGATGTTCACCGAGAACTGGGGGCTGAAACTCCTGTCCCTGGCGTTCGCGATCCTGTTGTGGATGTTCGTGGTGGGGGAGAAACGCAGCGAGGTGAGCCTGACCGTCCCCCTGGAGCTGACCCGGATCCCCGAGGACATGGTGATCGTGAGCCCGGTTCCCGAGGCCGTGCGGGTGCGCCTGAGCGGCCCGCGCACCCTGATGGCGTCGGCCGACCCGGACAAGCTCTCGATCACCCTGCGGCTGGACGGTCTCCAGCCCGGGATCAGCACGTTCGAGATCCTGCCGTCCCGGCTCAACCTGCCCAGGGGCATGGACGTCACGTACATCTCCCCGTCGGTGGTCACCCTGGAGGCCGACCGCAAGGTGCGCCGGGTCCTCCCGGTCAAGCCGCGGGTGAGGGGGACGCCCGCAGAGGGGTTCGAGGTGGGGACGGTGCAGGTGGAGCCGCCGGTGGTCGAGGTGGAGGGCGCGGAGCGTGCGCTCCAGCAGTACAAGGAGATCCCCACCGAGGTGGTGGACGTGACCGGTCTGGACGGCGGCATCCGGCGACCGGTGGACCTGGCCCTGCCCGATCCCACGATGAAACCGGTGGGCAGGGGCCAGGTGCAGCTGGAGGTGGAGATCCGGGCGGTTCGTGCCGAAAGGGTGTTCCAGGACATTCCGGTGGCGGCGCCGCAGGGGCCGTGGCAGGTCGTGCCGCCGGCCGTGTCCGTACGCCTGGGGGGCAGCGTGCGCGTACTGGCCCGGTTGACGGCGGGGGACCTGGTGGTGGCCGTGGAGCCGTTCGGGGCGCAGGTCCCAACCGGGCCCGTGCGGGTGGTGGTGACCGCCCCGCCGGAGGTCGAGTTGTTGGAGGTGGTGCCCAGCGTGGTGCGAGTCGTTCTCCGGGCCGAGCCGTTGCCTGGCCCGGGGGCTCCGCCGGTCGCGCCGGGGGAGGACGCCCCGGCTTCGGGAGGTTGAGACGACGATGGAAGCGCGTCGCAGGTTGTTCGGGACGGACGGGGTCCGGGGGGTGGCCAACACCGGCCCGATGACCGCCGAGACCATGGTGAAGCTGGGCCGGGCCGCGGCCCACGTGTTCAGGGAGCGCCGGGGGGGGCGGCACAGGATCGTGATCGGCAAGGACACCCGGCTGTCCGGGTACATGCTCGAAAACGCCCTGGCGTCCGGGATCTGCTCGATGGGGGTGGACATCCTGCTGGTGGGCCCGCTGCCCACGCCGGGCATCGCGTTCATCACGTCGAGCATGCGGGCCGACGCCGGGGTGGTGATCTCGGCGTCCCACAACCCGTACCAGGACAACGGGATCAAGTTCTTCGACCGGGACGGGTTCAAGCTGCCCGACGAGGTCGAGGACCTGATCGAGTCCCACACGGCCAACGGCGCGATCGAGCACGTGCGGCCCACGGCCGATGCGGTGGGCAAGGCGTTCCGCGTGGACGACGCGGTGGGCCGGTACGTGGTCTTTCTCAAATCGACCTACCCGGCCCACCTGAGCCTGGAAGGGGTCGAGGTGGTGGTGGACTGCGCCAACGGTGCGGCCTACCGGGTGGCGCCGGCCGTGTTCGAGGAGCTGGGTGCCCGGGTCCACGCGATCGGGGTGTCGCCCGACGGCACCAACATCAACGAGGGGTGCGGCAGCCTCCACCCCGAGCGGATTTCCGACGAGGTGCGCCGCACCGGCGCCCACCTGGGGATCGCCCTGGACGGGGACGCGGACCGGGTGATCGTGGTGGACGAGCGCGGCGACGAGGTGGACGGCGACCACATCATGGCGATCTGCGCCCGGGCGTTGAAGCGCAACGGCCGCCTGGGCGGCGACACCGTGGTGGCCACCGTGATGAGCAACCTGGGCCTCGAGCGCAGCCTGGCCGAGGCCGGGATCCGCCTGGACCGGACCCAGGTGGGCGACCGGTACGTGGTGGAGCGCATGCGGTCGGCCGGGTTGAACTTCGGGGGCGAGCAGTCCGGCCACCTGGTGTTCCTGGACCACGCCACCACCGGGGACGGGGTGCTGGCCGCGCTCCAGCTCCTGGCGGTGATGGTTGAGAGCGGCAAGCCCCTGTCCGAGCTGGCCCGGGTGATGTCCGCAGTGCCCCAGGTGCTGGTGAACGTCCGGGTGCGGGAGCGGCGACCCCTGGCCGATCTTCCCCGCACCGCCGGCGCGATCGCCGAGGTGGAACGCGCCCTGGGGGACGACGGGCGGGTTCTCGTTCGCTACTCCGGGACGGAGCCCAAAATCCGGGTGATGGTGGAGGGGGACGATCCCGATCGGATCCGGGCCCTGGCCGAGCGGGTGTGCGACGCGGTGCGCTCCGAGATCGGCGAGGAGGGGCAGGGATGATCCGGCTGGGCGTCAATATCGACCACGTGGCCACGGTGCGCCAGGCCCGCCGGATCCGGGAGCCGGACCCGGCCTGGGCCGTGGTCCTGGCCGAGCTGGGGGGGGCCGACCAGATCACCCTGCACCTCCGGGAGGACCGCCGGCACATCCAGGACGACGACCTCGTGCGGATCCTGGCCACCGCGACCGTGCCCGTGAACCTGGAGCTGGCCGTGACCGACGAGATGGTGGCGATCGCCCGGGACCACCGGCCCCACTCGGCCACGTTCGTGCCCGAGCGGCGGGAGGAAATCACCACCGAGGGCGGCCTGGACGTGGCCGGCCAGGCCGGCGCGGTGACCCGCGCCGTGGCGGCCGTGGCCGAGGTCGGGATCCTTCCGGCCCTGTTCATCGACCCCGATCCGGAGCAGGTGGCGGCCTCTGCGGACGCCGGTGCCCGGGCGGTGGAACTGCACACCGGCGCATACTGCGAGGTGTGGGGCACGCCCGCGGCCGAGTCCGAACTGCACCGTCTGGCCCAGGCGGCGGACCGGGCCGAACGCCTGGGCCTGCGGGTCCACGCGGGCCACGGCCTCAACGTGCGCAACGTGGGACCGGTGGCCCGGATCCCCCAGGTGGAGGAACTCAACATCGGGCACAGCCTGGTCGGCCGGGCGATCTTCGTGGGTCTCCAGAGCGCGGTGGCCGAGATGCGTGGGATCCTCGACCGGGAGGCGGCACGGCGGTGATCCGGGGCGTGGGCTTGGACGTGGTGGAGGTGGCCCGGATCGACGACCTGCTGGCCCGGCGGGGACAGCGGTTCCTGGAACGGGTGTTCACCCCGGCCGAACGGGCCGCGTGCGAGCGGCGGGCCGACCGGTCCCGAGCCCTGGCGGCCCGGTTCGCGGCCAAGGAGGCCGGCATGAAGGCCCTGGGCACGGGGTGGTCCGGGGGGGTGGGCTGGCATGACTTCGAGGTGACCGGCGGGGCTGGCACCCCGCCCCGGCTCATCCTGTCCGGGGTCGCGGCCGAACGGTCCCGGGACAAGGGGGTGGAACGGGTGCACTTGAGCCTGAGCCACGACGGCGGCGTCGCCGCGGCCGTCGTGGTCCTGGAAGGGGGGGAGTCGTGACCGCGGTGCTCACCGCCGAAGAGATGCGCAGGCTGGACCGGTACACGATCGACGAGATCGGGGTGCCGGGCCCGGTGCTGATGGAGACCGCCGGCCGCGGGGTGTTCCGGCACCTGTGGGACGCGTACGCCGGCCGGGCCCGGTCCGGCCACACCGTGGTGGTGTGCGGTCCGGGCAACAACGGGGGGGACGGGTTCGTGGTGGCCCGGTGCCTGGCGAACCGGGGGTGCCGGGTCACCGTGGTACTCGTGGCGGGCCGGGACCGGGTCCGGGGCGACGCCGCCGTGCACCTCGGCGCGTACGAGGCGGCCGGCGGCCCGGTTCTCGACGCGACCGCGGGCGACGGGGCGACCGCGGCCGAGGTGGTGACAGAGGCCGACCTCGTGGTGGACGCGGTGCTCGGGACGGGGCTGGCACGGGACGTGCGGGGAGGGCCGGCCGACGCGGTGGCGTGGCTCAACGGCACGGACGCGCCGGTGGTGGCCGTGGACCTGCCGTCCGGGATCTGCTCGGACACGGGCCGGGTCCTGGGCGCTGCTGTGCGCGCAAACCTCACGGTTACGTTCGCGTTTCCCAAGCGGGGCCACCTGCTGTTTCCCGGCGCCGCCCACGTGGGCCGGCTCGAGGTGGAGGAGATCGGGATTCCGCCGGCCGCCCTGGACCGGGTGTCCCCTGGGCTGTACATGTGGCAGGAGCCCGACGACGACGAGCGCCTCGTCCGGCCGCCCGACGCTCACAAGGGACTGCTCGGCCACGTGTGGGTGGTGGGGGGCAGCCCTGGCAAGACCGGCGCGCCGGGGCTCGCAGCCGTGGGCGCGC
>JAJRUI010000054.1 GCA_024277875.1 Deferrisomatales bacterium
CGGCCACCGAGGCGGCCCGCCAGGCCCGGAAGCTCCTGGACGAAGGAGGATGACCGTGCGATTCCTGCCCCGATGGCTCACCGTCGCCGCCGTGTTGCTCGCGTCCTGCGCCGCGTTCGCCGAGGAGCCCCCGTACCGGGTGCAGGGCGGGGACACCCTGTGGGACCTGTCGGAGCGCTTCTGGAGCGACCCGACCACCTGGCCCGAGTTGTGGGCCCGTAATCCCCAGATCCGCAACCCCCACCGGGTGTTCCCGGGCGATCCTGTGTGGCTCGACCGGCCCGAGGGGGCCCGCCGGGTCATCCACCTGCCCGTGGTGCGGCTGGCACCCGGTGCCGGGCCGGCCGACGTGGCCGGAGCGGTCCCGGACGGCCGCGAGCAGACCGCCGCGGAGAAGGCTGCGCAGCGGCGCCTGGCCGCGACACTGCCCCTGGGACGGCCCCGGGTGCAGGACTTCCTGTCGGCGCACCGCCTGCCCCGCCTCGGACGGGTGGACAACAGCCTCCAGGAGAAGACGATCTACAGCGTGGGCGAGGACGTGCGGGTGGTGCTCGAGCCGGGTGTGTCGCTGGCCGTGGGCGAGCGGGTGTCGTTCGTGGACGACGCCACCGTGGTGACACACCCGGTCACCGGCCTCCAGGAGGGCTACCGGGTGGACGTACTCGGCCACGGCGTGGTCCGGGACGTGCTCGACGGGTTCGTGCGGGTGCACATCGTCGCGGCCAACGGCGTCATCGACGAGGGCGGCGCGGTGGTGGCGTTCCTGCAACCGGTGTGGAAGGTCACGCTCAAGGAGGCGCCGGTGCCCGTGGACGGGGTGATCCTCACCGGCCAGGGCGGCCAGTCCGTGTACTCCCAGGAAGAAGTCGTCTTCCTCGACCGGGGCAGACTCCACGGCCTGGAGCCCGGCGTGGTGCTGGAGGTGCCGGTGACCGTGGCCGCCCGCTCTGCCGAGGGGCTCGTGGACCTCAGGGCCCCCCTGGCCCGCCTCGCTGTGGTGTCGGTGCAGGACAAGTTTGCGTCGTGTCTGGTGTTCCAGAGCCGGATGACCATCAAGGCCGGCGACCGGGTCGCGACCACGGCCTTTTCTCCTTGACACCCTGACGATCCCCTCCCTATAGTCTGCGTTTCCTGAAAATCCGGGGAGTGTCCCGAGTTGCGTCCTCGGGACGGGGTCTGCCATGTTCGACAGCCTTTCCGAGAAACTGGCCGGCGTCTTCAAGTCGCTCCGCGGCAAGGGGAAGCTGGGAGAGAAGGACGTAGAGGCGGCCATGCGTGAGGTGCGCCTGGCGCTCCTCGAGGCAGACGTCCACTACCGGGTGGTGAAGACGTTCGTCGCGGCGGTCAAGGACCGGGCCTGCGGCCAGGAGGTGATGCGCAGCCTCACCCCGGGCCAGATGGTGGTCAAGATCGTGCACGAGGAACTGGTCCGGATGATGGGCGAGCACTTCGCCCCGCTGGACCTGGGCGGCAAGCCGCCGGTGCCGATCCTGCTGGTGGGGCTCCAGGGGTCGGGCAAGACGACCAGCGCGGGCAAGCTGGCTCGCCAGCTGCGCAGGGACGCGCGCCGCCAGCCGTACCTGGTGCCGGCGGACGTGTACCGGCCCGCGGCGATCCAGCAGCTCAAGAAGATCGCGGCGGACCTGGACGTCCCCGTTTTCGACACGGACCCGTCCGGGGATCCGGTGGAGATCTGCCGGCAGGCCCGGGACGAGGCGTACCGGGGCGGGTACGACACCCTGATCGTGGACACCGCGGGCCGGCTCCACGTGGACGAAGCCCTGATGGACGAGCTGCGCCGCATCCGGGACGCGCTGGAACCCCGCGAGATCCTGCTCGTGGCCGACGCGATGACCGGCCAGGATGCGGTGAACGTGGCCCGGGAGTTCGACCAGGCCCTGGGGATCACCGGGGTCGTCCTCACCAAGGCCGACGGCGATGCCCGGGGCGGTGCGGCCCTGTCGATCCAGGCGGTCACGAACAAGCCGATCAAGCTGGTGGGCGTGGGCGAGAAGCTGGACGCCCTGGAGGTGTTCCACCCCGACCGGATGGCGTCCCGGATCCTCGGCATGGGGGACGTGCTCAGCCTGATCGAGAAGGCCGAGCAGGCGATCAGCCGGGACGAGGCCGCCGACCTGGAGTCCAAGCTCCGGAAGAACGCGTTCACCCTGGAGGACTTCCGGGACCAGCTCAAGATGCTGCGCAAGCTCGGCAGCATGGAGGATCTGCTCAAGATGGTCCCGGGCGCGGGCCAGCTCAAGGGGGTCCAGCCCGACGAGGGGGAGCTGGTGCGGGTGGTGGCGATCGTGGACAGCATGACCCGGGAGGAGCGCCGCCGGCCCGAGATCCTCAACGCGAGCCGCCGCCGCCGGATCGCCCGGGGCAGCGGCACCCGGGTGGAGGACGTGAACCGCCTGATCAAGCGGTACCAGGAAGCCCGCAAGATGCTCAAGAAGATGAACCGACTGGGCCTCGGGTCCGGCAAAAAGGGCAAGCGCATGCGCCGCCTGATGGGCCAGATGCCCGGCGGCATGCCGTTCTGAACCGGTATGGAAAACCGCCCCCTCCGGGGGCTCACGGGAAACCAAAAGGGAGAAACCGACCATGGCCGTACGGATCCGTCTGGCTCGCCACGGCGCTAAGAAGCGCCCCTTCTACCGCATCGTGGCGGCTGACAGCCAGTCGCCCAGGGACGGGCGGTTCCTGGAGGTGCTCGGCACCTACAACCCCCTCACCGACCCGGCCACCATCTCGGTCAAAGAGGACCGGGTGCTCGAGTGGCTGAGCAACGGCGCCCAGCCGTCCGACACGGTGCGCAGCCTGCTGCGCAAGGCCGGGGTGCTGGCCAAGGCCAACGCCGGAAGCCAGGCCGAGGCCTGATTCCCCTGCCCCGGCCGGCGACCGTGGCGCGCGCACGGCGGGTGGCCGTGGGCCGGGTCGGCCGGCCCCACGGGGTGCGGGGGGAGGTGCGGGTGGACCCGAGGGGGGGGCTGCCCCGGGGGCTGGAGGGGTACTCCCGGTTCTACCTGGACCGGGATGGCGCCGTGACCCCGGTGGAGGTGGAGGCGTACCGGCCCCACGGCCGGTTCGTGCTGGTGAAGTTTCGGGGGGTGGACACCCCGGAGGCGGCCCGGGCCCTCACCCACGCGGTGCTGTGCGTGGACCGGGACGAGCTGCCGCCCCTGGCGCCGGGGGAGTACTACCACGTGGACCTGCTCGGGTGCCGGGTGGAGGACGAGGGCGGCGCGGACCTGGGCCGGGTGGCGGACGTGTTCGCGTCGGGCGCCCACGACGTGCTGGTGATCCGGGAGGGGCGCCGGGAGTGGATGCTGCCGGTGGTGGTCCGGTGGGTGGTCTCCATCGACTGCGACGCGGGGGTCGTGAAGGTCCGCCCGCCCGAGGGGCTCCGGGAATGAGGATCTCGGTGGTCACCCTGTTCCCGGAGTACTTCCGGGGCCCCCTGGAGACCGGCATCCTGGGCCGGGCCGCGGACCAGGGCTTGGTGGCCGTGGACCTGGTGGATCTCAGGCCGTTCGGCGAGGGGCGCCACCAGGTGACCGACGACTACCCGTTCGGCGGCGGCGCCGGCATGGTGATGAAGCCCGGGCCGGTGGTGGACGCGATCGACCGGGTGCGGGCCGGCCGGCCGGGGGTCCGGGTGGCCCTGCTGAGCCCCCAGGGGCGGCGGTTCGACCAGGCCGTGGCCCGGGAGTACGCGGCCCTCGACGCGTTCGCCCTGGTGTGCGGCCGGTACGAGGGGTTCGACGAGCGGGTCCGGGCGTTCGTGGACGACGAACTCTCGGTGGGAGACTTCGTGCTGATGGGCGGCGAGGCGGCGGCCCTGGCCGTGATCGAGGCCACGGCCCGGCTCGTGCCCGGTGTGCTGGGCGACGCCCGGTCCCCGGCCGAGGAGAGCCACGCGGACGGGTTGCTGGAGTACCCCCAGTACACCCGCCCCCGGGAGTTCCGGGGCCTGGCGGTGCCCGAGGTGCTCCTTTCGGGCCACCACGGCCGGATCGCCGAGTGGCGCAGGGAGCAGGCCGTGATCCGCACGGCCCGGCGCCGGCCCGACCTGCTGGAGCGGGCCGACCTGACCGGCGCCGAACGGGCGCTGGCCCGCCGGACGCGGGGCCCGGGCAGCGGATGAACGACCGGGTGTGGCTGGCCCTGGTCCACCATCCCACCCTGGACCGGGGCGGGCGGGTGGTGTCCACGGCGGTGACCCCCCTGGACGTGCACGACCTGGCGCGGCTGGCCCGCACCTACGGCCTGGGAGGCGTCTACCTGGTGACGCCCCTGGCCGCCCAGCGGGAGTTGGTGGGGGACCTGCTGGCCCACTGGACCCGGGGAGCTGGCGCGCGGCTCAACCCGTGCCGGCGGGAGGCCCTGGAGCGGGTCGAACTGGTGGCCGGCCTGGACGACGCACGGGGCAGCCTGGAGGCGCGAACCGGGCGCGGCGCGCTGGTGGTGGGCACCAGCGCCCGGCCAGGAGACGACCGGGTGCCGTTCGGCCGTGCCCGGGAGCGGATCGCGGACCACCCGGGGCCGGTGCTCCTGGTGCTGGGCACCGGGTGGGGCCTGGCGCCCGAGGGGCTGGCCGCGTGCCAGTGGGTGCTGGAGCCGGTGCGGGGCGCCGGCGCCTACAACCACCTGTCGGTGCGATCCGCGGCGTCGATCGTGGTGGACCGGCTGTTCGGCCGGTGAGGCCGGCGCGCACCCGGGCGGGGCGGGGACGAAAGAACGATTCGAACGACTGTTGCGATCACCGTGCGAGGAGATTCGTCATGAACATCATCGACCAGCTCGACCGCGAACAGATGCGGATGGACGTGCCGTACCTGCGGTCCGGGGACAAGGTCCGGGTGCACTACCGGATCAAGGAGGGGGAGAAGGTCCGCACCCAGGTGTTCGAAGGGGTGCTGATCGCCCAGAGGCGCGGTGGCGCCGGCGCCACGATCACCGTGCGCAAGGTCAGCTTCGGGGTGGGCGTGGAGCGGATCTTCCCCCTGCACAGCCCCCGGATCGAGCGGATCGAGATCACCAGCCACAGCAAGGTCCGCCGGTCCAAGCTGTACTACCTGCGCGGCCTGCGGGGCAAGGCGGCCCGGCTCAAGGAACGCCGCTTCTCCTGAGCCCGGCCTGCCCGCCGTGCCCCCCTGCCCGGCTGCGCCCCGACCCCTGGCGGACGACCCGGATGCAGCGGCGTTCGCCCTGGGCCACGTGCGGGTGTGCGGGGTGGACGAGGTGGGCCGCGGTCCCCTGGCCGGGCCGGTGGTGGCCGCGGCCGTTGTGCTGCCGCCGGACGCACGCCTGCCGGGGCTCGGCGACTCCAAGCGGCTGACCCCGGCGACCCGGGCGCGGCTGGTGCCCGAGATCCGGGCCGCGGCCGTGGCCGTGGGGCTCGGCCTGGCAGACCCGGCCGAGATTGACCGGATCAACATCCTCCAGGCGAGTCTCCAGGCCATGGCCCGGGCCGTGGCCGCCCTCCCGTGCGTCCCGGACTACCTGCTGGTGGACGGCGTGCACCCGGTGCCCGTGGACCTGCCCCAGCAGACCCTGGTCCGGGGCGACGCCCGGTCCCGGTGCGTGGCCGCGGCCAGCGTGGTCGCCAAGGAACACCGGGACGCTCTGATGCGCGCGTTCGCCCGGGAGTTCCCGGGCTACGGGTTCGAAGACCACAAGGGCTACCCCACCGCGGCCCACCGGGCCGCCCTGCGCCGCCTGGGGCCCAGCCCCCTGCACCGCACCACCTTCCGGGGGGTGCGCGAGCTGTGCGGCGGCCCGGCCCAGCCCGACCTGTTCCCCGGGGAGGGGGCGCCGTGAGCCGGGAGCTGGGCGGCCGGGGCGAGGCGTGGGCCGTGCGCCGGCTCGAGCAGCTCGGCTACCGGATCGTCGAGCGCAACTACCGGTGTCCCCTGGGCGAGATCGACTGCGTGGCCGTGCATCGCGGCACGGTGGTGTTCCTGGAGGTCAAGGCCCGGGCCACGGCGGCCTACGGCGACCCCCTGGAGGCGGTTGACCGGCGTAAGCGCCGTAAGCTGACCCGCCTGGCCCAGTACTACGTGGCCGAGAAGAATCTCCACGGCGCCCCCTTGCGGTTCGACGTGGTGGCCGTGCGGGTCGACGGCGGCGAGCCCCGGGTGGACGTGATCGAGAACGCGTTCGACGCGGCCGAGTGACGGTTTCCGCGCCCCCTCCTTTGTGATACAAGACCGGCGACGTTCCAGCACAGACCGGGAGATCCCATGAACACCACCTCCGTCCGCCTGCCCGTGGCCATCGAAGAGGAGATGAAGCGCTCCTACATGGATTACGCCATGAGCGTGATCATCGGACGCGCCCTGCCCGACGTGCGCGACGGGCTCAAGCCCGTCCACCGGCGGGTGCTCTTCGCGATGCACGACCTCGGGAACCGGTGGGACAAGCCCTACAAGAAGTCGGCCCGCGTGGTCGGCGACGTGATCGGCAAGTATCACCCCCACGGCGACTCCGCGGTGTACGACACCCTGGTTCGCATGGCCCAGGACTTCAGCCTGCGCTACCCCCTGGTGGAGGGCCAGGGCAACTTCGGCTCGATCGACGGCGACGCCCCGGCCGCCATGCGGTACACCGAGGTGCGCATGGCCAAGGTGGCCGGCGAGATGCTCGCCGACATCGACATGGAGACGGTGGACTTCATCCCCAACTACGACGGCTCCCTGGAGGAGCCCGTGGTGCTGCCCAGCCGGATCCCGAACCTGCTGGCCAACGGAAGCTCGGGCATCGCGGTGGGCATGAGCACCAACATCCCGCCCCACAACCTGGGTGAGCTGTGCCAGGCCCTGGTGATGCTGGTGCGCAACCCGGACACCTCGGTGGACGAGATCCTCGGGGTGCTGCCCGGGCCGGACTTCCCCACGGGCGCGTTCATCTACGGCACCCGGGGCATCCGGGAGGCGTACCACACCGGCCGGGGGGTGATCCGGCTGCGGGCCCGGGCGGTGGTGGAGCGCCACCCCCGCACTGGCCGCGAGGCGATCGTGGTCACCGAAGTGCCGTACGCCGTGAACAAGGCCAAGCTCCTCGAGGAGATCGCGGCCCTGGTCCGGGACAAGAAGCTCGACGGCATCTCCGACCTGCGGGACGAGTCCGACCGGGACGGCCTGCGGGTGGTGATCGAACTCAAGCGGGGCGAGGAGCCCCGGATCGTGCTCAACCACCTGTACAAGCACACCCGCATGGAGGTGGCGTTCGGGATCAACCTGCTCGCGATCGTGGACAACCAGCCCCGGGTGCTCACGATCAGGGAGGCCCTGGTCCACTACATCGAGCACCGGCGGGAGGTCACGGTCCGCAAGACCCACCACCGGCTGCGCAAGGCCCGGGAGCGCGCCCACGTGCTCGAGGGGTTCAAGATCGCCCTGGACAACCTGGACGCGGTGATCGCCCTGATCCGGGCCAGCGCGTCCCCGGCCGAGGCCCGCGCCGGGCTGATGGAACGGTTCGGCCTGTCCGAGATCCAGGCCAGGGCGATCCTCGACCTCCGGCTGCACCGGCTCACCGGCCTGGAGCGCGACAAGATCCTGGACGAGTACCGGCAGGTGCTCGCCCTGATCGCGGAACTCGAGGGCATCCTGGCCGACGAGCGCAAGGTGTCCGAGATCCTGGTGGAGGAGTTCGAGGCCGTGGCGGCCCGGTACGGGGACGAGCGGCGCACCGAGATCGTGGAGCGCACCGAAGAGATCACCATCGAGGACCTCATCGCCGAGGAGGAGATGGTGGTCACCATCAGCCACACGGGCTACATCAAGCGCAACCCCGTGTCGCTGTACCGCAGCCAGCGGCGGGGCGGCAAGGGCCGCATGGGCATGACCCCCAAAGAGACCGACTTCGTCGAGCACCTGTTCGTGGCCAGCACCCACTCGTACATCCTGTTCTTTAGCGACCGGGGCAAGGTGTACTGGCTCAAGGTCCACGAACTGCCCCAGGCCGGGGCCGCGGCCCGGGGCAAGGCCGTGGTGAACCTGCTGCCCATCGAGAAGGGCGAGGCGATCTCGGCCTACCTGCCGGTGCGGGAGTTCAAGGAGGGGTACTACGTGTTCCTGGCCACCCGCAACGGCGTGGTCAAGAAGACCGATCTGATGGCCTACGCAAAGGCGTGGAAGAACCGGGGCATCCAGGCGATCACCCTGGACGACGGCGACGACCTGATCGCGACCCGGATCACCGACGGCGACCAGGAGATCGTGCTCAGCACCCGCAACGGGCTGGCCATCCGGTTCCACGAGGCCGACGTGCGGCCCACCGGCCGGTCCAGCCGGGGGGTCAAGGGCATCGACCTCGCGGCCGGGGACGCGGTGGTGGCTGCCGACGTGGTGCGGGAGGGCACGACCCTGCTGTCGGTCACCGAGAACGGATTCGGCAAGCGCACCGCCCTGGACGAGTACCGGCGCCAGTCCCGGGGCGGCAAGGGCATCATCACCATCAAGACCACCGACCGCAACGGCCCGGTGTGCGGGGTGCTGGCCGTGGAGGAGGGCGACCAGGTGATCCTGATCTCGTCGAGCGGCAAGCTCATCCGCACCGCGGTGGCCGGCATCCCCACCATCGGCCGCAACACCCAGGGGGTCACCCTGTTCGACGTGGAGCCGGGCGAGACCGTGGCGTCCGTGGCCAGGGTGGTGGAGGTGGACGAGGTGGAGCCGGAGGGATAGGTCCCGCCGCCGTTTCCCAGGTGCGAACGGGCGCGCCCGCCACCTGGCGGGCGCGCCCGTTCGCACGTCTGGGCCCGCCGGTTCCGGGCCGGTCCGCCCCGGGCGGTCCGGCTCGCTTCACACGGGTGCTTCCCTGCGGGTACGGGGGCGCGCCCCGTGCCGGGGAACTTTTTTCCTCAAGTGGCGGCCCCGGGTGACCGATCAAGGGTTTCATGGTGCCCACCGTTGTGGGCTTCTTGACACATACAGGGGGCTCCGTTACGATCAGGCCGGTTTACCGGCTTTGTGGTGCCCAAAAGAAGTTGGAACTCGGTCGGTGGACGCCTGTTCGGTAGGGAGAGGAGCCGGTCGGAGCCTCCCTTGCGTTTTGGTGACAGGCCGCTTCGTTCCGGTTGATCCGCGTTCCGGGTTTGGGTGGCGCTTCCATGTATTCTGTTCCGGGTGTCTCCCGGTCGAGGAACTGATTAGGAGCGCTTCATGGGTCTGTTGAAGCCGAAGAACCTGGTGGGGCTCGATATTGGAAGCCACTCCATCAAGGTCGTCGACCTGAGGCACCACAAGGGCGGATTCGAACTCCGGAACTTCGGTCGTGCACAACTTCCCCCCGAGGCGATCGTCGACGGCGTGATCATGGACTCCGCCGTGGTCGTGGAGTCGATCCGCAACCTCATCGCCCACCTGCGCATCAAGAACCGATCCGTGGCCACCTCGGTGTCGGGTCACTCCCTGATCATCAAGAAGATCCAGCTGCCCCTGATGACCGAGGCCGAACTGGAAGAACAGATCCAGTGGGAGGCCGAGCAGTACATCCCGTTCGAGATCGACGAGGTGAACGTCGATTTCGAGATCCTCGGGCCCCTGGCCGACGAGGACGGGCAGATGGAGGTGCTCCTCGTCGCGGTCAAGAAGGACATCATCAACGACTACACGGCGGTCATCGCCGAGGCCGGCCTGACCCCACTGGTCGTGGACGTGGACGGGTTCGCCATCGAGAACATCTTCGAGGTGGCGTACCCCGAACATCTGGACAAGACCGTGGTGCTCATGGACGTGGGCGCCGGCATCATGAACATCAACGTGCTCAAGGCGGGCCAGAGCACGTTCACCCGCGACATCACCCTCGGCGGCAGCAACTTCACCGAGGAGATCCAGAAGGAGCTCGGGGTCGGGTACGAAGAGGCCGAGATCCTCAAGCTGGGCGGCCAGTCCGAGCAGGCCACCCCGGACGAGGTGCTCGAGGTTCTCCGGCTCACCACCGAGAACCTCGTGCTGGAGGTCCAGCGTTCCCTCGACTTCTTCAGCGCCACGTCGGCCGAGGAGGAGATCCACGGGATCTTCCTTTCCGGGGGGGCCTGCCGGGTTCCGGGCATGGCCGCGGCCATCGAGGAACGGGTCGGGGTGCCGGTGGAGATCCTCAACCCCTTCCGGGGCATCCAGTACTCCGAGAAGCAGTTCGATCCCGACTACCTCGAGGCCATCGGCCCGACGGCCGCGGTCGCAGTGGGCCTGGCCCTGCGAAGGGTGGACGAGCGATGATCCGAATCAACCTGCTTCCGGTCCGGGCGGAGAAGCGCAAGGAGGTCGCCCGCCAGCAGATCGTGCTCGCCGCGGGGATCGTCGTGGTGCTGGTGGCCGGGATCGTGTCGGTGGACTGGACCCTGCGCAACGACATCGCGAACGTGCAGGCCCAGATCAAGCAACGCAAGGCGCGCATCGCGGAGCTCCAGAAACAGATCGGCGAGGTGAAGGCGTACAAGAAGAAGAAGCGGGACCTCGAGGAGAAGATCGGGGTGATCGCCAGGCTCGAGGCCCGCCAGAGGGGCCCGTCCCGGGTGCTGGACGAACTGGCCCGGCTGATGCCCGAGAAGATGTGGATCGAGCGGCTCAGCGATGCGTCCGGGGCGCTGAGCCTCGACGGGTTCGCCATCGACAACCAGACCATCGCCCGGTTCATGACCCGACTCCAGGCAAGCCCCCGGTTCTCCGGGGTGCGGCTCGAGGTGACCCGCCAGGTGAGCCGAGCCGGGGTGAACCTGAAATCCTTCTCGATCAGGGCCTCTGTCGTGTACCCGGAGGCGGGGTGAGCCATGGCTGCCGTCGTCGACACCTATCTCAAGTGGCCTGCCCGGAAGAAGGCCCTTGTCTGGCTGGTTTTCTGCGCGGTGGTCCTCCTGGGCTACTACTTCGCCGGGTTCCAGCCCCGGGTGCGCACCCTGCGGTCCCTCGAGGACCAGTACGCCCGGCTGGGCAAGGAACTCCGGGAGAACCAGGCGATCGCCGACAACCTGCCCCGGGTGAAGGAGGAGGTGGCCCGGCTGGACGAGAAGCTGGCCGAGGCCCTCCAGAAGCTCCCGGACAAAGACGAGATTCCCAGCCTGCTCCAGACCATCAGCGACCTGGGCCGCGACTCGGGGCTCGAGTTCCTGCTGTTCAAGCCCGGCACCGCGGTGCCGAAGGACTTCTACGCCGAGGTCCCCCTGGAGATGCAGCTCCTGGGCCGCTACCACGACGTGGCGACCTTTTTCGACAAGGTCGGGCGGCTGCCCCGGATCGTGACGATCCAGAACAGCAGTTTCGGTTCGCCCAAGGCCGGCCCGGGCGGTGTGAAGCTCACGGTGAGTTGTCGTGCCGTCACCTTCAAGTTCCTTGAACCCGGCCAGCAACCGAAGGCGAAGAAAAAGGGGAGGAAGAAATAGATGATCTCCCTGCGCGTTTCGGTTCTGGTGGCAGCCCTGGCCATGGTCGTGTCTGGTTGTGGCGGCGGGGCCCCGGCGCCCGCACCGAAGAAGGTGCGTTCAACGCCGCCCAAGGCTGCCAAGGCCCAGCCGGTGGCGGCCGCGAAACAGCCGGCCCCGGAAGAACCGCCGTTCGTGTACAACCCCGAGGGACTCCGGGATCCGTTCGTGCCGTTCATCAAGCTCGAGCCCCGGAAGAAGGAACAGAAAAAACCCGAGGTGTTCGTGCCCAAGACCCCGCTCCAGCGCTACGCGCTCGAGGAACTCAAGCTGGCCGGCATCGTGTGGGCCGGCAAGGAGCGGTCCCGGGCGCTGATCGAAGACCCGGAGGGCAAGGGGTACGTGGTGACTGTGGGCACGCTGGTTGGGGACCGGGGGGGGAAGATCGTCGGAGTCCACCCGGACCGAGTGGTGGTGGAGGAGCGTTTCCTGGACGTCCTGGGCGAGGAAACCGTCAACAAGGTGGTCCTGTCGCTCCGCAAGCCCGAAGACGAGGTGAGGCCATGAGCCGGAGAAGATGGATCGCAGACCTGCGCGGGAAGGGGCGGGGTCTGATCGCGGGCGTGCTCGCGGTGAGTCTGGGCGCATGCGCCGCGCCGACGGCGCAGACGACGGGTGGCGCGAACGCGCCCCCGGCCGCGCCGGCGCCTGCCAGAGCGCGAACCGCGGTGACCGGTCTGGACGTGAGCGGGGGGAGCGACGGGACCCTGGTGCAGGTGATCTCCCAGGGCATCCCCAGGTTCCGGATGTCCCGGTCCGAGGCGCCGCCGGCAGTGATCCTGGACATGGCCGATGTGACCCTGGAGGGGCTCGCTCCCCGGGTCGAGGTCGGGGACGGCGTGGTGGAGTCGGTGGAGACCCAGTCCCTGGCCGACGGGGCCGGCCGGATCACGATCCGCACTACCGGGGTCCCCGAGGCCCGGGTGTTGCCCGCCGAGCAGGGGATCCAGGTGCTGGTGACGGTGAACGCCGGTACCGCAGCAGCCGCGGCCGCGCTCGGAACAGAAGGGCCGGTGGTCGAAGCCACGCCGGATGGCCGCGGGGTGGTGTTCCACCTGGGCCTGGCCCCCAAGAACCTGTCCGGGTTCACCCTGTCGGACGGACGGCTGGTGGTGGACGCCGAGGGCGTGTCCCTGGCCGAGTCCCTGATGACCGTGGCGCTGGAGGGCGGCCCGGCGGCCCGGGTGAAGTTGGGCCGGCAGGAAGGGCGTGTGCGCGCGGTGGTGGAGCCCCGGACCCCCGGCGCCCTGGACGGGTACGACCTGAAAAAGACCGACGACGGGTTCGTCCTGAGCGTGGCGGCGGCCGCGCCGGAGCCCGCCCCGTCCGCCGCGCCCCCCTCCGAGGACCAGCCGCAGGGGGATGTGGTGGTTGCGTCGGCCGTGCCGGCTGCCCAGCCGGACGATCCGGCACGGTGGGGAGCGCTTCCCGGCGGCGGCGCGGTGTCGGACCTGGGGTTCCGCCAGGACCCCGACTGGAGCCGGATCGAGGTGCAGCTCACCCGCGGCGCGCCCCACGTGGTGCAGGAGGCGTCCGGAGACCGGGTGGTGGTGGACCTGCTCAAGACCCGGGTCCCCCGGCAGTTCCAGCGGGCCCTGGACACGTCGGCGTTTCCCGGCCCGGTCCGGCTGGTGTCCGCGTACCCCCGGGGTGCCGACACCCGGATCGTGGTGGACCTGAAGCAGCCCGCACCGTTCCGCGTGGAGCGGGACGAAACCCATCTGTCCCTGCTGTTCGCTGGTGGCTCCGGCGCGGTGGTGCCTGAAAGGGAACCGGTGGTGGTGCTGGACGAGGCTGGCAAGGCTGCGACGGCCGGGCCGGAGACCGCCACGGCCGAAGAGGTGGCGCCGGCCGGGCCGGTGTACACCGGCCGGAGGTTGTCCATGGACTTCGTGGACGCCGACATCCGCAACGTGCTCCGGCTGATCGGCGAGGTCAGCGGCCTGAACGTGGTGGCCGGTGACGACGTCCAGGGCAAGGTGACCGTGCGGCTGATCGATGTGCCGTGGGACCAGGCCCTGGACGTGATCCTCAAGACCCACGGGCTGGGCCAGGTCCGGGAGGACAACGTGATCCGGATCGCCCCGGCCGAGCGGCTGGCCGCAGAGGCCAAGCGGGCGATGGACGCCAGGTCGGCGGCCAAAGAACTCGAACCCCTGGTCACCGACATCCTGCCGGTCAACTACGCCACGGCCGAATCCCTGTCCGAGAAGATCAAGTCTGTCCTGTCCGATCGGGGCACGGTGACGGTGGACCAGCGGACCAACGCCCTCCTGATCAAGGACGTGGCGGCCCGGGTCGAGGAGGCCCGCCAGCTGGTGGCCCGCCTGGACACCCAGACACCCCAGGTGCTGATCGAGGCGCGGATCGTGGAGGTGGGCTCGGTGTTTTCCCGGGACCTGGGCATCCAGTGGGGCGGCCAGTTCACGGCGAGCACGGCCACCGGCAACGCGACCGGCTGGGCGTTTCCCCACTCGATCGGGGTCCAGGGGGCGACGGGGGTCCAGAATTACGCGGTCAACTTCCCGAGCGCGGGCGGCGCGGGCGGGCCGGGCGCGGCCCTGGCCATGACCCTCGGCCACATCAACGACGTGCTCACCCTGGACCTCAGGCTGTCCGCGATCGAGACCGCGGGCAAGGGCCGGGTGCTCTCGTCCCCCCGGGTCACCACCCTGGACAACAAGACCGCCGAGATCAGCCAGGGCATCGAGATCCCGTTCACCACGGCGACCCAGGAGAAGATCGAGACCCAGTCGATCGACTACAAGCTGGTGCTTAACGTGACGCCCCACGTCACCGCGGACCGGTCGATCATCATGAAAATCGATCTGACCAAGGACGCGCCGTCCACGACCTATGTGGCGGCCGACTCCCAGACCCCGGCCAAGGAGACGCGAGCGGCGTCCACCCAGGTGCTCGTCCGTGACGGGGAGACCACGGTGATCGGGGGCATCATCACCGAGACCAAGTCCGAGACCGAGAGCGGGGTGCCCTACCTGTCGAAGATCCCGTTCATCGGGGCGCTGTTCCGGCAGCGGACGAAACGGTCGGACAAGACGGAGTTGATCATCTTCATCACGCCGAAGATCGTCACCCCGGACCCGGCCCAGGTGCTGTCCCGGAGCCTGTGATGCCGCTCGTGTACCGGACCGGGGGGGAGTCCCACGGCCCGGTGTTGACCGCCCTCGTCGAGGGGCTGCCGGCCGGGGTTCCGGTCGACCCGGCACGGATCGACCGGGAGCTGGCCCGCCGCCAGCAGGGCTACGGCCGGGGCGGGCGGATGCGGATCGAGACGGATCGGGTCGAGATCCTGGCCGGGGTCCGATGGGGCAGAACCACCGGGGCGCCGGTGGTTCTGGCCGTTTGGAACAAGGACTGGGAGAACTGGCGCCGGGGCATGAGCCCGGACGCCGCCGACCGGGGCGCGGTCCCGCCGGTGACCGGGGTCCGGCCGGGCCACGCCGACCTTCCCGGCGTGCTCAAGCACGGCCTGGACGACGCCCGGGACGTGCTCGAACGGGCCAGCGCCCGGGAGACGGCCGGCCGGGTCGCGGCCGGGGCCGTGGCCAAGCAGCTCCTGGAGCAGGTGGGGGTGGCGGTGGGCTCGTTCGTGACCTCGGTGGGCGCGGTGGACGCCCGGTGGGACGAGCCGTTTCCCGCTCTCCACGAGCGGGCCGAGGGCGCCCGGCTGAGGATGCCGGACCCCGAGGCGGACGACCGGGCTGCCGCCGCGGTGGCGGCGGCCCGCGAGGCCGGGGACACCCTGGGCGGCACGTTCGTGTGCTTCGCCCGCGGCGTGCCCGCCGGGCTCGGCACCCACACCACGGCCCACGGCCGGCTCGACGCGCGGCTGGGCGCCGCGTTCTTCTCGATCCCCGCGATCAAGGGGGTCGAGGTGGGCATCGGGTTCGACGCGGCGCGGCGGCCCGGGTCCGAGGTCCACGACGAGATCCTGCCCGGCGGGCCGGGGGACGGCCGCAGGGGGGGGGTCCGCAGGGCCACCAACCGGGCCGGGGGTCTTGAGGGCGGCATCACCAACGGCGAGGATGTGTGGGTGCGCGCCGCGATGAAGCCGATCCCCACGCTGATGCGGCCGCTTCGCACCGTGGACCTGGCCACCGGTCGGCCGGCAGACGCGTCCCGGGAGCGCAGCGACGTGTGCGCCGTGCCCGCGGCCAGCGTGGTCGGGGAGGCCGCCCTCGCGTTCGAGCTGGCCCGGGCCGTGGTGGACAAGTTCGGCGGGGACTGCCTGGTGGACCTGCGCGCCGCCCTGGACGGGTACCTCGCCCGGATCGACCGCCGGTGGGACGGGTCCTGATCCTGACCGGGTTCATGGGGGCCGGCAAGTCGGCCGTGGGGCAGGTGGTGGCCCGGCGGCTGGGCTGGTCGTTCGTGGACCTGGACGACGCGGTCGAGGCGGCCGCGGGCAAGCCGGTGCACCGGATCTTCGTCGAGGACGGCGAGGGCCGGTTCCGGGACCTGGAGACCCGGGCGCTGGGGGAAGCCGTGGCGCTGGACCGGGCCGTGGTGGCCACCGGCGGCGGCGTGCTCGGCCGGCCGGACAACCGCCGGCTGCTGGCCGGCCGGCTGGTGGTCAACCTGAGGGCCGATCCGGCCGCCTGTGTCCGGCGGGTCGCCGGCAGCGGCCGGCGGCGGCCGTTGCTGGAGACCGGCGACCCGGCGCGCGCGGCCCGGACGCTGTACGCGGAGCGCCGGCCGCTCTACGACGGCGTGCCCCGCCAGGTGGACACCGACGGCCGCACGCCCGAGGCCGTTGCCGACGAGATCGTCCGCCGGTTCCTGTCCGCCGAAGGGGGCGCCTGAGGTGCGCAGGATCACCGTGGACGCGGCCGGCCGGCCGTACCCGGTGCTGGTGGGCGCGGGGCTGCTGGACCACCCGCTGCCCGAGCCGGCAGCCGGGGAGCTGGTGGGCCGGCGGGTGTTCGTGGTGTCGGACCGCACGGTGTGGGCCCTGCACGGCGCGCGGCTCGAGGCCGCGCTGGCCCGGTGGGGGACGGCGGCGGCCGGCCGTGTGCTTCTGTCCCCTGGCGAGGCGCACAAGGACCTGGACGCCCTGTCCCGGTGCTGGGATGCCCTGGTCGGGGCCGGAATCGAGCGGTCGGACCTCGTGGTGGCGTTCGGTGGCGGCGTGGTCGGGGACGTGGCCGGATTCGCCGCGGCCACCTACCTGCGGGGGATCGCGTTCGTGCAGGTGCCCACCACGGTGCTCGCCGCGGTGGACTCCAGCGTGGGCGGCAAGACCGCCATCGACCACCCCGGCGGCAAGAACCTGGTGGGCGCGTTCCACCAGCCCCGGGCCGTGGTGGCCGACCTCGGGCTGCTCGCCTCCTTGCCCCGTCGGGAGGTGTTGTCCGGCCTGGCCGAAGCGATCAAGGCGGCGGTGCTGGGCGACCCGGACCTGTTCCGCCTGCTGGAGCAACGGGGCCCGGGCGTGGCCGGGGACCCGGCCGGCCTGGAAGAGGTGGTGGCCCGTGCCGTGGCCGTGAAGGCCCGGGTGGTGGCGGCCGACGAGCGGGAGGCCGGCCTGCGGGCCGTGCTCAACCTGGGCCACACCCTGGGCCACGCGGTGGAGGCGGCCGCGGGGTACGGCGGGTGGACCCACGGCGAGGCCGTGGCTCTGGGGCTCGCGTTCGCGGTCGACCTGTCCGAGCGCCTGGGCCGGTGCACCGGGCGCACCCGGCGGCGCATCGTGGAACTATTGGAAAACTGGGGGTATCCCCTAACGCCCCGGGGGATCTCCGCCGAAAAGATCTTCGTGGCCCTTCGTCACGACAAGAAGAGCCGGGGGGGCGCCCCGAGGTGGGTGCTCGTCCGCGACATCGGCGACGTGGAGTGGGGCGTGACCGTACCCGAACAACTCGTCGCCGAACGGCTCCGGGAGGTCCAGGGAGACCCATGAGACGCGCGATGCGAACGATCCCGATGGTGCTGGCGGCCGTGTTGGCGTTGTGCGCGCCCCTGGTGGGTGGGTGCGGGGTGGACGAGACCTCGTTCGGCCCGGCCGAGCCCGGCCCGACCCCGCCGCCGGTGGAGGACGACCGGGGGTCCAACCCGGACGACACCACCCTGATCGAGATCCAACTGGAGACCAGCTTCGCCTACGACGCCGAAAACGACCGGGGGCTCGCGTTCTTCGCGTTCCGGGACCAGGACGGCAACTCGCTCTGGGACTTCAAGAATCCCGCGGGCACGCCGGGGTTCGATCTGACCGGCCGCAACTTCACGATCACCCTGTTCCCGTCGGTGGCCCCCCGCCAGCTCGACCCGGAGACGTTCGAGGTGGGCACCCAGTACCGGGACGTGAAGGTGGTGGCCCTGGTGATCGACGTGAGCGGATCGATGGAGGAGGACGCGGGCAACGGCCAGACCCGGCTCGACGTGGCCAAGCAGGTGGCCAAGGACTTCGTGGACGCGGTCCTGGCCGACCCCACGTCCGGCGATCTGGTGGCTCTGGTGTCGTTCAGCTCCGACGCGAACCTGCTCGTGCCCCTCACGGCGGACGCGGAGTTACTCAAGGACCGGATCGACGGGCTGTCCACCGAGGGGGCCACCAACTTCGGCGGCGCCCTCACCGAGGCGGTCAAGGCGGTGGGCATCCAGCCGGGCAAGCGGGCCGTGGTGTTCCTCACCGACGGGGCAGACACCGTGGACGGCGTGTCCGGCGACTGGGGGGCGTGGAACGGCGACGAAGACAGTTTGCGGTGGCAGGCGATGGGGCAGCTGATCGCGTACGAGCTGGTCACCTACGCGATCGGGTTCGGCCCGGCAGCCACCGGAGCGGACGCGGATCTCCGGGCGTTTGCCGGGGATGCCTCCCTGTCACCGGCTCCGCCAGAGGATCTGCCCGTGGGAGAGTTCTTCCCGGCCGAGACCGCCGACGATCTGAACGACGCGTTCGACCCGGACAACCCGGACGGGATCCTGGCCAAGATCGAGGAACAGAACGGCACCACCTCGCCGTTCGTCAGTTTTCCCAACGACTACCCGTCGGCGGCCGGCCCGATCCAGACCCGGGTGGTCCTGTGGTTCGAGAACGCCAACGGAAACCTGTACGACGTCACCACGGGCACCTACATCCCCCTGGACTAGCTGTTCGACGCCAAGGAGTGTTGTGAATCATGCGCGCACGGTGGATCTGCCTCGGCCTGTCCTTGCCCCTGCTCCTGACCCTGGCCCCCGGGTGCGGCTCGGACCCCGACGACGTGGGCGACCGCCTGGTGGTGGTGAGCGCGTCTCCCACGACGGGGGACGGGTTCGTGTTCAACGCGGTGGAGGTGGTCACCAGCGACGTGGGGTGCCCCGAGGGGGACGAGGCCACGGCCAACAACGGGTTCTGGGACGGCTGTACGGACGAGACGTACGAGCCCAAAACCGTGGACTACGCGGACATCGTGCTGCGCAACGAGGTCCGGCCCGGTGTGGAAGAGGGACGCCCCCTGGAGGTCTACCGGGTGCGGGTCACGTTCTACGACGCCGCGGGTGACACCCCGGCCTACGCGCCCCCGATCGTGGCGGACACGGCCCTGGTCGTGGACCCCGGCAGCGAGGCGACCCTGACGGTGCCGGTGAGCTCCCTTCTCATGAAGAACGGGTTCGACGACGTGACCGGCCTGCGCGACCTGTTTTTCCGGGGGGATGTGACCAGCCAGGTCGGTCTCACCGCGGTGGTCGACATCTATGCGATAGACGTCCTGAACGACGAGGAGGTCCACGCCCAGGCGCGGCTGGGCATCGTGTTCGTCAACCCGAACATCTGACGGACGGGGCACGTGTCGTCCATCGACCCGCAGCGCGTTTGCCAGGACCGGTTGGCCGCCCTGGACAGCCGGGGGCGGTCGCTGCCGTTCCGGTACGATGGGATGGAGCCCGGGGCTGCCCTGGCTGCCCTGGAGGATCGGACCGACCCGATCTCCCGACTCCAGGCGGCCCGGTTCCTTTTGGCCCTGGGCCGGGACGGGGAGGCCGGCGACCTCCTGGGCGGCCTGGGCGGGCTGCCGCCCGGCCTGGACCGGGTGAGAGTGGCTTTGCTGTCCCGGGTCTCCGAGCCCCGCGCTCCCGAACCCGCGGCCGCGTTCCCACCGGCGGCTGGCGCCATGGCCACGCGCACGATGGCCGAGCTGTACCTGGCCCAGGGCGACCCGGGCCGGGCCGCGGCGATCCTGCGGGAGGTCCTGGAGCGGGAGCCCGGCGACGGCCGGGCCCGGGCCCTGCTCCGGGAACTGGAGGGGGAACCGGAAACCGAAATCCCGGAGGCCGGCGTGGCCGCGCTCGCGGCGTGGCTGGGCCGGGTCAGGGAATGGAGGCAGGCCCTTGGGGTATGAGCTGGGGGAGAGGCTCCGGGAGCTGTGCCGCCGGGTGGGAGGCGCCCGGGCCGCGGTGATCTTCGAGCGCACCGGGATCGAGGTGGCCGCGTGGGGGGACACCGACGCCGAGACCGCGGCCGCCGAGGTCGCCGAACTGTGGCAGCAGGCGTCCGACGCCGAGACCCTGGCCCGGGCGGGCGGGGTGACCGGCCTCGACCTGCGGGCGGCCGGGGCCACCTGGGTTACCGTGCCCCTGGGCCGGGAGTACGTGCTGGCCGTGCTGGCCGGTGCCGAGATCCCGCCGGGCAAGGCCCGGTTCTACGCCGCCGAGTGGGCCCGGCTCCACGGGGAGGAGTTCGCGTGAGGGTGCTGGTGCTGGACGGGCCCAACCTGAACCTGCTCGGCACCCGGGAGCCCGGCCGGTACGGCACCCGCACCCTGGCCGAGATCCGGTCCGACTTGGAACGGCTCGGGGCGGATCTCGGGGTGGATTTGACGTTCGTCCAGTCCAGCGCCGAGGGCGACCTGGTGGACGCGGTCCAGGCCGCTTCGGGCAGCGTGGACGGGGTCCTGGCCAACCCGGCGGCCTACACTCACACCAGCATCGCCCTGCGGGACGCGTTCCTGGCCACAGGCCTGCCGTTCGTGGAGGTCCACCTGTCCAACGTCCACGGCCGCGAGCCGTTCCGTCGGCGGTCCCTGCTGGCGGACGTGGCCGTGGGCGTGGTGGCCGGGTTCGGGCCGGACAGCTACCTGCTGGGGCTCCGGGGGCTGGTGGCCCACCTGGAGGCGTCCGGCCGCTGATTTCCGGCCGCGGCCCGGTGTTCTTTTTTCACGGATCATGGAGGTTTTCGATGCGTTTTCCCGATGAGCTGCTGTACCACCCGGAACACACCTGGGCCCGCATCGAGGGCGGCGTGGCCACGGTGGGTATCACCGACCACGCCCAGCAGGAACTGGGGGACATCGTGTACGTGGAACTGCCCGAGCCCGGCAGCCGGATGGCGAAGGGCGAGGTGTTCGGGTCGGTGGAGTCTTCCAAGTCGGTGTCCGAGCTGTTCGGACCGGTGGCCGGCGAGGTGACGGAGGTGAACCCCGAGCTGGACGACGCGCCCGAACGGATCAACGACGATCCCTATGGCGATGGGTGGATGGTGAGGGTCCGGCTGGACGCGGACTTCGACCGGAGCGGGCTGCTGGACGCGGCCGCGTACCGGCAGCAGGTCGAGGGGTAGGGGGCGGGCCAGCGCCGGCCCGCCGGGTGAGGAACCATGGCCATAGACCGGGACAAGGTCGCCAGGAACGCCCTGCGGTACATCCAGAAGGGGCAGTTCCACAAGGCGATCGGGGAGTACGAGAAGGTCCTCAAGCTGGACCCCCGGGACATCCGGGTGCGTCTGAAGCTGGCGGACCTGTACGGTCGCGTGGGCCGCAAGCGCGAGGCCGTGGACGTGTGCGTGGCCGTGGCCGAGACCTACGCCGAACAGGGGTTCTACGTCAAGGCGATCGCGGTCTACAAGCAGGCGCTGCGCAACGACCCCGAGAGCCCGTCCCTGTGGCGCAACCTGGGCGAGATGTACGCGAAACACCAGCTGGTGGGCGACGCGCTCGGGGCGTTCAAGCACGCGGTGGACCTGCTGCGCGACCAGGGACTCAACGCCGACGCCGAAGACCTGCTGGCCCGGATGGAGTCCCTGGCGCCCGACAACGTGGCGATCAAGGTTCACCTGGCCGAGCTGTTCCTGGAGGACGGGCGGTACGACGCGTTCGACGAGGTGCTCGGCAAAATCGTGCTCCAGCTCCGGGGCGAGGGCCGGAGCCGGAAGCTCCTGAAGGCGATCTCCACGTTCTACGAGAAGTCCAACCACCACCCGTCGGTGCGCAACCGCCTGGCCGAGCTGTACGTGGACCTGGGGGAGGAAGGCCGGGCCCTGGAGGTGATCGCCGAGGGTCTCGCCGAGGACCCGGATGACCGGGACCTCCGGCTCCTGGCCCTGCGGTCCCACTTGGTGCTGGGCCAGCTCGAGGACGCCCGCCGGATCGCCCTGGGCCTGTACGAGGAGGATCCAGAGGACCTGTTCCTCCTGGAACAGCTCGCCGCCATCGCCCAGGCCCGCGGGGACGACCGGGAGCTGGCCTCGGCGTACCGGTCCATGGCAAAGGCGTACGGCCACAAGGGCCTGTCCGACAAGGAAGAGCTGTACTACCGCAAGGTCCTGGAGGCGGAGCCCGGTGACGCCGAGGCGCGCCTGGCCCTGGGGGACGTGATCGTGGACACCGTGCCCGAGCCGGTCGGCGGGGAGGACTGGGGAGACGGTGTCACCGAATGGGACGGGAGCGCGGCCGGTCCGGCCAGCCGGGACGAGATCGAAGAGGGCCTGCTGGAGGCCGAGCTCTACCTCAAGTACGGGATCGAGGAGAAGGCCGAGGCCAAGCTCCGGGAACTCACCGAACTGGCACCCGACGACGTCCTGATCCGCCAGAAGCTCCGGGACCTGTACAAACGGGGCGGAAACCGGCAGGGGTGGGTGCGGGAGCAACTCCACATCGCGGACATCTTCGTCCGGAGCAACCGGGAGAACGAGGCGCTTCGGGCGTACCAGTCGATCCTGGAGGTCGACCCGGGCAACGCCGAAGCGATCAAGGCGATCCAGTACCTCAAGCCCGACCTGGTGCACACGCCCGCGGCTGCCGACGCGATCGAGATCCCGATCGACGGCTCGATGGTCGAGTTCGTGGACGAAGAGGGCGGGGAGCGGGCCGTGCCGGTCCCGGCGGGCGACGTCCCTCCCGATGCGCTGCGGGACGGCCTGGCCGAGGCCGAGTTCTACGAAGCCCGGGGCATGACGGACGAGGCCGTCCAGACCCTGCTGGAGCTGCGGGACAGGTACCCGGACTCCTCCCACGTCACGGCAAGGCTGGAGCGCCTCGGGTGGCAAAAGGAAGGAGACGGCGGGTTCGTGGACCTGCAGGCCGAGGTGCTCGACACGGCCGGCCTGTCCCTGGCCCAGGGGTTCGAGGGGTTCCAGGACTTCGAGGTGTCCGAGCTCGACGACATCGTGAGCGAGTTCAAGTCCGGGATCGCCGAACGGCTGGAGGAGGGGGATTTCGAGACCCACTACAACCTGGGGGTCGCGTACCGGGAGATGGGCCTGCTGGACGACGCGATCCAGGAGTTCCGGGTGTCGGCCCGGTCGCCCGAGAAGGCCCGGGACGCGTACGCCTCGATGGCCCAGGTGTACCGGGAGCAGTCCCGGTGGGACGATGCGCGGGCGGCCCTGCGCCAGGCCCTGGGCGTGCCGGGCAACACCGACGAAGACCGGGCCGCGGTCCTGTACGAGCTGGGGGACCTGGCCGAGGAGGCCGGGGACTGGGACGAGGCGTTCCAGAACTTCGAGAAGGCGGCGGCCCTCGATCCGGGGGTGCGGGACGTGGGCGGGCGCCTGCGCAAGCTCCAGACCAGCCGGGCCAGGGGCTAGGCCGGTGTTCGAGGCGCTCGGGTTGACGCGCGATCCGTTCGGTCCCTCCTGGGACGCGGACCTGTACTGGGAGGGCCCCGAGCGGGCCGCAGCGCGCTCGGCTGCGCGCGGCGCGCTGGCCGGAGGCCAGGGGGTGTGGCTTCGCGGAGAGGCGGGCTCGGGACGGGAGACCCTGGCCGTACGGGTGGCGGCCGATGTTGCCCGGACAGGGGTGCCCGTGCTCGTGCCGGACCGCACGCCCACCGTGCCCGAGGCGGTGCTCGGCGCGTTCCTGGAGGCCTCCGGCACGCCGGCACCGGCCGGGACCGATCTGCTCGACCGGGCAGCGGGGTTGTACGAGCGGATCCTGGACGCGTTTGCCGGCCGCGGGCCGGTGGTGTTCGTGGCCGGCGGCGACGCCCTGTCCGGACCCGCCCTCGGTGAGGTGGCTGCGCTGGCCGGCCTGCGCCTGGCCGGCCAGCGGGTCGCGGTGCCGTTGTTGTGGGGGGAGGGCGACCCGCCGTGGCCGGACCTGGCCGTGGTGGACGTGGCGCCGCTGTCCGCCGGGGACCTCCGGGCCCTGGTGGCCCACCGTCTGGCCGCGGCCGGGCGGCCCGACTTGCTTGGCCCGGCTGCCCTGGGCCGGCTGGTCGAGGACTGCGCCGGCCCGGCCGACGCAGTGGCCGCGGGCCGCCGGCACCTCATGGGCCTTTTGTTCGCGGGCGACACCACGGCCCCTTCGGACGGGACGGACGGGCCTGGGGGAACGCCGGTGCTGGACCCCGACGCCCTGGACGAGGCCGGCGTGCTCCTAGCAGGATGCGGAAAAACCCCATCCGTGGGTTTTTCCGCAACGGCCTCTCGGGGACGGCCCCGTCGAGGCCGTTCAAATCACTCGGTTTTTCAAACCTCGTGATTTGGCGCCCCTTCCGTGGGACGCGTAGCAGGTTGCTTTTTCCGCAACCTGCTAGACGTGTTCGGCACCGGTTCCCCCGCGTCCTGAGGCGGTTTTTCGGCGGGCCGGTTTTTGACTCATCCCGGGCCGGATGCTAGCATGACCGGTCCGGTGGAGTCCGGGGATCGTTGCCCCGGCCTGTGGGCCGCCGCCCGCCCGACGCGACTCCCCCCGACCCCTGTAGCTTGCGGCCCCGGCCCGTGCCGGGGGGATCGCCCCGTCTCCGGATCCGACCTAACACCACACCCGGGCACCCGGTGCCCGGTGGAGTCTGCCCCATGTTGTCTACGGCCCTGAAAAAGGTTTTCGGAAGCAAGAACGACCGGGAACTCAAACGCCTCCGGCCCCTGGTCGCCCAGATCAACGAGTTGGAACCCCGGTTCGAGCCCCTGTCGGACGACGAACTGAAGGCCATGACGCCCAAGTTCCGGCAGCGCCTGGAACAGGGCGAGGCCCTGGACGACCTGCTGCCCGAGGCGTTCGCCGTGGTGCGCGAGGCCAGCCGCCGGGTGCTCGGCATGCGCCATTTCGACGTCCAGTTGATCGGCGGCATGGTGCTCCACCAGGGCAAGATCGCCGAGATGAAGACCGGCGAGGGCAAGACCCTGGTGGCCACCCTGCCCGTGTACCTCAACGCCCTCACCGGCCGGGGGGTGCACGTGGTCACGGTCAACGACTACCTGGCCAGCCGGGACTCGGAGTGGATGGGCGAGGTGTACCGGTTCCTGGGCATGCGCGTGGGGGTGATCGTCCACGGCCTCAACGACGAGCAGCGCCGGGCCGCCTACGAGGCGGACATCACCTACGGAACCAACAACGAGTTCGGGTTCGAGTACCTGCGGGACAACATGAAGTTCCGGCTCGAGGACTACGTCCAGCGCGAGTTCCACTACGCGATCGTGGACGAGGTGGACTCGATCCTGATCGACGAGGCCCGGACCCCGTTGATCATCTCCGGGCCCAGCGAGGACTCCACCGACAAGTACTACCTGATCGACAAGATCATCCCCCACCTGCGCAAGGCCACCGACGAGGAGGGAAAGGACGGGGACTACACCCTGGACGAGAAGATCAAGCAGGTGATCCTGACCGAAGCGGGCATCGCCAAGGTCGAGCGGCTGCTCGGGGTGGAGAACCTGTACGATCCGCGCCAGATCGAGACGCTCCATCACGTGAACCAGGCGCTCCGGGCCCACGTGCTGTTCAAGCGCGACGTGGACTACGTGGTCAAGGACGGCAAGGTCACGATCGTGGACGAGTTCACCGGCCGCCTGATGCCGGGCCGGCGGTGGAGCGACGGGCTGCACCAGGCCGTGGAGGCCAAGGAGGGGGTGCGGATCGAGAGCGAGAACCAGACCCTCGCCACGGTGACGTTCCAGAACTTTTTCCGGATGTACGAGAAGCTCGCGGGCATGACCGGCACGGCCGACACCGAGTCCGTGGAGTTCAAGGAGATCTACGACCTGGACGTGATCGTGGTGCCCACCAACCGCCCAATGGTGCGCATCGACCACGGCGACGTGGTGTACCGCACCGAAAAGGAGAAGTTCCGGGCCGTGGTGGACGAGATCGAGGACTGCCACAAACGGGGCCAGCCCGTGCTGGTGGGGACGATCTCGATCGAGAACTCCGAGAAGGTCTCCCGGATGCTCAAGCGCCGGGGAGTGCCCCACCACGTGCTGAATGCCAAGTACCACGAGAAAGAGGCCGAGATCGTCGCCCAGGCCGGCCGGAAGGGCGCGGTCACGATCTCCACCAACATGGCCGGCCGGGGAACGGATATCATGCTGGGGGGCAACCCGGTGTTCCTGGCCCGGGCCGAGAAGGACCCTGTCGAGGACCCCGAGGGGTACGAGGCCGCCCTGGAGCGCTACCGGGAGCAGTGCGCCCGGGAGAAGGAAGCTGTGCTGGCCGCGGGCGGGCTCCACATCCTGGGCACCGAACGCCACGAGAGCCGGCGCATCGACAACCAACTCCGCGGCCGGTCGGGCCGCCAGGGCGATCCCGGCTCGTCTCGGTTCTACGTGGCCCTGGAAGACAGCCTGATGCGGATCTTCGGGTCAGACCGGATCTCGAACCTGCTCCAGAAGATGGGGCTGGAGGAGGGCGAGGACATCCAGCACCCGTGGATCTCCAAGGCGATCGAGAACGCCCAGCGCAAGGTGGAGGCCCACAACTTCGACATCCGCAAACACCTGCTCGAGTACGACGACGTCATGAACAAGCAGCGCGAGGCCATCTACGCGTGGCGCCGGGAAGTGCTCGGGTCCGACGACCTGACCGAGGAGATCCGGGGGATCGCCGAGGTGGTCGCGGACGAACTCGTGGGTGCCCGGTGTCCGGAGGACGCGCCCCCGGACCAGTGGGACCTGCAGGGGCTGCGGGAGCTGCTGTTCAAACAGTTCCACGTGCAGCTGGTGGAGAGCGACGACGACCTGCGGGCGTTCAGGGGCGGTGTGGCCGACCGGGTGCGGGAGGTGGTGCTCGCCCGGTACGAGGAGAAGATGCAGGAGTTCGGGCCGGAGACCGCCCAACGCCTCCAGAAGTACATCCTGCTCCAGTCGATCGACACCCACTGGAAAGACCACCTCCTCAGCATGGATCACCTGAAGGAGGGGATCGGCCTCAGGGGGTACGCCCAGGAGAACCCCCTGGTCGTGTACAAGAAGGAAGGGTACGAGATGTTCATGGCGATGCGCGCGCGCATCGAGGAAGACGTGATCCAGAAGCTGTTCCTGATCCAGCTCGTGAAAGAGGAGGAGACGCGGGAACTGGAGCAGCCCGACCGTTCCACCCGGATCGTGTTGTCCCACGGGCCACGCAAGGACGCGCCCGAGCCGGTGCGCAAGAAAGGCCCGCGGGTCGGGCGCAACGACCCGTGCCCGTGCGGCAGCGGCAAGAAGTACAAGAAGTGCTGCGGTGCGGCCCGGGCCCAGGCAGGGGCCGCTTGATCCCCAAGGGTTTTCGGTTCGCTGCGGCGGAAGCCGCGGTCAAGGCGCCCGGCCGGCTGGATCTGGGCCTGATCGCGTGCGACCGGCCGGCCGCGGCAGCCGGCGTGTTCACCCGCAACCGGGTGGTGGCCGCGCCGGTGGTGGTGTGCCGGGAGCGGGTGGCCGCCGGCCGGGCCCGGGCCGTGCTCGTGAACGCGGGCAACGCCAACGCGTGCACCGGGCCCCAGGGCCTGGACGCCGCCCGCCGGACGAGCGCCCGGGTCGCCGACCTGCTGGGGGTCCCCCCGGACGCAGTGCTGCCGTGCTCGACCGGCGTGATCGGCCTGCCCTTGCCGGTGGACCGGATCGCCGCGGCCGCGCCCGCCCTGGTGGACGGCCTCGGGGACGACCCCGAACCGTTCGCCCGGTCGATCCTCACCACCGACACCGTGCCCAAGCAGAGCGCCCGGACCGTGACCGCAGCCGGCCGGCAGGCGCGGGTGCTCGGCGTGGCCAAGGGGGCGGGCATGATCCGGCCCGACCTGGCCACCATGCTCGGGTTCGTGGTCACCGACGCACCCGTGGCGGCGGCGGACCTGGACGCCGTGCTCCGGGCGGCCTGCGACCGCACCTTCAACCGGATCACCGTGGACGGGGACACCTCCACCAACGACACGGTGCTGGCCCTGGCCAGCGGCGCGGCCGGTGGGCCGCCGGTGTCGGGGCCCGACCTGGCGGCCGTGGCCGATGCGGTGGAGGCGGTGTGCCGGGATCTGGCCCGGGCGATCGTGGCCGACGCCGAGGGCGCCGGCAAGGTGGTGGACGTGCGGGTGGTCGGGGCGGCGGACGACGCCGCAGCCCTCCGGGTGGCCCGTACCGTGGCCGAGAGCCCGCTCGTGAAGACCGCGCTCCACGGCGAAGACCCCAACTGGGGCCGGATCGCGGCCGCGGTGGGGCGGTCGGGCGCCTACGCGGGCGGCCCGTTCGACATCGAGATCGGCGGCGTGGCCGTGGTCCGGGACGGCCTTGGCCTGGGGGAAGAGGCCGAGGCCCGGGCACACCGGGTGATGCAGGCCGGCGCCTACGAGGTCCGGATCGTCCTGGCCGAGGGGGAAGGGCGGGCCGTGGTCACCACCTGCGACCTCTCGGCCGAGTACGTGCGGATCAACGCGGACTACAGATCGTGAAGGGGAGGTTCGAGGTTTGGGGGGCTGACCGGTCGAGGGACTGACGGAGGCGAGGGAGCACCGGATGGATGACAAGGTTTTTTCCATGGATGACGAGGTCTTTTCGTTTTTCAAGCGGCTGGCGGAGAGCCCGAGCCCGTCCGGGTTCGAGCAGCCAGCCCAGCGGGTGTGGCGCGAGTACGTGGGGACCCACACGGACGAGGTGGGCAGCGACGTGATGGGCAACACCTGGGGCGTGGTGGCCGGCGCCGAGCGCCCGCGGGTGATGCTGGCGGGACACGTGGACGAGATCTGGCTGATGGTCCGGTACATCGACGACCAGGGGTTCCTGTACTTCGCGCCGATCGGCGGGGTGGACGCCCACCTGCTGCCGGGCCAGCGGGTGTGGGTCCACGGCCGGGACGGGGCGCACCTGGGCACGATCGGCCGCAAGCCGATCCACCTGCTGGAGCAGGACGAGCGGTCCAAGGTGGCCAAGATCAAGGATCTGGCCATCGACATCGGCGCCAGGGACCGGGCCGAGGCCGAGGCCCGGGTGGCCGTGGGAGACGCGGCCACGTTCGCGGTGGGCCTGGAGCGGCTGGGCGACGACCGGGTGGTGTCCCGGGGCCTGGACGACAAGATGGGGTCGTTCGTGGTGGGCGAGGCCCTCCGCCGGCTGGCCGGGGTTCGGGACGACCTGCGGTGCTCGGTGTACGGGGTGTCCACGGTGCAGGAGGAGATCGGGCTCCGGGGCGCGAAGACGAGCGCATTCGGGATCGACCCGGACCTGGGGATCTGTGTCGAGGTGACGTTTGCCACGGACCACCCCGGCGTGGACAAGAAGAGCGTGGGCGACGTCCAGGTGGGCAAGGGACCGGTGATCAGCCGGGGCGCCAACATCAACCCCCGGGTGTTCGAACTGCTCCGGGAGGCGGCCGAGGCCGAGGGGATCCCGCTCCAGGTCGAGGCCGCACCCCGGGGCACGGGCACCGACGCCAACGTGATGCAACTGACGCGCAGCGGGGTGGCCACGGCCCTGATCCAGGTGCCCCTGCGGTACATGCACACCCCGTCCGAGGTCCTCAGCCTGTCGGACTTGGAGGGCGCGGTGCGGCTCCTGGTGGCGTTCCTGCGCCGGGTGCGGCCGGACACCGACTGGATCCCGCAGTAGGGTGCGGGGTTCCGCGCCGTGATCGAAGAACAGGGCGTGGTGGTCCGGACCGGGCCGGGCCGGGCCCGGGTGCGGACCGAGCGGTCCGGCGCGTGCGACGGGTGCGCGGCCCGTGGCGCGTGCTCCCACCTGGGCGGCGGCCGGGAGGCCGAGGTGTGGGCCGCCGACCCCCTGGGCGTGGCCGAGGGTGACCGGGTGGTGGTGGCGGTGCCCGAGTCCACCGTGCTCCGGGCCAGCGTGGTCGTGTACCTGGTGCCGGTGCTCGCCCTGGTGGTCGGGGCGGCGGTCGGCTCGGCCGTGGGGCCCCGGTACGGGCTGCCCCGGGATCTCGCCGCCGCCGGCCTGGGGCTCGCGGCCATGGCCGGGGCCCTGATGGCGTCCCGGCTGTTCGCCCGGCCGGGGGACCAGCCCCGGATCGTGCGGAGGGCCTAAGGGTGGGGAAGAAGAAGGACACCGGCCCCCGGGCCGTGTGCACCAACAAGAAGGCCCGGCGGGACTACCACATCGAGGAGACCCTGGAGGCCGGGCTGGTGCTGCGGGGCAGCGAGGTCAAGAGCCTGAGGGACGGCCGGGCCAACCTGACCGACGCGTACGCCGCGGTGGACGGCGGCGAGGTGTGGTTGTCGGGTCTGCACATCTCCCCGTACCCGCACACCCGCCTGGAAGAACAGGACCCGGACCGCCGGCGCAAGCTCCTGTTGCACGCCCGGGAGATCCGGCGCCTGGCCGGCAAGCTCCAGACCCGGGGGTACTCCCTGGTGCCCCTGCGGGTGTACTTCCGCCGGGGGTACGCCAAGGTGGAACTGGGGCTGGGCAAGGGCAAGAAGCACTACGACAAACGCGAGGATCTGAAGAAGGCCGACGCCAAGCGCGAGATGGAACGGGCGCTTCGGGCCCGGCGCTGATCCTCTTTCTCCTCCGTACCACCCCTCCCCACCGGAGATACCGATGGCCCGTCCGTGGCACACCGTGGACCGCGTGCGCACCGGCGACGGCGTCCTGGAACTGCGCCGGCGGGGGGACGCGGACTTCCTGATCACCGTGGACGGCCGGGTGTTGATGAACAGCGCGTCCCACCGGTCGGAGCTGGCCCTGGGCGTGCTGGCGTGCGCCCACCTCCGGGGGCGGCGCACGCCCCGGGTCCTGGTGGGCGGTCTGGGCATGGGGTTCACCCTCCGGGCCGTGCTGGACTTCCTGGCCCCCGGCGCCCGGGTGGTGGTGGCCGAACTGGTGCCCCAGGTGGTGCACTGGTGCCGGGGCCCCCTGGCCGGGCTCACCGGCAACGCGCTGGACGACCCCCGGGTGACCGTGGAGGTGGCGGACGTGGCCGCGGTGATCGGCCGGGCCGGGGCCCGCGCGTCCGACCGGTTCGACGCCATCGTGCTGGACCTGTACGAAGGGCCCCACGCCGGCCACCACCGGGAGGGCGACCCGCTCTACGGCTCCCGGGCCCTCGCGGCCACCCGCGCCGCCCTGGCCCCCAAGGGCGTGCTGGCGGTGTGGGGGGAGGGACACGACCCGGGGTTCGTCAAACGGCTCGGGAGGGCCGGGTTCTCGGTGGCGTGCCGGCGGCCCGGCCGGGGCGGGCTGCGCCACCAGGTGTACGTGGCCACCAAGGGCGCAGCGCCGGGCCGGACAAACAAGGTCAAACCGCGGTAGATCCGGTGCGGACGGGCGCCGCCGGGCGGTCCCCTGGTCTGTTGACACCCCTGAACCGCGTCGGCTACAGTCCGTCCGGTCTCCGAGCGGTCCGGCCTACCGGCTCCAGCCCACGGCCGCCCGCCGACGGGTCGCGGCGGAAACGCCCCGGCCTCCCGCGCTCGGAAAGGAGACGGGGCCGGTCCGGGTGTGCCCACAGCCCTCCCCCCTGTGCGCGGGGAGGGCTTGTTTCGTCCGGGCGCACCGCTGGTGGTGGAGGATTCGGTGGACTACCTGCTCCGTTCTGCAGCCGCGGCCTGGGGACTGCTCGCCGGGTTCGACCCCGAGGTGTGGACGGTGGTGTGGACGTCCGTGCGGGTGTCCGTGACCTCGGCCGCGCTCGCGTCGGCCGTGGGCATCCCCCTGGGCGCGGCGATCGGGCTCGGGCGGTTCCCGGGCCGGCGGGGGGTGCTGCTCGTCCTCAACACCCTGATGGCCCTGCCCACCGTGGTGGTGGGCCTACTCTTGTACGGCCTGATCGGGAGGCAGGGCCCCCTGGGGACCTGGGGCCTCCTGTTCACCCCCGCCGGTATCGTGCTGGGCGAGTTCGTGCTGGCGCTGCCGATCGTCACCAACCTGGTGGTGGCCGCGGTGGAAGGCCTGGACCCCCGGGTGTGGACCACCTGCCGGTCCCTGGGCGGCGGGCCGGTCGCGTCGGCCCGCGCCGCGCTGTGGGAGGCCCGGTTCGGGGTGCTCGCCGCCGTGGTGGCCGGGTTCGGCCGGGTGCTCGGCGAGGTGGGGGTCGCGATGATGCTGGGCGGGAACATCCGGGGGTTCACGCGCACCATGACCACCGCGATCGCCCTGGAGACGAGCAAGGGGGAGTTCGAACTCGGGCTCGCCCTGGGCAGCGTGCTCCTGGCTGCGGCGTTCGGGGTGAACGCGGTGCTGCTGTTCGCCCGGGGGCGGGCCCGGTGACCGCGTACCGGCTGGAACGGCTGGCGGTCGGCCACGGCGGCCGGCCGGTGTGCCGGGTGGACCGGCTCGAGATCCCGGCCGGCCGGATCACGGCCCTGGTCGGGGCCAACGGCGCGGGCAAGACGACGTTGCTGGAGGTGCTCGCGTTTCTTCGCCCCCCGCAGGGAGGAACGGTCCGGTTTTTCGGGGAGCCGGTGGACGCGGCCTCCCGGGATCGGTGCCGCCTGGAGGCGGGGCTGCTGCTCCAGCGGCCGTACCTGTTCGACCGGACCGTGGCAGACAACGTGGGGTGGGGACTCGCCGCCCGCGGTGTGCCCCGGCGGGACCGGGCCGGCCGGGTCGCCCGGGCGCTGGCCGCGGTCGGGCTGGAGGGGTTCGGGGGACGCCGGGCCGCGCGCCTGAGCGGCGGGGAGGCCCAACGGGTGGCCCTGGCCCGGCTGCTCGTGTTGTCCCCCCGGGTGCTCCTGCTGGACGAGCCCACCAACCACCTGGACGCGGCCAGCCGGGACCGCATCGAGGCTGCGGTGGCCCGGTGGGTCCGGGACGAAGGGGGGACCGCGGTGTGGGCGACCCACGATCCCCACCAGGTCCGGCGGGTGGGGGCGACGGTGTGGCGGGTGGAGGACGGCCGGGTGCGACCGGGCGAGCCCGACAACGTGTTCCGGGGGGAGCCGGACCCGGCCCGGCCCGGGGCGTTCGTGACGGGCGGCCTCCGGCTGTTCGTCCACCCCCTCCCGGCCGGCGCCCGGTGCGTGGAGATCTCTCCCCGGGAGGTGGTGCTGGCCCGGGAAGATCCCCCGTCCTCGTCGGCCCGCAACCGGCTGCGGGGCACGGTGGTGCGGGCCGAGGTGTCCGGGGACGAGGTGTGGGTCACCCTGGACTGCGGGGAGCCCGTGGTGGCGGTGGTCACGCGGCCGTCCTGGGAGCGGCTGGGCCTCACCGTTGGCGGACCGGCCGTGGCCGTGTTCAAGGCGACCGCGGCCCGCGCCTACTGAGTTTTCCCGGCCTTCCGGCAGGCCCGTCGCCCCATCCAGGCGGCCTGGGCGACGGCCCCGCCTCCGGCCGGGCGCGAGCGCGGCGTGGGATCGCCGCGCCTGTTCGTGCCGGGGCCCGTCCGTGGGGTGGGCGGTTGGCGGAATCCGTGGAACCCGGTGTTTCCGGCGGCGCGGCGAGCCAAGGGGCCGCGCCCGGCGCTCCGGCAGGCCCGTCGCCCCCCTCCGGGCTCCTGGGCGACGGCTCCCTCTCCGGCTGGACCCGTGCTTTCGGCGGGGCGCAGGGTGGGGGCTCAGTCCAGCCGGAATCGGGCCACGGCCTGCTCGAGTTCGTGCCCCTCGCCGGCCAGGGATTCGGCCGACGACGCGAGCTGGGCGGTCTCTTCGGCCACCTCCCGGCTCACCGTGGCGATCCCCTCCACGTTGCCCGACATCTCTTCCACCGCGGCGGACTGCTGCTCGGTGGCCGTGGCGATCTGGTCCACCATCTGTCCCACCTGGTCCACCTGCTCCAGGATCGCCTGGAACGACTGGCCGGCTTGCTGGAACACGCCCCGGGCCTCGTCCACCCCGGCCTTGCCCTCGGTGGTGGCTTCCACCGCCTGCCGGCTCTCGGCCTGGATCGCCTGGATCGTGCGTTCCACCTCCTGGGTGGCCCGGGTGGTCTTTTCTGCCAGCTTGCGCACCTCGTCGGCCACCACGGCGAACCCCCGGCCGTGCTCCCCGGCCCGGGCAGCCTCGATCGCGGCGTTCAGGGCCAGCAGGTTGGTCTGGTCCGCGATGTCGTTGATCACCTGGATGACCGTGCCGATCGCCTCGCTCCGGGCGCCGAGGCCCTCGATCCGGTCGGCCAGCCCCTCCACCATCTGGGCGATCCCCTCCATCCGGCTGAGGCTCTCGGACAGGACGCTCTCGCCGTCCCGGGCCACCTCGGACATCCGCTGGGCGCCCTGGGCGACCTCCTGGGCGCTCCGGCTCACCTGGATCACCGTGGACGCGGCCTCCTCGATGGCCGTGGCCACCTCGGTGGCTTTCTGGCTCTGTTCCTCGGCCCCGGCCGCGACGGTGCTGCTCGAGGCCGAGATCTGCTGGGCCTGGCCGGCCACGGTGCCGGACGCCTCGTACACCTGCCGGATCAGGGCGGCCAGTCCGCTGCGCATCTCCCGGTACGCGTCGGCCAGTTGGCCGAGTTCGTCCTTTCGGTGGATGTCCACGTCGGCGGTGAGGTCGCCTTCGCTCAGCCGGTGGAACGCCCGGTTGAGCCGGTTCACGGGTTCCCCGATGCCCCGGGCCACGGCGTAGCCGATCCCCACCGACAGGAGGATCGCCACAAGCGAGCACGCCAGCGATACCGTCCGGATCACGGAGGCACCCTTCAGGAACTCGCCCTCGTAGCTGCCCACCCCGATGATCCAGTCCCAGGGCTCGAAGTACACCACCCGGCTGATCTTTTTCCTCGCGGTTTTCTCATCCGGGTTCTTCCACCAGTACTCGATCCACCCGTCCTTCATGGCGAGCATCTCGTCCAGGAACGGTTTTCCGTTGGCGTCCTTGGCCCCCTTGAGGTTCTTGCCCTCCAGCTTGGGATGGAGCGCGGCGGTGCCGTCCGAACGCAGCGCGAACGGGTAGCCGGTGTATCCCACCCGGACCGACAGCAGTGCCTCGCGAAGGGCCGGGCTCGGGCCGTCGGCGCCCGTGGCGTCGTAGTAGGTGCGGCACATGGCCAGGGACATCCGGGCCAGGTTGTCGACCTCTTTCTTCATCTGTTCCAGGGCGTGGTCGCGGGAGATCGTGTACGCAACGATCCCGCCCCCGACCACGGGGACCGAGACCATGACCGAGATGATCAGGGCGAGTCGGGTCTTGAGGGACATCGGAATGCTCTCCTGCCGTTGCTGGTGGCACCGCGAACCGCGGGCCGGTTCCTGGGGGTCGATCGGGGACGCGGGGCCGCGTCCCGAGGATTTTTGTGATCGACCGGACGGCAGGGAAACTTGAAGGGGAAAGGGGGGTCAGCGCCAGCCCTTGACCCGGGCCTCCCGCCACTGGCGCATGCGCTTCTCGATCTCTTCGGGAGAGGCCAGGGTGTTGTCCACCCGGACCCCGGCGGCCCGGGCCGCGTCGGCAAGGGCCAGGGTGGCGGGGTCTGTCGCCGGGTCGTCCCGGCCCAGGGTGGTGTACAGAACCTCCGCGCCGCTGCGCAGCAGCAGGGTCACGGTGAACGGGTCGCGCTGCCCGCCGGTGCCCAGGCTGCCGATCACCACGCGCCGGACCTCGGTCCACGGCACCCGGGCCCGCCCCAGGGCCCAGCCCACCGACACGCCGTCCGGCTCGATTCGGGAGGTGAGGCGCCACGGCAAGGTGCCGACCACGGCGCCCGCAGCCACCAGGAACACCGCGGCCAGGGCGCCCAGCGCCCACCCCTCGGCCCCGGTGACGGCGAACGCGGCCGACCGCACGCCCAGGACCGCGAGCACCACCCCCACGGCCACGGGTGCGGCGGCCCGGGCGCCGGTCAGGTGGCGTACGCAGACAGGGGCAGGAGCGGTCACCGGCCGTGCCCCGCCACGTCGTAGGTGACCTGCACGGAGAGGCGCCGGCCGTCCCGGAGGACTTCCACCGGGCCGGTGTCGCCGGGCCTGTGAAGGCCTACCTGGTAGGTGAGGTCGTACAACTCCAGGATCGGCACCCCGTCCACGCTGAGGACGACGTCGCCGGCTTTCAACCCCGCCCGCTCGGCCGGGCTGTCGGGCATCACCCCGGCGATCTTCACCCACAGATCCCCTTCGGGCTCGATCCGGACGCCCAGCATCACCCGGTCGGCCTCCAGGTCTTCGTACCCCACGGCCCAGTACACGTCGGCCGCGGGCAGGGGCAGTTCGGGCAGGTCCACGTCCATCAGGCGGTCTTTCTTGTCTTCGGGCATCTCCACCGTGTACGGGGCCAGGATCGTGTACGGCAGGGGAACCCGGCGGAACACCCGGCGGGGCACGCCAAACCCGTACCGGACGTGGTTGCCCCCGGCGAACACGAGCAGCCGCTGGTCCGGGTCGCCGGCCACCCGCTCTAGGTGGCGGGCCGCGGTGTCGGCCATGGTCTCGTCCCACAGCACCTGCACCCGGTAGAACCGGTCCATCACGTTCGTGCCGGCGGCGTGGCCGCCGAACATGGAGCGCAGGAACGCCCGGTGGTACGGGTCGTCCGTGTCGATCTCCGGCAGGCGCGCCGCGAGTTCCGGGGGCAGGCCGTCGAACCCGTCGTCCCGCACGGCGTCCTTCAAGTCGTTCGCCGCGTTGAGGGCGAGCACCGGCACCCCGTTGTCCCGGGCGAATCTCAAGATGTCCCGGTAGTACGGCCACGAACGGGGTCCCCAACTCCGGGACCACACGGTGCGCACGAACGTTTTTTCGTCCATGGTCCCGGCTAGGTACGCGTCCACGCCGGCCTGGAACGGCCGCCGGAGCATCTCGAGGCCGAGGGTCACCTTGCCCGGGTGGCGGGCCACCATCTCTCGGAGCGCGAACAGTTCGACCTGGTGGTCGAACACGTTGTCGTGGGTCTCCCCCACGTACACCACGGGAAACCGGTCCAGGTACGCGGCCAGTTCGTCTTCGGTGAGCAGGCGGCCGGTGGCCCGGTGGACGATCTGGCCCTTCTCCCAGGTGGACGGATCCCGGTACGGGGAGTCCACGGCCAGGGGAGGTCGGGAGGCGGCGCAGCCGGCGGTCAACAGGGCGAGGCCGGCGAGCGCGAACAGTCGGTACATGTGGTCCTCAACGGGCGGTGTCCTGGGCGGGCGGGCGGCGGGCCAGCAGGATCCACAGCCCGAACGCGAGCAGGGGGATCCCCAGGACCTGGCTGGTGGACAGGGGCCCCAGTCCCCCCCGGGGGTCGTCCCGCAGGAACTCCACGGCGAACCGGAACACCGGGTACAGGACCAGGTACAGGCCGAACAGGCGGCCGTCGCCCTTCAGCCGGGGGCGGGCGACGAAGTATAGCACCCCGAAGATCGCGAGGTTTCCGAGGGCGCTGTACAGTTGGGCCGGGTGGAGCGGCACCCCGAGGGGCGCCAGCCCCCGGGGGTCGGTGAACGTCACGGCCCACGGCAGGCTGCACGCTGCGCCGTAGCAGCACCCGGCGAAGAAACACCCGATCCGCCCGATCGCCTGGCCCAGGGCCAGGGCCGGTGCGATCACGTCTCCGGTGGTCCACACGGGCAGGCGGTGGGCCCGCACGTACCACGCGGCGGCCAGGGCTGCGGCCACGAACCCCCCGTAGAACACGAGTCCCCCCTTCCAGATCTGGAACACCTTCAGGGGGTTCTGGATGAAGTACTCCCACTCCACCAGTACGAAAAACAGGCGGGCGCCCACCAGGGCTGCCACCAGGATCACCAGGCCCAGGTCCTGGATCGCCTTGGGGTCCAGACCGCGGCTGCGGGCCTCCCGGCCCGCGAGCCACAAGGCGGCCAGGAAACCGAGAGCCACGAACACCCCGTAGGTGTAGATCGTGACGCGACCGTACTGGAACAGGACGGGATGCATGGTGTCAGGAGCCAGGAGTCAGGGGATAGGGGTCAGGCGGAGCCGTCATGGGCTGTCCTTTTCGGCCGGGCCGGCCTCGTGCTTGCCGAAGAACTCTTCGAACAGGAGCACGGCGACGCCCACCGTGATCGCGGAGTCGGCCAGGTTGAACGCGGGCCAGTGGTGGGTGCGCCAGAACACGTCCAGGAAGTCCACCACCTCGCCCCACCGTAGCCGGTCGATCAGGTTTCCCACGGCCCCGCCGAACACCAGGGCCAGCCCGGCCAGCGCGGCTCGCCGGCCGGTGGGCAGCCGGTGCACCATGACCCCGATCGCCACCAGGGCCACCGCGGTCACCCCCAGGAACAGGGCCTGGCGAAGCACTGCGTCCTGGTCCGCGAACAGGCCGAACGCGGCCCCCGGGTTGCGGATGTAGGTCAGGTGGAACCACCCCTCGATCACGGGCCGGCTCTCGTGCAGCCGGAACGACGCCTGGACCCACGCCTTGGCCGCCTGGTCCATGGCGACCACCGCGCCGGCGGTCGCGCTGAACCCGGCCCACCGGAGGGTCAACAACTGCCGGCCTCGGCCAGGTGGCGCGCGCACCGGGCGCAGGCGCCCGGGTGGGCCGGGTCGTCGCCCACGGTGGTGGCGTAGTTCCAGCACCGCTGGCACTTCTGGCCGTCGGCCCGGACCACGTCCACCCCGAGGCCGGGCAGGTTCGGTTCGGCGTGCTCGCCGCCCGGGCCTTCCGACAACTCCACCTGGCTCACGATGAGCAGCAGCGGCAATTCCGGCGCGTACGGGGCCAGAAACGATTCCCACCGGTCGTCCACGTGGAGCACCACCTTGGCGTCCAGGGAGTGCCCGATGACCTTGGCGGCCCGTTGGGCCTCGGCGGCCCGGGTGACCAGGCTCCGCACGTCCCGCAGCCGGCCCCACCGTTCGGCCAGGGTGTCGTCGATCCGGGCCCGGTCCACCTCGGGGAACAGTTCCTGGTGCACGCTGCCCGAGACGCCGGGCAGATGGCCCCACACCTCATCGGCCGTGAACGCGAGCACCGGCGCCATCAGCCGCACCAGCTTGTGGAGGATCTCGTACAGCGCGGTCTGGGCCGCCCTCCGGTCCGGGCTGCGGGCCGGGAACGTGTACAGCCGGTCCTTGAGGATGTCCAGGTAGAACGACGACAGGTCCACCGCGCAGAAGTTGTGCAGCCGGTGGAAGATCACGTGGTACTCGTACGCGTCGTACGCCCGCAGGCACCGGTCGATCAGCCGGTTCAGGCGGTCCAGGGCGTACCGGTCGATCTCCCACAGCTCCGCCGGCCCCACCGCGTCCGACGAGGGGTCGAAGTCGCCGAGGTTGCCCAGGAGGAACCGGCAGGTGTTGCGGATCCGGCGGTACGCCTCCACCAGGCGCTTGAGGATCTCGTCCGAGATCCGGATGTCGTCCCGGTAGTCCTCGGCCGACACCCACAGCCGCAGGATCTCGGCGCCGTATTTGCGGATCACCTGGTCGGGGCTGATCACGTTGCCGGTGCTCTTGGACATCTTCTTGCCGTGGCCGTCCACCACGAACCCGTGGGTGAGCACCGCCCGGTACGGGGCCCGGCCCCGGGTGCCCACGGAGGCCAGCAGGCTGGAGTGGAACCACCCCCGGTGCTGGTCCGACCCCTCCAGGTACAGGTCGGCCGGGCTGGTGAGTTCGGGGCGGGCCTCGCACACCGCGGCGAACGACACCCCCGAGTCGAACCACACGTCCAGGATGTCCTGCTCGGCCGAGAGGTTCGTGCCGCCACACTCCGGGCACGCGGCGCCCTCGGGCAGGAAGTGTTCCAGGGGGTGCTCGAACCACGCGTCCGCGCCCTCGCGCTCGAACACGGCGGCGGCCCGCTCGGCCAGGTCCCGTCCCCTGTACACCCCGCCGCAGTCCTCGCAGTGCGCGGCCACGATCGGCACGCCCCACGCCCGTTGGCGCGAGATGCACCAGTCCGGCCGCTCGCGGATCATGTTGTGGATCCGATCCCGGCCCCACCGGGGCACCCACTGGACCCGGTCGATCTCCTCCAGAGCCTTTTCCCGGAGGCCGGTCTTCTCCATCGAGATGAACCACTGGCGCGTGGACCGGAAGATCACCGGTTTCTTGCACCGCCAGCAGTGGGGGTACGCGTGTTCGACCCGCTCTTCGTGCAGAAGGGCGCCGGCCTCGGCCAGGGCCCGGCTGACCTCCGGGTTGGCGTCGAACACCCCGGCGCCGGCGAACCGGCCCACGTCCGCGGTGAACCGGCCCTGGTCGTCCACCGGGGCGTACGCGTCCAGGCCGTACCGGAGGCCCACCTCGTAGTCCTCCTGGCCGTGGCCCGGGGCCGTGTGCACGCACCCGGTGCCCGCCTCGAGGGTGACGTGCTCTCCGAGGATCAACAGGCTGTCCCGCTCGTACAGGGGGTGGCGGGCGGCCCGGTTCTCCAGCGTGCGGGGGTCGATCTGGGCCAGTTCGGTCCACCCGGCGATGCCGGCCGCCTCGAACACCACCGGCGCCAGGCGCCGGGCGAGGATCAGGACCTCTCCCGAGCCGGCCGGCGCCTCGTAGGCCCCGTACTCGAACTCGGGGTTCACGGCGACGGCCAGGTTGGCCGGGATCGTCCACGGGGTGGTGGTCCAGATCACCACCGACACCCGCTTGCCCGCCAGGGCGGGCACGAGGTCGGCCGGGTCGCCCGCCAGCGGAAACTTCACGTAGATGCTCGGGCTGGTCTTGTCCGCGTACTCCACCTCGGCCTCGGCCAGGGCGGTCTGGCACGATGCGCACCAGTACACCGGTTTTTTGCCCACGTAGACCGCACCGCTCTCCATGAACCGGCCCAACTCCCGCACGATCTGGGCCTCGTAGGCGTAGGCCATGGTCAGGTACGGCTCGTCCCACAGGCCGAACACGCCCAGCCGCCGGAACTCGTCGCGCTGGATCTCCACGAACCGCTGGGCGTAGGACCGGCACCGCCGCCGGACCTCTGCCTTGGTCATGCCCTCTTTGGCCTTGCCCAGTTCCTTGTCCACCTGGTGTTCGATCGGAAGGCCGTGACAGTCCCACCCGGGCACGTACGGGCTGTGGTGCCCGGCCATGGTGCGGGACTTGACCACGAGGTCCTTGAGGATCTTGTTGACCGCGTGGCCCATGTGGATGTGGCCGTTGGCGTACGGGGGGCCGTCGTGGAGCACGAACGGCGGCCGGCCCGCCGAGGCTTCCAGGATCTTCCCGTACAGGTCCGCCCGGTCCCACCGCTCCAGGAGTTCGGGCTCCCGCTTGGCCAGGTTCGCCCGCATCGGGAACGCGGTTTTGGGCAGGTTCAGGGTTTCCTTGTAGTCCATCCGATCACTCCGTAGGTCCGGGCGCGAACCCCCTCGGGAAAGGCAAAGGAAAGCGATACCTTAGCAAACGGCACCGGCGGTTCAAAGGGTTTCCGGAGCGCACGCGGCCCGCAGCCGGCCGATGGCCGCCCCATAGTCGCCGGAACCGTACACGTAGGAGCCGGCCACGAACGCGTCGGCCCCGGCCTCGTGGCACGGCCCGATCGTGTCGTGGGTGATGCCGCCGTCCACCTCGATGCACAGGTCGAGCCCCCGCTGGTCGGCTGCCCGGCGAAGGGACGCGATCTTGGGAAAGACCAGGGGCAGGAACGCCTGGCCGCCGAACCCCGGGTTCACGCTCATCACGAGAACCAGGTCCACCAGGTCGAGCACGTGGTCCAGGGCGGACACCGGGGTGGCCGGGTTCAGGCTCACCCCGGCCCTGGCCCCCAGGTCCCGGATCTGCTGGATGTTCCGGTGCAGGTGGGGACAGGCCTCGGCGTGCACCGTGACCTGGTAGGCCCCGGCTTCCACGAACGCGGGCGCGTACCGCTCGGGCTCGACGATCATCAGGTGCACGTCCAGGGGCAGCCGGGTCGCGGCCCGGGCTGCCCGGACCACCAGGGGGCCGATCGTCAGGTTGGGCACGAACCGGCCGTCCATCACGTCCACGTGGATCCAGTCGGCTCCGGCCCGCTCCACGGCCCGGATCTCGTCGGCCAGGCGGCCGAAGTCGGCCGAAAGGATGCTGGGGGCGATGATCGGCATGGCAGCTCCTGTGCCGTCCGTCCGTCCGGCGGTCCGGCGTCTTCCCAGTAAGTTCCGTTGTAGAGACCTTCAAAAGTATTGTCGCATGGCCCCGGGGTGGCGCCCGGTTCCGGCCGGGTGCGAGTGCGGCACCCGATCGCCGCGCGAGGTTGCCCGGCTGACACGCCTGTGGGCCCTGCGAAAGCGGTGTGTCGAGCCCTGGCGGCACACCAGACGTCTTGGTGCGC
>JAJRUI010000055.1 GCA_024277875.1 Deferrisomatales bacterium
CCCTGGATCATCACCGCCAGCGAGGAGGCCCTGCGGGCGGTCCCCCAAGCCTACCGGGACGGGGCCCTGGCCCTGGGGGCCACCCGGTGGCAGGCCGTGCGCACGGTGGTGCTGCCCCCGGCCCTGCCCGGGATCCTGACCGGGGCCATCCTGGGCCTGTCCCGGGCGGCCGGGGAGACCGCCCCCATCCTGTTCACCGGGGTGGCGTTCTACCTGCCCTTCGTGCCCGAGAGCCTGTCGGACCAGTTCATGGCCCTGCCGTACCACCTGTACATCCTGTCCACCCAGCACCACGCCATCGAGAAGGTCCGGCCCCTGGCGTACGGAACGGCCCTGGTGCTGGTGGCCCTGGTGTTCACCCTGAACCTGGCGGCGTTCACGGCCCGCAGCCACATGCGCCGCCGCCTGGAGAGCGCCCGATGAGCATCCCGGCCGAGGAGATCCCGGCGCGGCCGTCCCCCGGGGCGGACACCCCGGAGTCCGTCCGCATCAGCTGCCAGGGCGTGAGCATGTGGTACGGCCCGAAGCAGGCCCTCCACGACGTCACCCTGGACATCCCGGCGAACCGGGTGACCGCCCTGATCGGCCCGTCGGGGTGCGGCAAGAGCACGTTCCTGAGGTGCCTCAACCGGATGAACGACCTCATCCCCGGCGCCCGGGTGGAGGGGTCGATCCTCCTGGACGGCCATGACATCCTGGGCCCCGGGACCGACGTGGTGGACCTGAGGCGGCAGGTGGGCATGGTGTTCCAGCGGTGGAACCCGTTCCCCAAGTCGGTGTTCGACAACGTGGCCTACGGCCCCCGGATCCACGGCGTGCGCGACCGGGCCCGCCTGGCCGCCATCGTGGAGCACGCCCTCGCCAGGGCCGGCCTGTGGGACGAGGTCAGGGACCGGCTGCGGGCGTCGGCCCTGGAACTCTCCGGCGGCCAGCAGCAGCGGCTGTGCATCGCCCGGGCCCTGGCCGTGGAGCCCGAGGTGCTCCTGATGGACGAACCGGCGAGCGCCCTGGACCCCATCTCCACGGCCCGGCTCGAGGACCTGATCGAGGAACTCAAGCAGCGCTACACCATCGTGATCGTGACCCACAACATGCAGCAGGCGGCCCGGATCTCGGACCGCACGGCGTTTTTTTACATGGGTCGGGTCGTGGAGTACGATCGCACCCAGAAGATCTTCACGTCCCCCGGCCAGGAGCAGACCGAGGCGTACATCACCGGGCGGTTCGGCTGAGCCCCCCGGAGGAGCACCCATGAAGCCCCACACGAGCAGGACGTTCGAGGCAGACCTCGAGCGCCTCCAGGAGCGGATCCTCCGGATGGGCGCGCTGGTGGAACAGGCCATCGCCGACGCGGTCGGGGCCCTGGTGGACCGCAGTCCGGACCGGGCCCGGGCCGTGATCGGCCGGGACCACGAGGTCAACCGCCACGAGGTGGAGATCGACGAGCAGTGCATCGAACTGCTGGCCCTGCGCCAGCCTGCGGCCACCGACCTCAGGCTGATCATCACCGGGCTCAAGATCTCCACGGACCTGGAACGGATCGGGGATCTGGCCGTGAACATGAGCCAGCGGGCCCTGGAGCTGGTGGAACACCCGCCCCTGAAACCCCTGGTGGACCTGCCCCGCATGGCCGACGCCGTCCGGGAGATGGTGCGCACCAGCCTCGACGCCTACGTCGGCCGCGACCCGGACGCGGCCCAGGACGTATGCGAGAGCGACGACATCGTGGACCGCCTGAACGAGCAGATCTTCCGGGAACTCCTGACCTACATGATGGAGAACCCGGCCAACATCTCCCGGGCCCTGGGGCTCATCCTGATCGCCCGGTACCTGGAGCGGATCGCCGACCACGCCACGAACATCTCCGAGATGGTGATCTACCTGGTGAAGGGCAAGGACATCCGCCACACCCACGTTCCCGACCGGGTCCGCGGTTCCTCCTGAGCCGCCCGCCGAGACCGCCATGTTCATCCTGATCGTGGACGACGAACCCGACCTGCTGGACCTGCTGGCCTACAACCTGGAGCGGGCCGGGTACCGGGTGGGCCGGGCGACCACCGGCCGGGACGCCCTGGCCCAGGTGGGCCGGCGGCAGCCCGACCTGGTGGTGCTGGACGTGATGCTGCCCGACCTGGAGGGGTTCGAGGTGCTCCGGGCCCTTCGGGCCCGGGAGGCCACCCGGGCCGTTCCGGTGATCCTGCTCACCGCCCGGGGGGAGGAGCCCGACAAGCTGGTGGGGTTCGAACTCGGGGCCGACGACTACGTGGTCAAGCCGTTCAGTCCCCGGGAACTCCTGGCCCGGGTCCGGGCGGTGCTCAAGCGGGCCCGGGGCGCAGGGGCGCCGGGGCCGAGGCTGCGGTTCGGGAGCCTCGAGATCGATACCGAGGCCCACCGAGTCCACCGGGACGGGGCCGAGATCGAGCTGGCTCCCCAGGAGTTCCGCCTGCTCGCGTTCCTGGCCTCCCACCCCGACCGGGTGTACGGCCGGGAGGTCCTGCTGGAGCAGGCGTGGGACCCGGACGTGGTGGTGGACCCCCGCACCGTGGACGTGCACGTGCGCCGCCTGCGGGCCCGGATCGAGCCCGACCCGACCCGGCCCCGGTGGATCGAGACCGTGCGGGGCGCGGGATACCGGTTCAACCCCGAGCCCCGGGAGCCCGGATGACCCGCACCCTGTTCGGCCGCCTGTTCCTCCACGCAACGGCCGTGCTCCTGGTGTTCCTGGCGGTGGGCGCCCTGGTGACCGACCGGTACCTGACCCGGTGGGAGGAGGGCCGCCTGCGGTTCCGGCTGGAGTCCATCGCCCGGGCCGTGGCCGTGACCCTCCCGGCCCGGCCCGGCGAGCTTCAGGCGCGGGTGACAGAGGTGTCCAGGACCACCGGCGTGCGGCTGTCCGTGGTGGCGCCGGACGGCGGGGTCCTGGCGGACTCCCACCGGGACCCGGTCCACATGGACAACCACGCTGGCCGCCCCGAGATCGCCGCGGCCCGCACCGGGGCGGTGGGCACCTCGGTGCGCCGGAGCGCCACCCTGGGGGAGGAGATGCTGTACGTGGCCGTGCCGGGAGAGCCGGTGGTCCGGGCGGCCCTGCCCCTGAGGGAGGTGCGCCAGCTCCTCGGGGAGATCCGGCGGCGGGTGCTCCTGGCCGCGGTGCCCGCGGTGCTCGCCGCCCTGGCCCTGGCGTTCCTGCTGAGCCGGGCCCTCACCCGCCGGTTCGAGGCCATGCGGCGGTTCGCCGCCCGCACCGCGGCCGGGGAGTTCGACGCCCGGCTCCCCGTGGGGGGGGCGGACGAGCTGGCCGACCTGGAGCGGGACCTGCTGGCCCTGCGGGATGCCCTGCGGGACGAGGTGGCCGGGCTGTCCCGGGAGCGGGAGCGGCTGGAGGCCCTGATCCGCCACCTGCCCGACGGAATCGTCGTTCTGGACGCCGAGCACCGGGTGCTCCGGGCGAACCCGGCGGCCCGCAGGGTCCTGCGCCTGTCCGGCGCCCCCGAGGGCACCCCCGGAGCCGAGGTGTTCCGGCACCCCGACCTGCTCCGGGCCCTGGACGCGTGCCGGAACGGCGCAAAAGAGCCCCCCGGCCCCGTGGCCCTGGACTGGCCCGACCCGCCGTGCCGCCTGCTCGTGCGCATGGTGCCCCTGCCGGACGAGGCCGGCCGGCCCGGGGTGCTCGTGGTCCTCCGGGACGTCACGCGCCGGCACGAACTCGAGCGCATGCGCACCGACTTCATCGCCAACCTGGGCCACGAGCTGCGCACGCCGCTCACCGCGATCCGCGGGGCGGCAGAAACCCTGCAGGACGCGGCCCAGGGCGATCCCGAGGCCGGCCAGCGGTTCCTGGACACGATCCACCGGAACGCCCTGCGCCTGGAGAGCCTGCTGGAAGACGTCTCCCACCTGGCCCGGATCGAGGACGGAGCCGCGCCCCACGAGACCGCCCCCCTGGACGCCCGGGCCCCGGTCCGCCGGGTGGTGGAGCTGTTCCGCACCGAGGCAGAGCGGGCCGGGGTCGACCTGCGGTGCGAGGTCCCCTCCGGCGAGGTCTGCCTGGTGTCCGACGCGGACAAAGTCGAGTCGGTCCTGGTCAACCTCCTCCAGAACGCCGTGCGGTACACCCCGGAGGGTGGAAAGGTGATCGCATCGGTAGCGGCGGCCGCGGGCGAGGTGGTGTTCGCCGTAGCCGACACCGGCATCGGGATCCCGGCCGACGAGATCCCCCGGGTCACCGAGCGGTTCTACCGGGTGGACCCGGCCCGGTCACGAGCCACCGGCGGCACCGGCCTCGGGCTCTCAATCGTGAAGCACCTGGTGGAGATCCTGGGGGGCACCCTGCGGATCCACAGCCGCCCCGGCCACGGCACCCGGGTCTTCGTGACCCTGCCGGCCCGCCCCGCCCCGGGCACCCACAAAGGGTGACGCGGTTGGTGGCCTTACACCTCGAACCTCGAACCTCACCGGAGGACCCCATGGTAGATCCAGACCGGCTCCTGTACCTGTCCCGCCGCGACGTGGAGGCCGTGGGCGTGCCCATGGCCGAGGTCATCCAGGCCCTGGAGACGATGTTCCGCGAGAAGGGCGAGGGCCGGGTCGAGATGCCGCCCAAGCCCGGCATCCACCCCCGGCCCGACGCATTCATCCACGCGATGCCCGCGTACATCCCGTCCGTGGAGGCCGCCGGCGTCAAGTGGGTGAGCGGGTTCCCCGGCAACCCGGCCCGCGGGCTACCCTACATCTCCGGCCTGCTCATCCTCAACGACGCCGACACCGGCGTGCCCATCGCGGTCATGGACGCCACCTGGATCACGGCCAAGCGCACCGGCGCGGCCACGGCCGTGGCCGCCCGGCACCTGGCCAGGCCCGACAGCTCCTCTGCCGGCATCCTCGCGTGCGGGGTCCAGGGCCGCAGCAACCTGGAGGCCCTGGCCGAGGTGTTCCGGCTGGAGCGGGTCCGGGCGTACGACGTGGACGCCGGCGCTGCCCGGCGCTACGCCCGGGAGATGGCCGGCAAGCTCGGCGTGGAGATCGAAGTGGTGGGCACCCCCGAGGCGGCCGTGCGCGGGGCGGACCTGGTGGTCACCAGCGGCCCGATCCTCCGGGACCCGTCCCCCGCGATCCAGCCGGGCTGGCTGGCCGAGGGCGCATTCGCGTCGGCCGTGGATTTCGACGCGTACTGGACCGGCGCCGCCCTGCGCCAGATCGACCTGTTCGTCACCGACGACCGGGCCCAGATGGCCTACTACCGGGAGGTCGGGTACTTCCGGGACACCCCCGAGCCCCACGCCGAGCTGGGCGAGATCGTTGCCGGCGCCAGGCCCGGCCGCCGCTCCCCGGAGCAGCGCACCCTGGCCATGAACCTCGGCCTCGCCCTGGACGACGTGGCCACCGCCCCCCTGGTGTACCGG
>JAJRUI010000056.1 GCA_024277875.1 Deferrisomatales bacterium
GAAGTTGGTGGCCGAGGTGTCCTCGTCCAGCAGCAGCACCCGGGCGCCCGCCTCCAGGGCCTCCAGGATGTTGGACGCCTGGGAGGTGGACCCGGACGCGTCCCGGGTGGAGAACGCCCGGGTGCCGGCGCCGCCGGGCAGATCGCTGATGAACGGGTGGATGTCCACCCCGGCCACGGCCCGGCCGTCCTCGGCCCGGATCTTGACCGCGGTCGGGTCGGTGACGACCCGCTCGCGGCCGTCGCCGGGACAGTGGTTGTACACCCCCAGCTCCAGCGCCCGCAGCAGGGTGGTCTTGCCGTGGAACCCCCCGCCCACGATCAGCGTGATCCCCCGGGGGATCCCCATGCCGGTCACCCGGCCGGCGTTGGGCAGATCCACCGCCACCCGCAGGCGGTCCGGGCTTTCGAACGGCACGGCGCCCCGGTCCATCGGGCGGGGGTCCACCCCGGACCGCCGGGGCAGCACCGAGCCGTCCGCCACGAACGCCACGAGACCGAGCCCTTCGAGTTGGCTGCGAAGGACCTGGGCGTCCTCGTTGACCTCGGCCGCCCGGCGTACTTCGTCCGGGTCGAGGCGGGCGTACACCAGGCTGCGCGCCACCACGGCCGGCACGGCGTCGCACAGCAGCTCGGCGGCGACCTGGCCCAGGATCCGCCGGCCCCGGGCGGGCAGGCCCACGGTGAACCGGGCCTCCAGGAACCTGTCGGCCACCAGCACGGCCGTGGTGGGCAGCACCTCCTGGCCCGGCGCGTCGATCCCGAGCTGGCCGCTCTTTCCCGACCCCCTGTGGCTGCTGCGGGCCCGGGCCTCGGCACCGAACCGCCGGGCCAGGAAGCTGCACACCCCGGTCCGGCGCGGGCCGGGGGCGAGCCGGTCCGCCGGGAACCCGGCCCGGTCCAGGGGAACCCGGGCCCGGACCCGGCTCGGCGCGGCGAACGGGTCGCCCTGGACGTGGTCGATCACCAGGGTGAACCCGTCGAACGCGTACGCGCCCTTGATGCCCTTGTAGGCCGGGTACGGCCGGTTGTCGAGGCGCTCCAGAGCGCGCCGCAGGTCGTTCCGGTCGGGCACGGCGGGTCCCCTACGCCCCCTGGCGGTACCTGCGGGCGAGCCACCGCTGGACCGCGAACGCGGCCACCGTGCCCTCGCCCACGGCCGCGGTGATCTGCTTGGGGCTCCCGGCCCGTACGTCCCCGGCCGCGAAGATCCCGGGCACCGAGGTCTCCAGGCCGGCGTCCCGGGTGACCACGAAACCGCTGTCGTCCAGTTCCAGCAGCCCGGACAGGAACCCCGCGTTGGGCTCCAGGCCGATGAACACGAACACCCCGTGGCACGGGACGGTGCGCGTCTCGTCCCGGGCCAGGTCCCGCACCTCCACGGCCTCCACCCCGTCCGCTCCCAGGATTCGCTCGAGCCGGTGGGACAGGAGGACCTCGACCTTGGCTATCGCCCGGACCCGGGCCTCCAGCACCCGGGACGCCGTGAGATGGTCCAGGAGCTGGACCAGGGTGATCCGGTCCGCGAACTCGGCCAGGTGCACCGTCTCCTGGAGGGCCGAGTTCCCCCCGCCCACCACCACCACGTGCTTGCCGCGGAAAAACGGAGCGTCGCACGTGGCGCAGAAGCTGACCCCCCGGCCGACCAGGGCCTCCTCGCCGGGCACTCCGGTCCGGCGGTATACCGAGCCTGTCGCCACCACCACCGCCCGGGCCCGGTGCTCGCCCTGGCCGGTTCGCAGCCGGAACACGCCCTTGTCCGGCTCCACCGCTTCGACCCCCTCGAACGTCCGGACCTCCGCCCCGAACTTCTGGGCCTGCCGAAAGACCCGCTCCATCAGTTCGGCGCCGTTGACCGGATCGGGAAACCCGGGGTAGTTCTCGATCCGGTCGGTGATGGCCGCCTGGCCGCCCGGCAGGGCCCGGTCCAGCACCAGGGTGCGCAGCCGTTCCCGGGCCGTGTAGATCGCCGTGGTGAGGCCGGCCGGCCCGGCTCCCAGGACCGCCACGTCGTACACGTCCAGGTCGTCGGGTATGGGGACCCCCAGGATTTCGGCCAGGGCGCGGTCGTCCGGGTCGGCCAGGAACCGGCTGCCCACCTGCACGGCGGGGACGTCCATGCCACCCCCGGTGCCGGCCTGGAGGGCCGAGGCCGCGTCCGGGTTGTCCTCGGGGCTGACCTCCCGGTAGGCCACCCCGGCGGTGTCCAGGAACCGCCGGATCCGGTGGCACCGGCTGCACCACGGCACGGCGAACAGGGTGACGGCGGGCGGGGCCATGGGTGTGCCTCCTTGGGATCGGGTCCAGCCGCAGAACGTAGCAGAACCCGTCCAGTCCGGCAAAGGGGCTGTTTTGCGGGCCGCGGCCGGGGCGGGGTATGCTTCCGGCCGTCGTCCGTCCCCCTGGCCCGGGAGCCGCCCATGCCCGACGTGGTGACCTCAGTTCGCAACGACCGGCTCCGCCGGGTGCGCCGGCTGGCCGAGAGCCGCAGGGCCCGGCACGAGGCGGGGTTGTGGGTGGTGGAGGGGGTCCGCCTGGCCGAGGAGGTGCTGGCCGGGGGGCGGCCGGCCAGGCTGTGGGTGGTGGAGGCCGGGGCGGCCGGCCGGGACGAACGCCTGGCCGCGGCGGTGGACCGGCTCCAGGGCCGGGGAGACGCGGTCCTGCGGGTGAAGCGGGGGCTCCTGCGGGAGGTGGCCGACACCCGCTCGCCCCAGGGGATTGTCGGGGTGGTGGCCGCGCCCTCGTGGGCCCTTTCGGACGTCGTCGCGGGCTCCGGGCCGGTGGTGGTCCTGGACCGGGTCCAGGACCCGGGCAACCTGGGCGCCATCGCCCGGACCGCCGAGGCGGCAGGGGCCGCCGGCCTGCTGCTCGCCCCTGGCTCGGTGGACCCGGGCAACCCCAAGGCGGTGCGCGCGTCCGCCGGGTCGTTGCTGCGGCTTCCCGCAGCGGTGTCGGACGACCCGGTGGCAGCGCTGCACCGGTCCGGGCGGACGGTGTGGGCCACGGCCGGCCGGGGCGGGACGCCGTGCTACGCCGCGGACCTGTCCGCACCGTTCGGCCTCGTCCTCGGGCAGGAGGGCCAGGGGGTGGCGCCGGGCCTGGCGGCCCGGGCCGACGGCCGGCTCACGGTGCCCATGGCCGGCCGGGTGGAGTCCCTGAACGTGGCGGCCACCGCGGCCGTGATCCTGTTCGAGGCGGCGCGCCAGCGGGCGGGGGGCTGACGGCCGGGGGCTACTCCACCAAACGCGACACGAGCACCGGCCGCCGGGACTTGCGCAGCACCCGCTCGGCCACGCTGCCCAGGAACACGTGGCGCAGGGCGCCCTGGCCGTGGCTCCCCATCACGATCAGGTCCGCGTCCAGGTCTTCTGCCAGTTCCACGATCTGGACCGCCGGGTTGCCGTGGACCACGTGGACCTCGGCAACCCGGCCCGCGTCCTCCGGGTGGTCCGCCAGTTCCTCCCGCGCGAACCGGGCGAGCCGGTCCCGGATCTTCTGGCGGATCTCGTCTCCCCGCTCCCGTTCCAGTTCGCCCAGCCGGTCCTCGCCCATCACCGTGGCCACGTAGTTCACCACGGCCGCCTCGGTGTTGGGCACCGCGTGCACGATGTGGATCCGGCTGTCGTAACGGCGGGCCAGGCTCACCGCGTGGCGGAACGCCCGGGCCGCGTTGGGGGTCAGGTCGGTGGCGTACAGGATCTTCTTGTATTCGGGGATCATGTCGTCGCCTCCACGGCGGTGCGGCTGGCCCGGGGTTTCTGGAGCAGGTACACCACGCCGAGCACCGCGAGCCCCACGCCGTACATCCAGTAGCGCTGCTCGTGGGGCACGCCGACGACCTCGGCGGAGAAGTCCGGCCGGAGCAGGATCAGGGTCACCAGCAGGAGGATCGGCACCTCGTACCACCGGTTCCAGGTGATCAACCACCCCTGGGTGGCGGAGGCGAACGCGAACGCGCCGATGCAGGTCATCACGAAGATCAGCCCGGCCTGGGTCCAACTGGTGATGCCCCACAGGATCAGGTCGTGGTTCAGGATGAACATGAACGGCAGGATCGCCGTGCGGATGTCGTACAGGAATCCCTGGATCCCGGTGGGGATCGGGGGGCTCTTGGCGATGGCCGCTGCCGCGTACGCGGCGAGCCCCACGGGCGGGGTGTCGTCGGCCAGGATCCCGAAGTAGAAGCAGAACAGGTGGGCCGCGATCAGGGGCACGAAGAACCCCTGCCACTCGGCGATCTGCACGATGGCCGGCGCGGTCAGGGATGCCATCACGATGTAGGTGGCCGTGGTGGGCAGGCCCATGCCGATCATCAGGCTCGCGAACGCGGTGATGCCGAGCATCAGGTAGATGTTGCCGTTGCTCAGCACGTCGATGACCTCGGTGATCAGGCCGCCGAGGCCCATGGTCACCACCCCCACGATGATCCCGGCCGCCGCCGTGGCCACGGCCACGCTCACCATGTTGCGGGCGCCGGCCACCAGGCCGTTGAGGATCTCGAGCGCGCCCTGCCGGAACCCGGGCCCCACGGGCTGGCCCCGCAGCCGGGCCCGCACCGGGTGCTGCAGGAGCATCACCACCATCAGCACCATCACCGCCCGGAACGCCGCGAGGTCCGGGGAGTGCCGGGGCACGATCAGCTCGTACAAGAGCACGATCAGGGGGATGATGTAGTGGAGCCCGTTGACGAGGGTGGAGAAGAACCGGGGCAAGTCCGCCTTGGGCAGGCCCTTGAGGCCGAGCTTGGACGCCTCGATGTGGGTCAGGTAGAACAGGGTCGCGTAGGACGCGAACGCCGGGATCGCCGCGGCCTTGCACACCTCCAGGTACGGCACGTTCACGTACTCGGCGATGATGAACGCGGCCGCGCCCATGATCGGGGGCATGATCTGGCCGTCGGTGCTGGCGGCCACCTCGATGGCGGCCGCCTTCTTGGGCGGATAGCCCACCTTTTTCATCAGGGGGATCGTGAACGTCCCGGTGGTGACCACGTTGGCGATGCTCGAGCCCGACACCAGGCCGGTCAGGCCGCTGGACATCACGGCCGCCTTGGCCGGGCCGCCCTTGTACTGGCCGAGCAGGCTCATGGCCAGGTCGATGAAGAACTTGCCCGCCCCCGCCTTCTCAAGCATCGAGCCGAACAGCACGAACAGAAAGACGATGGTTGCCGACACGTCCAGGGGGATGCCGTAGATCCCCTCGGTGCTCATCGAGATCTGGCTCACGTACCGGGGCACGCTCACGCCCTTGAACGCGATCACGTCGGGCATGTACGGCCCGAAAAACGCGTACAGGGTGAAGAAGCCGGCGATCACCGGCAGGGCCGGCCCGATCACCCGGCGGGCCGCCTCGAGCAGGAACACCACCAGGAGCACGCCGAACACGAGGTCGGTTGCGTTGGGGATGCCGATCCGGGTCGAGATGCCCTCGTAGTCGTACGCGATGTACACGGCCGAGGCGATCGCGCCGGCTGCGAGCGCGAAATCCATGGCCGGGATCCGGTGCTTGTCGCCGAGCCACCGCAGGCCCGGGATCCGCACCGTACGCCGCAGGGTGGGGTAGGACAGGAACACGATCGAGAACGCGAACGCCAGGTGGAACGCGCGGATGTAGGTCGAGTCCATCAGGAGCCAGCTGGCCAGGGACAGCTGGAACAGGGACCACACCAGGGCGATGGCCGGCACGACCCACCGTTGCCAGCCGCGGAGCCGGCGAAGCCCGAGTTCCTCCTCTTCTTTCATCCGCTGGGCAGCGTCCAGGCCGCCCTTTGCCACCTCTTCCGCTTTCGACGCCATCGGGGGACTCCGTGTGTGGACCGGGATCGGGTTCCGGAAACCGCGCCGCAACGCAGCGGGGCCGGGGAGCGGTGCTCCCCGGCCCCCGGGCCGCGGCTACTTGATCAGGCCGACTTCCTTGAAGTACTTCTCGGCGCCCGGGTGCAGGGGCGCGGTCAGGCCCTGGAGCATGCTCTCCTTGGTGAGCACCTTGTAGGCCGGGTGAAGCTTTTTGAACGCGTCGAAGTTGTCGAACACTTCCTTGGTGACCGCGTAAACGATGTCCTCGGGCACGTCGATCGAGGTGACGAACGTGGCCTTCACGCCGAAGGTGGGCACGTCCATCTTGTCGGTGCCGCCCGGGTAGAACTCCACCGGGATCACGGCCGGGGCGTAGTAGGGGTACTTGGTGGTCAGCTTCTGGATCACCTCGTCGGGCATCGGCACGAACCGCACCTTTCGGTTGCCGGCCGTGGCCTCCTTGATCGCGCCGCTCGGGTGGCCCACGGTGTAGAAGAACGCGTCGATCCGGCCGTCCTGGAGCATGCCCGGGGCCTCGGCCGCCTTCAGCCCCTCGGCCTTGAGGTCCGTCTTCCAGTCGATGCCGGCCGCTTCCAGGGCGTCGATCGAGTTGCCCCTCTGGCCAGAGCCCGGGTTGCCGATGTTCACGACCTTGCCCTTGAGGTCGTAGATCGTCTTGATCCCGCTGTCCACGGCCGCCACCAGGGTGACCGACTCGGGGTGTACCGAGAACACCGACCGCAGTTTCTTCTGGGGCTTGCCCTCCCACTCCTTCAGGCCGTTCCACGCCTGGTACTGGCGGTCGGACTGGACCACGCCGAACTCCAGGTCGCCGGCCATGATCGCGTTCACGTTGAACACCGAGCCGCCCGTGGACTCCACGGTGACCCGCAGGTTGTACTCCTTGCGCTTCTTGTTGACCATCTTGCTGATGGCGCCGCCCGTGGGGTAGTACACGCCCGTGACGCCGCCGGTGCCGATGGTGACGTAGCGCATGCCCGCCTGGGCGTCCGCCAGGCCGAAGGCCGTGAATCCGACCGCCAGAGCCAGTGCCGCGAGTTTCTTCATGGGATTTCCTCCTTCTCGGTCCGTGGGGCCAGCGCCCCGTTGCCCGCGACAGGGTCGCGGGGTTGGCGAAATCAAAAGAGGTTTGGATCAATAACCGACCCGGCCGAGGCTGTCAAGATGCCCGGTTCGTCCCCGGAGCCGTGCCGGAGATTGACAGGTCGGGGAGGGTGGGGAGACCATACCAGCCGTCAGCCGTCAGCCGAACCCGCCCTGGAGCGACCCATGAGCGAGCGCCCTCCCGTCCGGAAATCGATCCAGGAGATCAACGAGAAGATCCGCTCCGGCCGCGCCGTGGTGGTGACGGCCGAGGAAATGGTGGGGGTGGTGGCCGAGGAGGGACCCCGGGCCGCGGCCCGCAAGGTGGACGTGGTCACCACGGGGACGTTCGGGGCCATGTGCTCGTCCGGCGCGTTCCTGAACTTCGGCCACGCCACCCCCAAGATCAAGGCGTCCCGGGTGCTCCTGAACCGGGTCGAGGCGTACGCGGGCATCGCGGCCGTGGACTGCTACATCGGTGCCACCCAGGTCCGGGAGGACGACCCCCTGAACCGGGTGCACCCGGGCCGGTTCGAGTACGGCGGCGGCCACGTGATCGAGGACCTGGTGGCGGGTCGGCCGGTAAGCCTGGGGGCCACGTCCTACGGCACCGACTGCTATCCGAGCCGGGAGCACCGGGCCACGGTGCGGCTCCGGGACCTGCGGGATGCCACCCTCCTGAACCCCCGCAACGCGTACCAGAACTACAACTGCGCGGTGAACCGGTCGGACCGGACGATCTACACGTACATGGGCGTGCTGCGGCCGCGGCTGGCCAACGCCACGTTCTCGTCGGCCGGGGAGTTGAGCCCCTTGCTCAACGACCCGTACTACTGGACCCTCGGGACCGGAACCCGGATCTTCCTGGGCGGCGCCCAGGGCTACGTGGTGGGTGCCGGCACCCAGCACGCGCCGGACACCCCACGCACCGACCGGGGCGTGCCCCGGGGTGGCGCCGGCACCCTGATGCTCACCGGCGACCTGAAGCGGATGGACGCCCGGTACCTGCGGGGCGCGAGCCTGGTGGGGTACGGCACCAGCCTGATGGTCGGGGTGGGGGTGCCGATCCCCGTGCTCAACGAGGAGTTGGCGTGGCTGACCGGGGTGTCCAACCGGGAGCTGGTGTGCCCGGTGGTGGACTACGGCGAGGACTATCCCCACGGAACCGGCGAGCCCCTGGCCGAGGTCACCTACGCGGACTGCATGGCCGGGGAGATCCGGGTGTCGGGCCGGCCTGTGTCCACCTCGCCCCTGTCCAGCCTGCCCCGGGCCCGGGAGATCGCGTCGGTCCTGGCCGGCTGGATCCGCGACGGGCGGTTCCAGCTGGGGGAGCCCCAGGAGACCCTGCCCACCGCGCCGTGGGCTGGATCCGTGCCCGGCTCCTGAGCCGTGGCCCCGGGCGAAGACCGGTTCTACCGCTCGTTCGAACGGCCGGCCGGGGGGCGGGTGCCGTTCCGGGTGCGGGTGGCCACGTCGGACCTGTACCTGCGGGCCGACCGGGACCTGTCCCGGGAGGCCCTGGACGCGCTCCGCCGGGTGCGCGGCCAGGTTGAGGCCCATGTCCGCGCCCGGCCCGCGTTCGCCACGGCGCTCCGCCCGCTCGAGCCCCCGGCCGGCCCGGTGCCGCCGGTGGTCCGCGCGATGTACGCGGCCGCGGCCGCGGCCGGGGTGGGGCCCATGGCCGCGGTGGCCGGGGCGGTGGCGGGGGCGGTGGGCCGGGAACTCCGGCCCCTGTCCCGGGAGGTCCTGGTGGAGAACGGGGGCGACCTGTTCCTGGCCCTGCGGGACGCGGCCGTGGTGGGGCTCCACGCCGGGGACTCCCCGTTCTCGGGGCGCCTCGGCCTGCGGATCGACCCGTCAGAGACCCCGCTGGGGGTGTCCACCTCGTCGGGCACGGTGGGTCCCAGCCTGAGCTACGGCCGGGCCGACCTGGCCACCGTGCTGGCGGCCGACCCGGCCCTGGCCGACGCGGTGGCCACCGCCGCGGCCAACCGGGTCCACGGGCCGTCCGACGTGGCCGGCGCCGTGGCCTGGGCCGTGGACGTGCCCGGGGTGGCCGGGGCGGTGGTCGCCTGCGGCGATCGGCTGGGGGCGGCAGGCCGGGTGGTGTTCGAACCGATCCATGCGCAGGGCCCTGCGACGGACCCGTGACCGAGGCGACGACGATGGAGATCGCAAAGAACGTGCTGCTGGTGTTCCGGACCGAGGTGATGTACCAGCCGGTGATCTACCGGCTCGCCAGGGAGTTCGACCTGGTGTTCAACATCCTCGAGGCCAAGATCTTCCCCCGTCGGGAAGGGCGCCTGATCCTCGAACTCCGGGGCACCCCGGACCGGGTGGGCGCGGGCGTCGCGTACCTGGCCAAGGCCGGGGTGGAGGTGACCTCGATCGCCGACAACATCCGGCGGGACGACGAGCGGTGCGTCCACTGCGGCGCGTGCACCGCGGTGTGCCGGACCGGAGCCCTGGCCGTGGACCGGGACACCGGCGAGATCGCGTTCGTGCCCGAACGGTGCGCGGCGTGCGGCCAGTGCGAGACCGCGTGCCCGATGCGGGCCCTGGCCGGGGTCAACATCGAGCGGCTGGGCGGCGTGGAGGCAGTGCGTTGATCCGGTGCCTGCTGGTCGCCGCGGTCGTCTGGGGAGCAGGCCTGTGGCCGGCGGCGGCGCTGGCGGCCGGCGGCGAGCTGCGGGTCACGGTGGACGAGGCCGTGGCGCTGGCGCTGGAGGCCAACTACGACGTCCGGGAGGCGCGGGAGCGCCTGGCCGGGGGCGAGGGGCGCATCCAGGAGGCCCGGAGCGAGGTGCTGCCCCACTTCTCCCTCCAGGCCGACTACAGCCGCAGGTACGACGAGAGCATCCTGGACACGCTGGAGGGGTTCATCGCCCCGGAGCAGCGGGACCGGTACGGGGTCCGGGCCTCGGTGAGCCAGCTCCTGTTCAGCTGGGGAAAGGCCACCGGCGGGATCGAGGCGGCCCGACTCGTGAAGATCCAGGCCGCGTACGACCTCGCGGCTGCCCGGCGCCAGGTCAAGCTCGCCGTGCACCAGGCGTTCTACGACCTGCTCCTGCGGCAGCGGCTCGTGGAGGTGGCCCGGGAGCGCCTGGACCAGCGGCAGCGCCAGCTCGACGTGGCCGAGAAACGGTTCGCCGCCGGGGTGGTGAACGAGTTGGAGGTCCTCCGGGCCCGGGTGGACGTGGCCAACGCGCGTCCCGCGGTGAGCCGGGCCGAGAACCGGGTGCGCCAGGCCGTGGCGCGGCTCAACAACCTGCTGGCCCGGGACCAGGGTGCACCCCTGGAGGCCCGGGGAGAGCTTCGCTACAGCGCCGAACCGGCGCCGGAGCTGGGCAGGGTGGTGGAGCGGGCGCTGGCCCGCCGGCCCGAGATGGCGTCCCTGCGCCAGGCGCGGGAGATCGCCGGCAAGGAACTCGGGGTGGCCCGGGCCGAGAACAAGCTCAACGTGTACCTCCAGGGCGAGTACGGTTACGCGACCGAGGAGTTCCAGAGGCTGGGTCCGGACCGGGAGGTGTGGGCCGCCGGGGTCCGGTTCGACTGGCCGCTGTTCGACGGCGGGCGCACCCGGGGCCGGGTGGCCCAGGCCGCGAGCCGGGCCCGGGCCGTGGACATCGCGCTCCAGAGGCTCGCCCAGGCCGTGGCCCTGGAGGCCAAGGTGGCCTTGGACGACCTGAAGGAGGCAGAGGAGGTGCTCGCCGCGTCCAGCCTCAACATCGAGCAGGCCCGCAAGGCGCTCGCGCTCGCCGAGACCTCGTACAAGTACGGCGTGGCCACCTCCCTGGACGTGACCAACGCCCAACTGGGGTTGACCTCCGCCCTGGTGAACCACGCCCAGTCCACCTACGACGCCGTGCTGGCCCGGGCCCGGGTGTTGGCGGTGATGAACGACCTGTAGCTGCGCCCCGTGGACGAGGTTGGCCTCCTGGTAGACGTACGCGCGGGCAGCCCCCGTCCGTGGGGGGGGCCGCGCTGACGACCCTGCCGGTTCCGCCCCGGGGGGGCTACAGGTCGTACCCCCGTTCCTCGTGGAGCACCAGGTCCAGTCCCTGGATCTCGGTCTCCTCGTCCACCCGCAGGCCGCACACCGCGTCGATCGCCTTCAGGATCACGAAGGTGACCACCACGGTGTACCCGAACGTGGCGCCCACCCCGACCGCCTGCACCCCCACCTGCCGGCCGATCGACCCGATCCCGTCCGCGAACCCGAGACCGCTCAGGGGCCCCAGGGCCGGCGAGCACAGCACGCCGGCGAGCAGCGTGCCCAGCATGCCCCCGACCCCGTGCACCGGGAACACGTCCAGGGAGTCGTCGATCCCCAGGACCTGTTTGACGTAGTTGGTGGCGTTGAAACACACCAGCCCGGCCGCGATCCCGATGACCAGGGCGCCCGCCGGGCCCACGAAACCGGAGGCCGGGGTGATCGTGCCGAGGCCGGCCACCATGCCGGTGACCACCCCCAGCACGCTCGGCTTGCCGTACTTCTTCCACTCGCACGCCATCCAGGTGAGGGCGCCGGCCGACGCGGACAGGTGGGTGGCCACCAGGGCCATGCCCGCGCCCCCGTCGGCCGCCAGGGCGCTGCCCGCGTTGAACCCGTACCACCCCACCCACAGCATGCCGGCCCCGGCCACGGTGAGGGTCATGTTGTGGGGCGGCATCGGCGTGTCCGGAAACCCCCGGCGCTTGCCGATCACCAGGGCCGACACCAGGGCGGCCGCGCCTGCGGTGACGTGCACCACCGTGCCGCCGGCGAAGTCCAGCAGGCCCATCTGCCCGAGCCAGCCGCCGCCCCATACCCAGTGGGTCACCGGAGCGTACACCAGGGTGGCCCACAGCACCGTGAACCACAGCACCGCCGAGAACTTCATCCGCTCGGCAAAGGCTCCGAGCACGAGCCCCGGCGTGATGATCGCGAACGTGAGCTGGAACAGGGCGAACACGGTCTCGGGGATCGTGCCCGAGACCGCGTCCACCCCGACCCCGGCGAACAGGGCCTTGTCCAGCCCGCCGACCACACCGCCCAGGTCGCTGCCGAACGACAGGCTGTACCCGTACAGGAGCCACCACACGGACACGACGCCCGTGATCGCGAAACACTGCATCAGGACCGACAGGACGTTTTTGGCCCGGACGAGCCCGCCGTAGAACAGGGCCAGGCCGGGCAGGGTCATGAACAGGACCAGGGCGGTGGACGTCAGGATCCACGCCGTGTCCCCGCTGTCCACGGCGCCGCGCCAGGCCCGTGCGGCCAGGGGCAGGGCGAGAACAAGCCCGAAGGCGGCTGCGGCCTTCCCGGCGCGGGACATCACAGGGCCTCCGGACCGGTCTCGGCCGTGCGGATCCGGACGACCTCTTCGAGGTTGGTCACGAAGATTTTGCCGTCGCCGATCTTCCCGGTGCGGGCCGCCCGGCAGATCGCGTCGATCACGGCCGGCACCCGGTCGGCTGCCACCGCGACGTCGAGGCGGACCTTGGGGCGGAAGTCCACGACGTACTCGGCGCCCCGGTAGTGTTCCTTGTGCCCCTTCTGGCGGCCGTATCCCTTGACCTCGGTGACGGTCAGGCCCTGGACGCCGATCTCGGCCAGGGCGTCCCGGACCTCGTCGAGTTTGAACGGCTTCACGATCGCGATGACCAGCTTCATGGGTTCCTCCGAGCGCTTCGGGTTGTGGTGTCGAGGACTTTTTTGTCTTTCTGGGGGCGCCGACAAGACAAAGTTGTCTCTGGAGGGCGGCAACCCTGCCCTCTCGGCGGGCCGGGCGGGGACCGGTATGCAGGCCGTGTGCCACCCGAAAACACGCCGGCCGGAGCTGGAGGCCGTTTTTTCCCTCAAGTCGCCGGGGGCCCCGTCCGATCGGTTTATACGTTCTGCGTGCGGCCGGATACCCGCGTGCCGCGCGGCGCGACGTGGACTGCAACCCCACAAGGAGGTCAGGGATGAGTCGCAGGAGAACGGTCGGTTTCGGTAAGTGGTGGGTTGTCCTTCTGCTCGCGGTGGGGCTGGCCCTGCCCGGGTGCGGCGGTGGAGGCGGAGGAGGGACAACGACTGTTACGGGTGGTGACACCGGGGGTGATGCCGGGGGCGACACCGGCACCACCTCGGAATACGAAGGCGCGGCCAAGGTGGTGGGGACGGTTTCCCTGTCCAACCTCACCGAGGCCGAGCAGGAGGCCCTGGCCGCTCCTGCTGCCGCCGGCAAGGTGCGCGCCGCGGCCCGGGGCGTGGCGGTCCGGAGCCTGGCGGACGCGCCGATCGATCCCGCAGCGGGCGCCGCGGTCATGCTGTACGTGATCGGCGACGGCGGCGAACTGGTGCCCACCGGCATCCGGGGCACGATCGTGCCCGAGACGGACGACGACGGCAACCCGACCGGGCAGTACCGGTACGAGTTCGACGGCGTCCGGGGCGGGGTGAACTACATCGTCCGTTACCTGAAGGAGGCCGGGGACGGGCAGGTGTTCGAACTCAAGGCCCGCCAGTACGTGCCCGAGGAGGCGGACGCCCCCGGCGCCCCGCCGGTCGAGGCCGAGACCCTGGACAAGCTGTCCACGGCGCTTGCCGAGATGATCGTGGACGCGGTGGTCGCGGCCACCGACGGCACCGGGATCGACGACGAGACCGTGGAAAAGATCGTCGACAACGTGATCGCGGTGGTCGAAGAGTTCGTCCAGAGCATCGCCCCCCAGATCTTCCAGAAAGAGATGGTGGTCGAGGCCGACGACGACACCCTGGCTGCGCTCGAGGACGAGGACGCTACCGAACTGGGCGATGTGGGCGACAACGACGACCTGGCCGGCGAGTCCGGGAGACTGCTCGGGGACGACGAGTTCGAGGCGGCCCTGAACCTGGCCCGGGGCGAGACCCGGTTCGCCCTGCCGCCGGACGCCACCGACGACGAGAAGCGCGCGTTCGTGGCCGCGGTGTTCGAGGAGTTGCTGGACGACGGCGACGTGCCCGGCTACATGGTGGCGTTCCTGGCCGACCGGTTCGTGGCCGGCGACACGATCCCGGTGGGAGAACTGCGGCAGGCCGTGGCAGCGGGGCTGGTGTGCCGGAACACCGACACCCCCGAGTGGGACGGGCTGTCCGGCGCGATCGCCTTTCACAACCAACTGCTTAGCTATATCTACGCCGTGAAGGCGTACGTGGAGGACCCGGAGAGCGCCGAGGCTCCGGTGAATCCGTTCTCCGGAGAGGCGGTGAGCCTGGACGAGGCCCACGAGTTCTTGGCGGACGTGCCCCCGATCTTCCTCGGGCTGTTCCCGGAGGGAGCGGGGTGGGAGGCCGTCGGGGAGGCGACGGAACTGGACGTGCCCCAGGCGATCGCGTTCACGATCCTTGTCCTCGAGATGTACCTGCCCGAGGACCTGCGGTCGGACGTGGAGGCGGGCACGGCCAACGGCGTGGTCGCCACGGCGTGCGGTGTGACGGACCCGGCCGTGTGGGACGACGTGGACGAAGCGTGGGACGTGTTCGACTTCAACTCGATGGTGCCGGGTTCGATCATGGCGGCCCTCGGGTTCTACGACGGGGATCCGCCGGCGTGGCAGGCGTACGCCGCGGGGCCCGAGGTCGTGCGGTTCCGTGCGCGCTCCCAGACGGGGTGGCTGCCGGCGGACCCGGAAAACCCGGGCACGGGTAACTGGAGCCCGGTCGAGATGCTGACCGCCGAGGTGTGCTTGTCCGACCTGTCCGAACTGATGGCGATGATGGAGGGCACGGGCGGCACCGGCGTCCTGGCCACCGCCCAGGTGTTCCTGTCCTACCCGACGGTGGACGGTGGCCCGGGCGAAATCGAGTTGACCAGCGAGATGGACATCCCCGGCTCCGACGATGGCGGTGAGATGGACCGGTGTTTCGTGTTGGATCCGTGGTACGAGAAGTACGGGGATTCGGGATGCGAGGGGGACGGCACGCCGTGCTTCCCCGATCCGGACCGGGTGGTTTCGGACTTCGCCAGCGGCGCGTTCCAGGTGACGGTGCAGGCCGAGGACGGCACCGAACTCCTGAACCAGACGTTCCCGGACGTCCGGGTCCTCACCGGTATGCAGGACGTACGGCCCGCGTTCGTGACCCCGCGGGGGTCCCCGGACGTGCCGTACCCGGACGAGAACGATCCCGAGTTCGAGGCGAAGCTGGCGGCCCACCAGGCCGCGTGGGACGCGTACTTCCGGTCCGGCGGCGCCAGCCACTTCCCGGCCAACCAGGACACCGACGGGGACGGGGAAGCGGACGCGGCGCGGGTCACCGTGACCTGGAACGCCCCCGAGCCGACTCCCGAGCAGGAAGCGGCCCTGGCCGGCTTGCGGCTGGCCTACTCCCTCAGCGTGGGCAAGAACGAGCCGTGCGAGGACGACACCACCGGCACCTGCTGGACGTGGGAGGACGTGTGGAACAGCTGGGACGAGGACCGGTTCATTTACGGGACCTCGTTCACGATTCCAGAAGACCTGCCCGTGGACAACGGCCAGCTGTACAACCTCAACCTCGAGGTCGTGTTTCTGGACGACCACGGCGAGATGGTGGGGCAGGGGGGCGCTGCCCACGCCGAATTCTGGGTGGACGACCCGATCGATCCCGAGGCCACGGTGACGATCTCGGGAACGATCTCGGGCTCGGACACGGGCTTCGTGAAGACCGTTGGCGGCGCGGACGCGCCCGTGTGGGTCTCCCTGTTCTACGAGACCTGGGATCCGTCGACCGCCGAAATGACGCGCACGCCCCTCGCGACCACCGAGGTCGAGGTGAACCGCGAGGACGGGTCGTTCGACACCGAGTACCAGTTGGTGGCGCGGGTGGAGGATCTCCTGGACGTGCCGCCGGGTGCCTGGGTGGGGCTCAACCTGTTCGTGGACGAGGGGCCGGCCGAGCAGGGCGGCACCGAGGGCGTATGGGATACCGAACTCCAGGCCCCCGAAGGGTAGACGTGGGGCGAGTACGCCCAGTGGCCCGACGCGACCAGCAACCTGTGGTTCGATACCTGGGGCGGGGTGGTCACCGTGGTCCAGGAGCGGTGCGCCCCCGACGGAACCTGCGAGCGGTCCGAGGAGCTGGTGCGGGCGTCGGTCGCGGTGGACGACGTCAACTTCCGCGTCGGCGCGTGGCTGCCCGACGACTGGGCCGGGTGGGACGACGACGGCGACGGCCTGTCCAACGGCGACGAGCAGGAGATCGGCACCGATCCGTGGAACTGGGACTCGGACTGGGACGGGGTGGGCGACGCCCAGGAGATCGCGGACGGTACCGACCCGCTCAACGCCGACACGGACGGTGACGGCTGCCGCGACGGTGACGAGGCGGCGTTGGGCCTCGATCCCCAGGACCCGGACGACGGTGGCGAGTGCGCTGCCGCCGGCGCCGGCACCGACTCGGACTACGACGGCCTGTCCGACGAACTGGAGGCCGCGGCTGGCACCAACCCGTACAACTGGGACACCGACGAGGACGGCTGCAACGACTTCGTCGAGTACCAGGACCAGGCGGCGGGCGGCTCTGCCGACCCCCTGGACCCGGCTGTTGGGCTGCCGGAGTGCTATGCCGGGGGCATGGATATGGACATGGACATGGACGGCGACGGGGTGCTGGACGCGGACGACAACTGCCCCATGGTGCCCAACCCCGACCAGGTGGACACGGACGGAAACGGGGTCGGCGACGTGTGCGAGATGGGCGACGGTGAGCCTGTGGACACCGACGGCGACGGCATCTCCGACGGGCTGGAGATGATGATCGGGGCCGACCCGGCCGACCCGGCCGACCCGGTCACCTACGCGTTGCCGTCCCGGGATCACATGGTCGGGACCTGGGATGCCGTGGACCCGGAGAGCGGGGCAGTGATGGCCACGGTCGTGTTCGATATCAACGACCCTGTGTCGTACCGGGTGGACTTCTTCCTGCCTCCGCCCGCCCCGGCGGAGTTCGAGGAGGGTACGTGGACCGAGGTGGACCTTGACGGCGACGGTGTTCTCGACGGCATCGAGACCACCATCACCGGTGCCACGGACCCGGCGGAAGTGGGAGCCACCGAGTTCGTCCCCGTTGTCTTCCTGGACTCGGGCTACACACAGATGGTGGTCAACGGAGAGGTCGTTTTCGGCAAGCGTTGAACGGTTGGCACGGTAGAGGGAAAAAGGCGGGGAGGCCTTCGGGCCTCCCCGTTTTCTTGCTAGGATGCCCCGGCCGGTCCGGTCGGGCGGGCGTTGGGGAAGGGGAGCGCGATGCACAAGGGAATCGGGATTCTGGTGGCCGTCTTGTGCCTGGCCGCTCCGGCCGCGGGTGCCGGCGCGGGCCGGTGCGGGATCCGGGACCCCTTGCTGGATGGAGCGCGGCTCTCGCCGCTCCGGCCCCTGGCCCGGGCCGCGGCCCGGGAGGCCGTGTCCGTGGACACGGGCGGCGCCCACACGTTGCTGACGGACCACTTCCGGGTGGTGTGGGGGGACGGGTACGATCCGTGGGATCCGGACTGGGCCGACCCGGACGGGGACGGGATTCCCGCCTGGGTATCCACCCTGGCCGGGGCGCTGGAGGCTGCCTACGAGGTCCAGTCCGAGTTGGGTTTCCCCGAACCCTACGGTTCGGACCGGTACTACCTGGATGCGTACGTGGCGAATACCGGGGTTGCGAAGGACGGGGCCGCCGTGACCATCTCCTCCGGTTACTACGCGGTCACCGAGGTGAACACGGCGTTCGAGACGGCGTACTTCGTGTTCAACGACGACTTCTCTTCGTTCACCGGCGATGAACTCGGGGTGCTCCGGGCCACCGCGGCCCACGAGTTGTTCCACGCCGTGCAGCGGGCGGACTACCCGTGGGACGACGAGGACCTGATCCCCGACGCCCGATGGGACGCCGAGAAGTGGTGGTTCGAGGCCACAGCCACGTGGATGGAAGAGGTGTGCGCGCCCGACGTGGACGACTACGTGGGCTACGTGCGGGAGTTCCTGTCCGCCCCCTGGGAGCCCCTGTCCTCCACGGACGGGCTGCGGGAGTACGGGGCCGCGATCTTCCCCGGGTACCTGTGGCTCCGGGAGGGCGGCGCGCCCCTGTGGCAGGCGGTGTTCGCGAGCGCCCGGCAGGACGGCGTGGTGGCCGCGCTGGATGCTGCCCTGGGCGGCCGGTTGCAGCAGGTGGTCGCCGCGTTCTGGATCTCGGCGGCCCACCCGGAGGACCTGTGGCCGGACGGGGGCGGGTTCGGTCCCCGGCTGTCGTCCTATGCTGTGCCGCCCGTGGACCTCGACCTGTCCGGCTCCCGGGCCGTGGGGCGCTTCGGCGCCCACCTCGTGCGGATCGGGTCGATCCACGGGACGGTGTGGGGGAGCGTCGAGCCTGCCGACCCGGGCGGCGCGTGGGCCGTAGGGGTAGCCGGTCCGACCGGTGATCCGCCCGACCTGGTGACCCCGGCGGCCGACCCCGCCCCGTGGTCATCGGCGGACGGCACGGTGTACCTGGCCGTGGTGAACCTGTCGGCGGCCGACGCAGATCGGGCCGTGCGGCTGTGGGTGTCCGACGCGGAGGAGGGCCCGCCCCGGGAGGCGCCCCCCGGCAGCGAAGAAGGCGCGGAAGCGCTCTCCTCCGGGGGCGCCGGGACCGGAGGGTGTTTCCTGGTTGAGTTGGGCCGGTCCACGTTCTTTCCTTGATTCCGCCCAGCCATTTCCGGTATAAAGCACGGTCCCCTCGGGTCGCCACCGGGCGGCCCGTACTCCTTGCCCCTGTCGGGGCTTGACAGCCGAAAGGAGAACCCATGGCACAGACCTGGAACCGGTACGAGTCGCTCCTGTTGTTCGACCCGGACCTCGGCACCGAGGCCACCGAAGAACTGGTGCAGCGGACCCGCGGTTTCGTGACCAACGAGGGCGGCCGCCTGATCAAGACCGACCGGTGGGGTGTGCGTGCCACCGCGTTCGAGTTGAAGGGCCGATCCAAGGCGTACTACCTGCTGCTCGAGTTCGCCGGGCCCATCCAGGCGGCCCGGGAACTGGACCGGCGGCTGAACCTGGTCGACACGGTGCTCAAGTTCCAGACGATCAAGCTGGCGGACCGGATCGACCCGGACGGGCTGCCCGACGAGGAGGACCTCGGGCTGGCCGAGCCTGCCGCCGGAGCGGCTCCGGCCGGGGAGGCGTCCGCCCCGGAGGCGCCCGAAGGGGCTGCTGCCGAGACCGGCGCCCCGGCTCCGGAAGAGAAGACCGACGGCGACGGGGGGGCGTGATCTCCGCTCCGGCGTACCCTTGCGTTTCACCATCCGTTCATGCTTTGAAGGAGTAGGACCATGGCTCATCCCTATCGCCGTCGCAGCCGCCGCAAGGTGTGCCGTTTTTGTGTCAACCCGGAACTGCCCCTGGACTACAAGCACCCGGAGGTGCTCGGGCAGTTCCTGTCGGAGCGGGCCAAGATCATCCCGAGCCGGATCTCGGGCAACTGTGCCCACCACCAGCGCCTGCTCTCGGTGGAAATCAAACGGGCCCGCAACGTGGCCCTGCTGCCGTTCACCCGGCTCCCGTAGCGCCGCCCGCGGTGCGCGGTCCCGTGACCGGGGGCGGTGCGGCCCGCCTGTTGCCCGCCTGGGCCGGGGTCCTGTCCGCCCTGTTGTTCTCGGCCTCGGTGTGGATGCCCCCGGTGGGGTTCGCCCTGTCCCTGGCGAGTCCCGGGCCGCTGGCCCTGGCCACCTGGCGGTCCGGCCTGAGCGGAGGGCTCCTGTCCCTGCTGGTCGGGGTGGGGGTGACCGCCGTGATCGTCGGCCCGGAAGCGGCCGCGATCTACGCGGGCCAGTTCGCGGCCGGGGGGTGCGTGATGGGGTTGGCCCTGCGGGCCGGCCGCGGACCGGCCGCGGTGGTGGGCGGGTACACCGCGGTGGCCGTGGGCGCGTTCTGGTTGACCCTGGCCGTGGCCGCGATGCGGGAAGGGGTGGGCCTCGGCGTGTACGTGGGCCAACTGCTCGACCAGACCAGCGCGCTGTTCGCCGGCGCGTTCCAGCAGGAAGGGCTCGACCCCGAGACCGTGCTCGCGGTGCAGGCCGGGATGGACGAGACCTACCGGTCTCTCCGGGTCCTGTTCCCGGGCCTGATGGTGTGCCTGTCGGTGCTGACGGGCTGGGGCAACGCCCTGGCCCTGCGCCGCTCGGCCGGGGGGGGCGACGGGTGGGACGGGTGGCGCGCGCCCGAGTGGCTCATCTGGGTGCTGGTGGGGGCGGGGCTCGCAGGGGTCCTGACCGCAGGCGTCCTTTCCGCGGTGGGCTGGAACCTGTTCGCCGTGGCGGCGACCGTGTACTTCCTGCAGGGGATGGCGGTGATCCACCGCGTGATGGCCGTCCGGGGGCTGCCCAGGATGTTTCGGATCGCAGCGTATTTACTGATTTTTTTGCAGTTCCCCGTGACGATGTTGGTGGCCGGCGTGGGCGCGTTCGACCTGTGGTTCGACTTCCGCGCGCGGCTGGCGCCGTCCTCCCCCCCGGCGGGGGGCGGAACCCGGAGTTGACAACGTAGCCTCGTGAGGAGACATCCCCATGAAGATCATCCTGAAAGAGACGGTCGAGAACCTGGGCACGGTGGGCGACGTGGTCGCCGTGCGCGACGGGTACGCCCGCAACTACCTGCTGCCCCGGGGCCTGGCCGTGCTGGCCGACTCCCGCAACGCAAAGGCGATCGAGCACCAGCAGCGGGCGCTCGAGAAGAAGCGTCTCCGGGAGGTTGCCAAGGCCGAGGAACTGGCCGCGGCGCTGGGCGGAACGCGCCTCGGGTTCCGGCGCCGTGCGTCGGACCAGAACCAGCTGTTCGGGTCGGTCACGTCCAACGACGTGGAAGCCGCGCTCAAGGACAAGGGCTTCCAGATTTCCCGCAAGCAGCTCGTGCTGGAACAGCCGATCAAGTCCCTGGGCGAGTTCCCGGTTGGGGTCAAGCTCCACGGCGGGGTGCGGACCGAGGTCGTGGTGGTGGTGGAGCGGGAAGGCGCCGAAGCCTGACCCGCGTCGCGCCCGGCCGCTGCCATCCGTCGTGCTTCTCGGGACGGGCGGGCCCCTGGACGGTCCGCCCGTTTCTGTCTTCACCCCGGTAGCCCTGCCCACCCGGTCCCGAGGTCGCCATGCCTGACCCGGACGCCCCTGCCGGCCGCGTGCCGCCCCACAGCCTCGAAGCCGAGGCCGGGGTGCTCGGCGCGATCCTGCTCAACAACGACGTGCTGCCCCAGGTGGCCGAGGTCCTGGACCGGGACGATTTCTACCGTTCAGGGCACCGGGTGCTGTACGACGCGATGCTGGAGCTAAGCGAGGACGGCTCCCCCATCGACCTGGTGACGGCGAGCGAGGCCCTGCGCCAGCGGGGCCTCCTTGAAAAGGCCGGGGGAGCGGCCTACCTGGCCGGCCTGACCGACCGGGTGCCGTCCGCGGAGAACGCAGAGCACTATGCCAGGATCGTCCGCGAGCGGGCGATCCTGCGCAAGCTGATCTGGGTGACCACCGAGATCGCCAGCGAGGGCTACCAGGTGGACGCCGACGTGGAGGCGTACCTGGACAAGGCCGAGCAGGCGCTGTTCGAAGTCACCCAGCGCAAGATCCGGCCGTCGTTCTCGCGCCTGAAGGACATCCTGCGGGACGCGTTCACCAAGATCGAGGAGCTGTACGAACGCAAGGAACTGGTGACCGGGGTGTCCACCGGGTTCCACGAACTCGACCAGGTCACCGCAGGACTCCAGCCGTCGGACCTGATCATCGTGGCGGGACGGCCGGGCATGGGCAAGACGTCGTTCGTCCTGAACGTGGCCCAGCACGCCGCGATCGGGGGCGGGGTGCCCGTGGCGTTCTTCAGCCTGGAAATGAGCAAGGAGCAGCTGGTGATGCGGCTCCTGTGCGCCGAGGCCAGGGTGGACAGCCACCGGCTGCGGCGGGGCATGCTCAAGGACTCGGACTGGCCCAAGCTCACCCGGGCGGCCGGCGCCCTGGCCGAGGCACCGATCTACATCGACGACACCCCGGGCCTTACCACCCTGGAGCTGCGGGCAAAGGCCCGCAGGCTGAAGAGCGAGGCCGGCCTGGGCCTGGTGGTGGTGGACTATCTCCAGCTCATGCGGGCCCGGGGCCGGTTCGACCTGCGGGAGCAGGAGATCAGCGAGATCTCCCGGTCCCTCAAGGGGCTGGCCAAGGAACTCGACGTGCCCGTGGTGGCCCTGTCCCAGCTGAACCGGGGTGTCGAATCCCGGACGGACAAGCGTCCCCTGCTGTCGGACCTGAGGGAGTCGGGCGCGATCGAGCAGGACTCGGACGTGATCCTGTTCATCTACCGGGACGAGGTGTACAACAAGGAGTCCCAGGACCAGGGAATGGCCGAGCTGATCGTGGGCAAGCAGCGCCACGGGCCCACGGCCACGGTCAAGCTCGCGTTCATCAGCGAGTTCACCGCGTTCGAGAACCTGGCCCGGGGGTACGAGGACGCGTGATTCGAGGGCCGCGGCGCGGTGTCTTTTTCCGGCTGGGTCGTGCCAGGGGGTTGTGCTATGCTCTTCCTTCGGCCCTTCCCGCCCACGGAGGTGAGAGCGATGTTCGGGATGCCTGGCGGTTCCGAGTGGTTGATCATCCTTGCGATCGTGCTGGTGATCTTCGGCGGCAAGAAGATCCCCGAGTTGATGGGTGGGCTCGGCAAGGGGATCAAGAGCTTCAAGAAGGCGATGAACGAGCCGGACGCGATCGACGTCACCCCGGAGGACCAGCGCGACGAGATCCCGCCGGCCGGGGACGAGGCCAAGAAGAACACGGCCTGACCCCCGGGGCGGGCCTCACCCCCGCCGCCACGCGAGCACCTCCAGGGCTCCCTCCCTCACCGCGGGATGGAGCCCTTTTTCCCGGGCGATCCTCTCGAGTTCCGGGTCGGGCAGGAGCACCGCGAGGCCCACGGCGAGCCGCGCCGGGGTCCACGGGTTCCATACCAGGGCCCGTTGCACGGCCGGCCGGTTCAGCCACCCGCCGGTGCGCACCAGGAGCCACGCGGTTTCCTCGCGCGCGGGCCGCCGGCTGGCGACGGCCAGCACCTCGGTCTCCCGCAGCCGGGGGTTGCGCAGGACCTCCCGCACGACCCGGGGGTCCGGGTCGGCGCGGAGGCGATCGAGCAGGGGGGTTCGCGGGCCTCGTGCCAGGGTCTTTCGGCGGCCCAGGGGCAGGGTGTCCAGGATCGGATCCGGGGGGAGGTTCTCGGCCGGGGGCGGCGTGGTCCGCCCCGGGTGCTCCAGCACCAGCAGTGCGGCTTCAAGCTCGAGGTCCCGGGCGGCGTGGAGCACCCGGGCCAGCACCCCGGGCCCGGCCCGCCGGCCCAGTTCGGGCAGGTCCAGCAGGGCCAGGTACGGACCGGTGCTCCCGGGGGTCCGGAGTGCTGCGGCCCGGGTGGCGGCCTCGATCCGGCGGGCGATCTCGTCCGGGGGCAGTTCGGCCGCTGCCTCGGCCCACAGCGCCAGCCGGGGGGCGCGGCCGTCCACCGCGGCCATCCTCCTGAACCACGCCACCCGCAGGTGTTCCGTCCCCGGCACGGGTCGTCCTCCCCGGCTCAGCCCGCGCCCAGTTCCCGCTGCTTGGCCTCGAACGCGGTCGCCGCCTCCTCCCACTCGGCTGTCTTCTCCTCCAGCCGTTCCGCCAGCGCGGCCCGGGCGCGGGCCCGGTCGGCCGCCCGGTCCGGCTCGGCGTACAGGCCGGGATCAGACAGTTCGGCCTCCACTTCCGCCAGTTCCCTTTCCAGGCGTTCGATCTTGGCCTCCAGCGGTGAGACCCGCTCCCGCAGGGGCGCGGTCTCACGGCGGACCCGCTCCCGGCGCCGGGCCTCGGCCCGCCGCTGGTCCCGCCGGTTGGGGCGGGGCCGCTCCGCCGGACGGTCCGGCGCGTCCGGCCCGGTGGCCGGCGGCCGCAACCGCAGGTAGTCGTCGTGGTTGCCCGGGAAGCTCTCGACCCGGCCGCCGGCCACGGCCACCACCCGGGTGGCGACCCGGTTGATCAGGTCCCGGTCGTGGGTGATCATGCACACCGTGCCCTGGAACCGTTCCAACGCGCGCTTGAGCACCTCGCACGCGTCGATGTCCAGGTGGTTCGTGGGCTCGTCCAGGAGCAGGAAGTTGGCCCGGGACGCCAGCATCCGCGCGAGGGCCAGCCGGCTCTTCTCTCCCCCCGACAACACCCCCACGCGCTTGTCCACGGCGTCGTCCGAGAACAGGAACGCCCCGAGGAGCGACCGGGCCTGGAGTTCCCCGGCCACGGACGGCAGGCCGAGGACCTCGTCGAGCACGGTGCGGGCGGGGTCGAACTGGTCCAGGTGGTGCTGGGCGAAGAAGGCGGTCTCCACGTTGTAGCCCAGGCGAACCCGGCCCTGCCACGGCGCCACCACCCCGGCCAGCAGTTTGAGCAAGGTGGACTTTCCCGCGCCGTTGGGGCCCACCAGGACCACTTTTTCCCCGCGGTCGATCCTGAGGTCCAGGCCCTCGTACACGGCCTCGTCCCCGTACCCGGCGTGTACGGCTTCCAGTTCGATCACCGTGCGCCCGCTCCGATGAGGGGGCGGGAACGAAAAAGACAGGCCTCGCGCACGGGGGGGCGGGGGGGGCGGGGGTTGCTCCCGCTCCACCATCCGGAGCTTGGACTGCACCTGGCGCGCCTTGGTGGCCTTGGCACGGAACCGCTCCGCGAACCGTTCCACCTCGGCCCGGCGCCGGTGGTACGCGTCGTACGCCGCCCGGGCCTGCTGCTCCCGTTGCGCCCGGTCGGACTCGTACCGGGAGTAGTTGCCCTCGCACCGGACGATCCGGCCGTTCTCCATCGCGAGCACGGCCCGCACCACCCGGTCCAGGAACGCCACGTCGTGGCTCACCACCACGAACGCGCTGGCGCTCTGGTGCAGGTGGTTCTCGAACCACTCCAGGGTGTCCAGGTCCAGGTGGTTGGTGGGCTCGTCCAGCAGGACGAGGTCCGGCTCCCGGAGGAGGATCCGGGCCAGGGCGGCACGCATCCGCCACCCGCCCGAGAAGGTGTCCACGGGCCGGTCGCTTTCGTCCGGGGAGAACCCGAGCCCGGCCAGCACCCGTTCCGCCCGGCTCCGAAGCCGGTAGCCCCCGAGGTGCTCGAACCGGGACTGGAGCGCTCCGTACCGGTCCAGCAGGGCGTTGTCGCCGGCCTCGAGGGCGGCCTGGACCCGGCGGAGTTCCGCCTCCACGGCCCGGAGGTCGTCGGCCACGTCCTCCACGTACCCGATCAGGGTCCGGCTGGACGCGGCCGCGATCTCCTGGGGCAGGTACCCGACGGAAAGGCCCCTGCGGCCGCGCACCACGCCGCTGTCCGGGGTCTCCTCTCCGGCCAGGATCCGAAGGAGGGTGGTCTTGCCGGCGCCGTTGGGACCGACCAGGGCAACCCGTTCCCCCGCGCCCACCCGCAGGGACGCGCCTTCCAGGATCGCCCGCCCCCCGTACGCCTTGTGCAGGGAGACCGCCTCGATCACGGCCCGTTCCGGCCGAGGAGAAGCCACACGCCGGCCCCCACGAAGAACATCCCGGCCGCCGTGCGCACCCACGCCCGGGGCAGCCACCGTTCGGCAGCCGCGCCGGCCAGGACCGCCACTGCGCTGGCCACCACCAGGGCGAACGCTGCCCCTGCGAACACCGTCCACCGGCCGCGGCCCGTGGACGCCAGGCTCAACGTGGCCAGCTGGGTCTTGTCGCCCAACTCTGCCAGGAACACCAGCCCGAAGGTCGTCCAAAACGTCTTCCAGTCCACCGCACCGCTCCTCCCGCTGTCCGGGATCAGGGCCTCCGGATCACGATCTCGCCCCGCTCGATCTTCCGGCGCAGCCACTAGAGCAGCAGGCGTTTCCACCGCTCCCGCGTCGGTGGGAAGACCAGTGAAAGCCCGGCCGCGTCGGTCAGGAGGCCCGGCGTGACCAGCAGGGCGCCGCCCAAGAGCAGCAACGCGCCGTCCAGGATCTCGTTGGCCGGGAGGTGGCCGGAGGCCATGCTGTCTTGAAGCCTCTGCAACACGTGGAACCCCTGGAGCCGGGCGTAGTGGGCCCCCACGACCCCGGTCGCCACGATCAGGAGCAGGGTGTTCATGGCCCCGATGCCGGCGCCCACCTGGATCAACAGGTAGATCTCGATCGCGGGAACCAGGGTGAACAACAGGACGAGTCGTCCGAACACGGCCGGATCCTCCGTTCGGGCGGTTGGAAAGGGGGCTGGCGCGACCTCATTGTACACCAACAGGCGGGACGGGGTCCCCGGCGGTCGGGGGAATGTTTTTTCCCTTCGTTGTGGGAAGCCGCGTTCCCTTTCTGGGCAGATGCCAGGCTCAAGGGCCAGGGGGCCAGGGGGTGTGATCGCCTTAAGTCGTTGCAAATACGCGTGAAAATCGTTCGTCCCGGTCCGTGGCCCGGCCCTTGCTACGCTATCGGGCGAGAGGGAGGACGGACCGGGGACAGGGAGGTGAAACGTGTTCGAGACCAGGATCGCGCTTCCGGGGTTGGGGCCGAACGGGGAGTTGGCCGTTGCCCTGCTCACCTATGCCGCGGCCTCGGCCGCCGACTACTTCCTGACCCTGGCGGGGCTGGTCGGGGCAGAGGTCCGGGAACTCAACCCGGTGCTCAATGCCTACATCGACGTGCTCGGCCCCAGTTGGGGGCTCCTGGTGCCAAAAATCCTCCTGGGGTCCACGGCCGTGGTCGCGGCCAGCCTGTACCTGCACGCGATGCACCGCCGCCGTCGCACCCGGGTGCGGGCCCAGCACATTCTGTATCCGGGGGCCCTGTTCACCGCGCTGGCCCCCCTGCACTGGGTGGTCCTCAAGGCGTGGATGTTCTGACCCGCGCTCTCTTGCTTGACGCCGGCCTCCCCGGTCTTATGATGACGGGTAGGGCAGCGCGGGCAGACCGGGTACGCCTGCGGACGACCCGGAAAGGAGGTGGGCCATGATCCGACTCGAAATCACCGAAGACCAGGCCGAGACCCTGCGCGAGGTGCTCGATCACGTCCTGTCCGAGCTTCGCATGGAGATCGCGGACACCGACCGGAAGGCGTTCCGGGACCACCTGAAGACGCACAAGGGGCACCTGCTGGGCGTGGTGGAGGCTCTGGACGCAGCCGAATGAGCCCCGGGCGAAAAAAGGTCCGGGGGGACTCGCGTCCGCCCCGGAACAGGAGGATGGCCGAAGGGCTTGGCCCGACGGGGTCGGCAGCTACGGAAAGCAAGGGGTGTGCCACGCCGCAACCGCGGGGCAGATTTGCGGGCCCGGCCCGGCCAGGGTGGCGGGACCGTCGCCGAACGCAGACGCTTTTTCAGGAAAGCGGGCAGCCCGGAGCCGGGCCGGGCCCGGAAGACGCCGGGGGGCGGCCTGTGGAGCCGGGCGGTGGTTGTCTCCAAAGAGAGACAGCCGTCACGCGGTCCGCTGCTTCTTGAACAGCCCGGGGTCCAGTTGGTGCCGGTGGAGGAGCTTGTAGAAGTCGGTGCGGTTGCGGCCGGCCATGCGGGCGGCCCGGGTCACGTTGCCCCCGGCCATGCGCAGCACGCGCACCAGGTAGTCCAGCTCGAACCGGCGCTTGGCCTCGGCCAGGGGAAGGATCTCCTCGGCCTCGGCCCTCAGCGCTTCCCGCACCAGGGAGGCGGGGATCACACGGCTCGTGGTCAGGGTGTACGCCTGCTCCACCACGTTGGCCAGCTGCCGGACGTTGCCCGGCCACGGGGCAGCCACCAGGAGTTCCAGGGCCTCGGGCGAAAACCCCGTGACCTTTTTGGGCCCCTGCCCCCGGAACTCCGACAGGAAGTGCTGGGCCAGCAAGGGGATGTCCTCCCGCCGTTCCGCCAGGGGCGGGATGTCGAGCTGGATCACGTTGATCCGGTAGTACAGGTCTTCCCGGAACCGTCCGCTTGCGATCGCCTTTTCCAGATCCTGGTGGGTGGCTGCGATCACCCGCACGTCCACCGGAAAGCTGCGCGCGCCGCCCACGGGCCGAACCTCGCGCTCCTGGAGCACCCGGAGCAGCTTCACCTGGAGGGCCCGGGGCATGTCCCCGATCTCGTCCAGGAAGAGCGTGCCTCCGGCCGCGGACCGCACCAGCCCCTCGTGGTCCCGGATCGCGCCGGTGAACGCGCCCCGGGCGTGGCCGAACAGCTCGGACTCCAGGAGGGGCTCCGGGATCGCCCCGCAGTTGACCGCCACGAACGGGCGATTTCGCCGGGGGCTGGCCGCGTGGATCGCCCGGGCCACCAGCTCCTTTCCCGTTCCGCTCTCCCCGCACAGCAGTACGCTAGCCGTGCCGTCGGCCGCCAGCCGGGCCCGGAGCAGCAGTTCCTCCATGCGGGGGCTCCGGGTGACGATCCCTGAGCGCCAGGAACTGTCTGCGGACGCCGACACCGAAGCGCCGGACAGGGACAGCGCGCGGCCGACCTCTTCGAGCAACGCCCGACCCTCGAACGGTTTGGTGAGGAACCCGAACACGCCGCGCCGGGTGGCCTCGACCGCGTCGGGGATCGACCCGTGGGCCGTCAGGATGATGACCGGCAGGCTGGGGTTCTCCTCCCGCAGCGCATCGTACAGGGCCATCCCGTCCATCCCTCCCATGCGCAGGTCGGTGATCACCAGGTCCGGCCGGTCCACGGAAACCCGGCCCAGGGCCTCTTCGCCGCTCTCCGCGGCGGATACCCGGTACCCGGCCGCCTCCAGCCGGAGGGACAGCAGGCGCAGCAGGTCGGTGTCGTCGTCCACCACCAGGACGTGGGGCCGTGCTGGCGCGCTCACGGGTTTCCTCCGGTCGATCGCGGCTTCTCCCGCTGGTCGATGATCTGTTCGATGCTCTTGAGTTCTTCGATCTGCCGCTCCAGGGCCCGGACGCGCGCATCCCGGGTCCGCGCTCGTGTCTGCAAGTTCCGGACCTCGGCCCGGGCCCGGGCCAGCTGGCGTTCGAGTTCGGCGATCCGGCGTTCGGCCCTGGCAGACGGCCCGTTTTCCGCCCCGGTCCCCGGGCCGCGGACGCGGGCATCGAACGCCCGGAGCAGGGCCCGGTCCAGGTCCGCCAACCAGCCGGACGCGACCTTCGGGGCCGGATCCCGGTCCAGCAGCTCGGCCAGCTGCCGGTCCCGGCCGGGATCGGGCGGACTGGCCAGGGCGGTGGCCAGGGCCCTGCGCCGGTCCTCGGGGTTGCCCGACGCCAGGTAACGCTCGAACGCGGCGTCCCGGTCCGCCCGGAGCTGGGCCTCGTCTCCCCGGGCCAGGCCGGCCAGCCACCGGGGCGGCTCGCACGGGCCGTGCGGCTGCGGACACGCGGGCTGGACCGCCACTTCGGTGGTCCGGGTGGAGCCAACCACCGGCACGGTCCCGCAGCCTGTGCCCCACAGCAACGCGGCCAGGGCCGCCCACCCGCACCAGGCGTGAAAACGGTTCATGGGGTTTCCTCCTGGCCTGTCGGCAAGGTCACGGTGAACCGGCCACCGCCCCTGTCTGCCTCGTCCACCGCTACGGTGCCGCCGTGGTCCCGGACGTACTCCGCCACGATGGCCAGCCCGAGCCCGCTACCCCGGACCGCCCCCTGGCTGGGGATTCTCCCCTGGTAGAACGGTTCGAACACCCGCTCGCGCTCCTCCGGGGGGATCCCCGGCCCGGAGTCCTCCACGACGATCTTCGCTCCGCCGGCGGTGGGTCCCACGGCGACGCGCACGGTCCCGCCGTGCGGGGTGAACTTGACCGCGTTGGACAGCAGGTTGTCCACGACGGCCCGGAATCGCGCCGGGTCTCCCCGGATCTCGATCTCCTCCAGGCGTTCTTCGAGCTGGATGCCCTTGGCCAACACGGCGGCCTGGTGGTCCGCGATCACGTGGCGGGCGATCCGGTGCAGGGCCACCGGCCGGACGGTGCGGCCGTCCCTGCGGGCGCGCCCCATGCTGTACTGGAGCAGGTTCTCGATCAGGCCCTGGAGTTCCAGGGTGTTGTCCCGGACGATCCGGGCCACCTCGGCCTGGCCTGGTCCCAGCCGGCCGGCCACACCCTCCAACAGGAGGTCTGCTCCTTCCCGGATCGCGGTCAGCGGCGTCTTGAGTTCGTGGGACACGTGGGCCAGGAACTTGGCCTTCTCCCCCTCCAGCTCCACCAGCCGTTGCCGCAGCCAGTCCAGGCGCTCTCCCAGGACCACGAGGTCCCGGGGGCCGCCCACCCGGATCGGCGGGTCGAACCGGCCCTCGCCCAGGCGGCGGATCGCCTGGTCGATCTGGCGGACCGGCCGGGCCAGCAGCCGGGTGAACAGGGCGGTGAGCAGAAAGGTGATCGGCACGAGGGCCAGGGCCTGCCACAGCATCCAGTGCCGGGTACGGGCCGCTGCGGACCGGGTCGCCTCTGCCTCTGCCCGGGCGATCCGGTCCGCAGCGGTCACGATCCTGGAGGCCAGGGCGTGGAGTTCGGAGAAGCGGTCCAGCGTCCGCCCCAGGGCGTCCGAGCGCGGGGGAGGGCCTTCGGTCAGCGCCCGGTAGATCCGATCTTCCTCCTCCACCAGGCTGGACAGGGTCTGCCGGTGTTCCGTGTCGAACGGCAGCTGGTACAGGCCGAGCACCGTGCCCCTGAGCGCGCTCCTGCGCTCCCGGTAGTCCTCCAGCAGGGAAGGATCGCCCAGCACGTGGAGCTGGCGTGCTTTTCTCTCCATGGACACCACCAGGTCGGCGAGCCTGCGGCTGCCGCTGGCTGCCCGGGTCGCCCGGTCGAGCGCTGCACCGCTGTCGTCGGCGAGGCGCTCGACGAACCGCCCCGCGTTCCACACGGCCGCTCCCAGGGGGATCGAGACGCACACGAACCCGATCCAGAGCAGCTTGAGAAACGATCCCGGCCACCGGCCCCGTGGTCTCACTGTTCCCTCCGCCCTCGGTGTGACCCTCCAGCGTAGCCGGATTCGGGCGGGTTGACAAAGCGGGCCGTTCCGACCGGTTTCACCTTGACAGGCGGGGCGGCCGGGTGTAGCAGGAAATCCTGCACACGAAAACCCGTTTGGCAGGAAGTCCTGCATGAAAAACGCCCCCAGCCGCCGGGACCGCGTGTGGTCGTTTCTCCGGGCCCACCCGGGCGAGGCCGCATACCTGACCGCCCGGGAGGTGGGCGAGCGGTGCGGGGTGAGCGAGTCCACCGTGATCCGGGCCGTCCAGGCCCGGGGATACCCGGGGTTCCCTTCGTTCCAGCGGGAGGTGCGTGCGGACCTGGCCGCCCGGCGGTCCGCGCTGGAGCGCCTGGCACTCGCCCCGGGCCGGGACCCCCTGTCCCGGGCGTTTGCCCGGGACATCGAGAACCTCCAGGCCACGTGGCACGGCCTGGCTCCCCGGGAGTTCGCCCGGGCCGCGGAGTTGGTGGCGGCGGCCCGCCGGGTGTGGGTCCTCGGGCTGCGGATGTCCCATTCCACGGCCGTGGTGCTGGAACTGGGGCTGTCGTTCCTCGGGGTGAACGCCCGGCTCCTGGCCACCCGGAGCGGGGAACCCTGGGACGCAGTGGCCCGGGTGGTGCGCGGCGACGTACTGCTCGCGGTGAGCTTCCCGCGCTACACGCGGCTGGCCGTGGAGGCGGCGGAGCACGCCCACCGGGTGGGCGCCCGGGTCGTGGCGATCACCGACGGGCCGGGATCTCCCCTGGCCAGGGGGGCCGAGGTCGTCCTTCCTGTGGCGTACGGGATCGACGGCTACGTGGAGAGTTTCACCGCGTCGATCAGCCTGGCCCAGGCCTTGCTCCTGGCCGTGGCCGAGCGTGCGGGGCCCCGGGGCAGGACGGCTCTGGAGGAGCGGGAAGCCCTGTGGGCCCGCCAGCGGGTGTACTGGAAGCCGGACCGGACCGGTCCCCTGGAAGCCGCGTCAGGCCCCTGCGTGGCCCGGCAGCGGTGAAAGTAGCCGGATCCGGGGGCCGCGGCGCCGGGGGGGTGGCCTGGGGCCTGCCTCCGGCCGGGCGCGAATGCAGCATCCGATCGCCGCGCCCTCGCGTGCCATTGCCGGAACGGTTTGTGCGGGTGGCCGGCGGAGGTTCGACGACACAGGTTCGGGGGGCGCGGCGAGTCAAAGAGCAGCGCCCGGCTCTCCAGCAGGCCCCAGTCCACCCCGGGCTGTGATGCTGTGACGCACTGTCAACGGAACGCCGGGAGGTGAAAGGGGTTTTTGGCCTCCCATCGTCCCAGCCTCCTGGCATCCTAGCGGAAGTTGCTGGAAAAAAGGGAGAAGGCGCGTGGACCCGTTGATCATCACGGCGGCGATCACCGGAAGCCGCACCCCGCGGGAGAAGTGTCCCCACATCCCGATCCTGCCGGAAGAGATCGCGGCTTCGGCGGTGGAGGCCGTGCACGCCGGGGCGAGCGTGGTCCACCTCCACGTGCGCGATCCGTCCACCGGGCTCGGCACCAAGTCCGAGGCGCTGTACCGGGAGGTGCTCGACCGGATCGCCGACGCCGGGGTGGACCCGGTCCTGTCCCTGACCACCAGCGGGATCCCGGGGCGCAACCTGGCGGTCGAGGAGCGGTTCGTTCCGCTGGCGCTGCGGCCGGAGCTGGCGAGCTTCGACGCGGGGAGCCTGAACGTCGGGGACGGGGTGTTCCTGAACCCGCCGGAGTTCCTGGAGGAGCTGGCCCGGCGGCTGAAGGCGGCCGGGGTAAAGCCGGAGCTGGAAATCTTCGATACGGGCATGGTGGGGACCTGCCTGGACCTGCTGCGCCGGGGCTTACTGGATCCGCCGCTTCACTTCCAGTTCGTGCTCGGTGTGTCCGGGGGGGCGCCGGCCACGCCGGCCGCGTTGCTCCACCTGGTGTCGTCCCTGCCCGAGGGGTCCACCTGGAGCGCGTTCGGGGTGGGGGTGGGCCACCTGCCGATCCTGTTGACGACGCTGGCCCTGGGCGGGCACGTCCGGGTCGGTTTGGAGGACAACGTGTACTACAGGCGCGGCCAGCTCGCCCGCTCCAACGCCCAGTTGGTGGAACGGGCGGTGCGGCTGGCCCGGGAACTGGACCGGCCGGTGGCCACGCCAGCCGAGGCGCGGCGGCTGCTGTCCCTGGACCACTGACGCGAGGAGCCCGACAGACCATGGTCGCCGTTGGGAAGCAGATCGAGATCGACCCCCTGCCAGCCGTCGGGTCCAACATGTTCTACCGTCATCCGGGCCGGGCGTACCCCGTGGCCGAGCGGGCCCGGGGCGTGTGGATCTGGGACCGGGACGGAAAACGGTACCTGGACGGGTCGTCCGGGGCGTGCGTGGTTTCCATCGGCCACGGCGTGGCCGAGGTGCGCCTGGCCGTGCTCGACCAGATGGAGCGGATCAGCTTCGCCCACGGCAGCCAGTTCACCACCGAGGCGTGCGAGGAGATGGCCCGCCGGGTGGCGGCCCTGTCGAGCGATCCCGAACTCGACCGGGTGTACTTCGTGTCCGGGGGGTCCGAGGCCGTGGAGACGGCGGTGAAGCTGGCCCGCCAGTACTGGCGGGAACGGGGCGAACGGGACCGGTACAAGGTGATCAGCCGGTGGACCGCGTACCACGGCAACACGGCCGGCGCCCTGGCCCTGGGCGGCCACACGGGCCGGCGGGGCCCGTTCCAGCCCCTGATCATGCACACGGCCCACATCGAGCCCTGTTACTGCTACCGGTGTCCGTTCGGTCGCCAGCCCCGGCGCTGCCGCCTGGAGTGCGCGGACGCGCTGGAGCAGACGATCCACCACGAGGGCCCCGAGTCGGTGGCGGCGTTCATCGCCGAGCCGGTGGTGGGGGCCACGGCGGGCGTGCTGGTGCCCCCGCCCCGGTACTGGCCCAGGATCCGGGAGATCTGCGACCGCCACGGCGTGCTGCTCATCGCCGACGAGGTGATGACCGGCGCGGGCCGCACGGGGAAGCGGCTCGCCCTGGAGCACTGGGGCGTCCACGCCGACCTGGTGGTGCTGGCCAAGGGGCTGGCCAGCGGGTACGCGCCCGTGGGAGCCGTGCTCACCCGCCGGGAGATCCATGACGCGATCCGGGACGGCTCCGGCGCGTTCGTCCACGGCCACACCTACGGACAGCACCCGGTGTCCACGGCCGCCGGGGTCGCGGTGCTCAAGTACATCGAGGACCACGGCTTGGTGGAACGCTCGGCCCGGCTGGGAAGGGTGCTCCGCAAGCGGCTGGAGCCCCTGCGCGACCTCCCGATCGTGGGAGACGTGCGAAGCCTCGGCCTGTTCGCAGGGATCGAGTTCGTGGCGGACCCCGAGACCCGGGCGCCGTTCGGCCCGGATGCCCGGGTGGCCCAGCGGGTGGGCCGCGCTGCGTTCGACCGGGGGCTGGTCACCTACCCGGGGTCGGGGGGGGCCGACGGGCTCCGGGGCGACCACCTGCTGGTGTGCCCGCCGTTCGTGATCACGGAGGACGAGATCGACCTGTTGGTGGACGTGCTGGCCGACGCGGTGCGCGCCGTGGCCCGGGACCTGGGCCGGTAGCGCCTTGACCGGCTGCGCGTCCGTCCAGTAGAAAGACCCCGCAACGAAGCGGGGCGCCCCGGGACGGTCCCGGGCCACGGCCAGACAACAAGCACTGGGAGGTGAGAACGCGATGAGCGCAGCGGTTTCCCCTGAAAAGGACCGGTTCGAACGGGCCCTCGCGGTCGGGCGGCCCCCCAACGTGATCCAACGGTTCCCCAACTCCCGGGCCCTGATCGTGAGCGGAAAGGTGGTGGACCGGGCCCTGCTGGCCAAGGGCAGGGGCATGGCGATCGCGGCCAACGCCCGGAACCGGTTCGTGATCTACGGCGCCCTCCGGGCAGCCCAGCGGGCCAACGCCCCCCTGATCATCGAGATCGCCAAGTCCGAAGGGGGGGCCAACGCGTACTGCGCCGTGAACTTGTGGAACATGGCCACCTTCGTGGACGCCGCGGCCAACGAACTCGGGGTCACGGTGCCGATCGCGGTGCACGCGGACCACTACGGGATCAAGGGGCCGGCCGACCTGGAGCGGGCCAGGGTGGAGATCCCGAGCATGTTCGACGCGGGCATCACCTCGATCGCGATCGACGCGTCCCACCTGCCCGACGACGAGAACCTCCTGGCGAGCCTGGAACTGGCCCGGTACGTGCCGTCGTGGGCCGGGCTCGAGACCGAGGTGGGGGAGATCAAGGGCAGCCAGGGGCTGTCCACGGTGGACGAGGCCCTGTTCCTGATCCGGGGCCTGAACGCCCACGGCGTGTTCCCCGACTGGATCGCCCTGAACAACGGCACCACCCACGGCATCCAGGCGTCCGACGCCGGCATCCAGGTGGAGTTGACCGCCGAGATCCACCGGGCCCTGGAGCCGTACCGGGTGTCGGGCGCCCAGCACGGGACGTCGGGCAACAGCTTCGAACGCCTGCGCAGGATCGCGGCCGAGACCCGGACCACCAAGGCCAACGTGGCCACCGCCCTGCAGATGATCTCGTGGGGGGTCCGGGTGGACGCGTTCGGCAACGCGGTGCTGGAGGACGGCGCGTTCGTGCGTGCCCCCGGCGCCGGGGTGAGCGACGCCCTGTGGCAGGAGATGATCGCGTATGCGGCCGAACGGGGCTGGTCCGGGGGGGACTACAAGAAGCTCAACCTGCCGTTCGAGGCCAAATTGTGGGGCCAGCCGCCCGAGATCCGGGAGCGGATGATCCGGGGCGTGGAGGCGTTCGTGTACCGGCTCCTCACCGAGGTGTTCGACGCGGCGGACACCGCGCCCCTGGCCGTGGAGACGATCCTGGAGGCCGGGTCCCACGACCCGGGGCCGAAGGCCGAGCGGATCGAGGCGCCGGCCGACTGGACCGAAGAGAAGATCCGCGAGCGGGCCCGGTCGATCGACAAGGAAGAGGGCCCCGAAGGGGACTTCGACGACTGAGGCGTTTCGTGGGGCCCGGCCCCTCGGCCGGGCCCCGGACCGTCAGCCCTTGCGAACAGACACCGGCAGGGGCCCCCAGTCCTGGGTGCCGTTTGGCCGGAGGCGCACCGGGTACAGGGCGCGCACGGCCGTGCCCCCCGTCTCCCACCACCGTCCGTCGTCCGGCTCCCCGTCCCGGCCGAATCCGTCGGGAACGGCCACGGCGCGGGGGTGCAGCCCGCGCAGGGTGCGCACCTCCACGCGGGCCTCGCCCTCCCGGGTGGTGAGGACGATCTCGTCACCGCTCCGGACGCCCAGGGCGCGGGCCGTGCCCGGGTGGAGCCACGCGTTCCCTTCGTGTTCCACCTCCCGCCCCCACCGGGCGGAGGAGAACCGGCCAGGCACCACGGCCGACTCCAGCCGGACCAGCTGCAGCCCGTCTCCCGGTGCCGGGACCTCCTTTGGCACGCGCTCGGCCAGCCGGACCTGGGGACCCGGGTCTGGCGCCTTGGCTTCCTCCGCGACCCAGAGCCCCCGGCGCCGCAGGGCGGGCAGGCTGCCCGGGCCCCAGGACTTCCGGAGGAGTTCTTCCAGGTGGGCGCGGACGGACGGCGCAAAACCGCTGTCCGGGCTGGCGCGCCGGGCCAGGGCGAGGAGCACGTCCCCGGGCCCCCGGGCCTCGCCCAGGGGGCGGGGCCACGGCTCGAACAGGGACAGGGGCTCGGCCCCCGGATCCTTGAGCTTGTCCGGCTCGGACGCCGGTCGCGTGACCGGCTGCTGGAGGAACAGGTACGGCCGTCCGTCCGGCAGGCACCCCTCCACCAGCCCCCAGCACTCGTAAGGGGTGGCCAGGGGCAGGAACAGGTCGGCGAGCCGGGCCGTGCCGGTCAGGTGGGTGCCGGAGACCACGGTGAAGCCGACCGCGTCCGGGTCGGCCAGGAACGCCGCGGCCCCGGCTCCGCCGGGCTGCCCGTAGACGGGGTCTGCGTCCACGGCCCAGTACACGTCGACCGCCTCCCGGGCTGCGAACCATCCTTCGGGGGGCATGGACACCGGGAGCGGGCGGATGAAGTACGGTCCCCGGGCCGTCTGTATCCCGCCGGTCGCGTTCACCGCACCCACCAGATGGTTGAGGATCGCAGCGGCCACGGCAGCCTGCCCGCCCAACGGGGCCACGGCGACGGCCGGCCGCCCCCGGGAGAACCGCACCGCCAACCGGCGCAGGCGTTCGGGGCTGATCCCGGTGGCGTCGGCCACGGCCTTGGTGGTGTACGGTGCCAGCAGCGCGACCCAGTCGTTGACCGATTCGGCCACGTACGGCCGCATGGCCGCCACGTCGGCCTCGCCCTCGTCCAGGATCCACCGGGCGATGCCCAGGGCCACCAGGGCCTCGGTTCCCGGAGGTACCGGGTGCCACTCGGCCAGACTGCCCGTGGCGCCCTGGAACGGTCCGAACAGGCGCACGTCCGCCCCGGCGGCCCGGGCCGCCGTGAGGGCGCGGACCTCGGGCACGCGGAACGCCCCGTCCAGGGGCAGGGCGCCGAACAGGTATACGGTGTGTGCCCGGACAAAGTCGTAGCCGAGCACGGGCGTGCCGTACAGGTCCGCGCCGTCGGCCGGCCCGGGTCGGCCGGGCAGGGGCTCATCCACCAGTACGGTCCCGATCCCCAGGGCCTCCACGGCCTCGGTCGCGAGCACGTCCTCCTGGCCCAGGTGGAGCACTGTCCGGTTCGCCCCGGTCAGGTGGCCGGCCAGTTCGTCCAGGGCCGTCTCCCACGAGATCCGCTCCCAGCGGCCCGAACCCCTCGGCCCGGCCCGGCGCAGGGGGTGCAGCACCCGGTTGGGGTCGTACACCCGCTCCAGGCCGGCGTACGCCCGGGCGCACACGCTGCCCTGGTTGGTGGGCGCTCCCGGGTTGCCCTGGACCTGGACGACCCGGTCGCCGTCCCGCGTGGCGTGCACGGCGCACCCGGCCGGACACGACCGGCACACCGTCGGGGCTGGGTCCCGGTATTTTCGCAGGATCCGGTCGGCCCGGGCGTTCCACGGCTTGGAAGTGGCGCGGGCCGGGCCGCCGACGACCATGCCTGCGGTTCCGGCAGTGCCGATCTTCAGGAAGGTTCTGCGGTCCCAGACGGTCAACGGTTTTCTCCGGGGCTGGACCCGTGGGGGTCGGAACGGGGAACGGGAGCCGCATGGTACTAAGGGGAGTCGAGGTGGTGCAACCGGGACCGGCCGGTCCCGGTCACGCGTCCAGGGGCAGGGCGAAGGAAAACGTGCTCCCGAGCCCGGGCTGACTGGTGACCCAGATCCGGCCGCCGTGCAGCTCCACCAGGTTCTTGGCGATCGTGAGGCCCAGCCCCGAGCCGCCCTCGGTCTTCCGGGTCGCAGGCTCGGCCTGGTGGAACTTGAGGAACACCCGGTCCAGGTCCTCTGGCCGGATGCCCCGGCCCTGGTCGCTGACCTCCACCACCGCGAACGGCCGCCCGCCCTGGTCGGCGCTGCACGTGGTTTCGGGCTGCTCCGGGTGCCGGTGGTCCAGGCGGGTGGCCACCCGGACCGTGCCGCTGTTGCTGAACTTGACCGCGTTGTCCAGCAGGTTGAACAGCACCCGCAGGATCAGGGTGGGGTCCACCCGGATCGGGGGCAGGTCCGAGGGGACGAACGCGAACTCCAACCCCTTCTCGGCGGCGCGGGGACGCACCGAGGCCACGGCCGACCCGACCAGTTCGTTCAGGTCCACGGTGGTGGCGTCCACCTCCAGGCCGCCGGACTCGATGTCCTTCAGGCTGAAAATGTTCTCCAGGATCTGCTGGAGGTGCTTGCCGTTGGCCTCGATCAGGGCCAGGTCGGCCCGCTGCGCCTCGGTCAGGGGGGGCTGGGGCTCTTTAAGCATCAGGCCGGCGTACCCGATGATCGCGTTCAGGGGGGTCTTGAGTTCGTGGTTGATGTTGTTCAGGAACTCGTCCTTGACCCGGTGGGCCTCCTCCAGGGCGGCGTGCTGGGTCCGCAGTTCCTCGAGGGCGGACTGGAGCTGCTCGGTGCGCTCCTCCACCCGTTCCTGGAGCCGCTCGTTGTGGCGGGCCAGTTCGGACCGCGCCTCGGCCAGGCTGCGGTTCGCCTCCTCGAGGTGCCGCGTGCGTTCGCGTACCTGCCGGGCCAGCTCGCGGTTGGCGTCGCGGAGCTTCTCGAACAGGCGGGCGTGGGAGATCCCCACCGCGAGGTAGGCGACCAGGATCGACCAGATCGGCAGCCGGGCGGCCGAAAGGGTGCCCGGGTCCGGGTGGCTCAGGTTGACCACCCCCAGGACGCCGGCCTCGACGCGCAGCGGCAGGCACGCGAGGCATCCGACGGCGATCCGGTCCGGGTCGGGCAGGAACCGGGGGTCCCTGGCCACATCGCCGCACAGGGCCGGCTGTTCGTTCTCGAGGCACCACCCCGCCAGCCCCTCTCCCCGGGCAAACATTCTGCGCTCGTAGCCCCCCGGACCGTGGTAGGACACCCGGCCCTCCCTGCGGCCGATCGCGGCCAGCAGGTTGAGTTCGCCGGTGTCCGGGTTGTGGAGGAGGATCGACGCGTTTTCCGCGTCGGACACGTCCAGGAACATCGGCAGGGCGGAGCACACCAGGTCTTCGAGACGGGACGAGCGCTCGAACAGGGCGCCCAGCTTGCGGATCAGTCCGAGCTCGCCCGTGCGGGCCTCGAGCTGGCGGACCGTGTCCCGAAGGGTGCGGGCGTACAGCTCCCGCTGCTGTTCGAGCCGTTGGAGCGCCTCGTCCTGGGCGTGGGCGGTCATCCGGACCTCCTCCGGTCGGGGGTCGTCCAGCGCGTGCCGCCGGCGCGGATCAGGTGATCGCCTGGCAAAACGCCTCGGCCTCGCTTCGATCCTGTTCCAGCTGGGTCACCAGGTCGCGCACCAGGGCTTCGGGCACGCCCGTGGGCGGCGGTTCGCCCCGGAGCGCGCCGTTGGCCGCGCGCAGGATCTCCAGGTCTGCCTGTAGTTCGGCCCGGAGCTGGCCGGCGTGGTGGTGGCGGACGAGGGCCACCAGGGTGCCGGGCAACCCCCACGCGGCCAGCAGGTCGGCCCCGATCCCGGCGTGGTTTCCCTCGTAGCGCTGGGCTTCCCGTTTCCGGACCTCTCCCGGGTCGCTCGCCGATTCCAGGATCCGCTCGTAGCCTTCCGGGTCCCGGGCCAGGAACCGGATCTTGCCCACGTCGTGGAGAAGGCCGGCGAGGAACAGGGCGTCCGGCGCAAGGCCGCCCGGCCGGGGCGGCAGCCGGACGGCCAGGTAGCGGCACCCCTTTCCGCACAGGTAGCTGTGGAGCCACACCTCCAGCACCACCTCCGGGACCCGGCCGCCCCAGCGGTCCAGCAGGGAGGCGGCCAGGGCCAGCCCCTGGATTGTCGCCGCGCCCAGCAGCACCGCGGCCCGGCGCAGCGTGTCGACCCGGCTCGCGAACCCGTAGTAGGCGGAGTTGGCGAGCCGGAGGACCCGGCCGCTCACCGGCGGGTCGCGCTCGAGCACGGAGACGATCTGGTCGAGGGTGTAGTCGTCCCGGGCGAACAGGGCGACCAGTTGGGCGATCACAGGCGGAAGGGTGGGCAGGTCCTCCTCGTGGAGCCGGACCCGTTCGGCCGGGTTCACCGCACAGCGCTCCGCTCGGCTGCGGCCCGGGGCAGCAGCAGCCGGAAGGTCGTCCCCCGGCCCATCCGGCTGTGCACGTCGATCTGGCCGCCGATCTCGTCGATGACCTGCTTGACGATGTACAGCCCGAGCCCTGTACCCTCCCCCCGGGGCTTGGTGGTGAAAAACGGGGTGAACAGCCGGTCCTGGTAGTCCGGTCGGATACCGATGCCCGAGTCCCGAATCGTGACGGCCACGTGATCTCCCGTCGCGGCCTCCGCTGCCACGTGCACCTCCCCGGTCGCGTCCGGGTTCTGTTCCCGGCGGGCCGACACGGCCTGGGCCGCGTTCCTGAGCAGGTTCACGAACGCGTGCTGCAACAGCCCCTCGTTGGCCCAGACCGGGGGCAGGTGGGGCCGGCCCTGCTGGTGGTGCAACCTGATGTTCCTCTGGCGGAACTCGTGCTGGGTGACGAGCACCGAGTCGTCCAGGGCCTTGGCCACGTCCACGGCCGACAGGCACGCGTCCGACGGCCTCGCGAACGAGGTCAGCCCGTCGGCCAACCGCTGGATCCGTTCCACGTTGCGGTGGATCAGGTCCAGGTGCTTCGTGTCGCCGACCTGGTCCGCCTCGCGCCGCAGCAGCATCTCGATCGCAAACGAGATGCTCGACAGGGGGTTGCGCAGCTCGTGGGCGATGCCCGCGGCCATCTCCCCCAGGCTGGCCAGCTTGTCCTTGTGCTGGATCTGTTCGTGGGTCAGCCGGAGCTGGTCCCGGCTCGACTCCAGCCGGTCCACCAGGCGGCGCGCGTGTTCGCGCAGGTAGTAGCGCTCGTCCGACGCGTGGATCTGGTCCCGCCGGCCCTGGATGTACTCTTCGACCCGGCGGGGAAACGTGTGGACGTCGATTGGTTTGGGGATGTACCCGTCGCACCCGGCCGCCAGGGAACGTTTGCGGTCCCCCTTGAGCGTGTTCACCGTGACCGCTACGATCGGGATCTGGTCGAGGCCGGGCAGGGCCTTGAGCTTGGTGGCGGCTTCGTACCCGTCCATGCCCGGCAAGTTGATGTCGAGCAGGATCAGTTCGAGGCAGGAGCGTTCCTCCACCGCTTTCCGAACCCCCTCGAACCCGTCCTTGGCGTGGATGACTTCGTAGCCGTCGTCCCGGAGCAGGCGTTCGACGAGTCGGAAGTTGGTGGGGTTGTCCTCGACGTAGAGGATCCTCCGCGGTGCTTCCACCCGAGCCCTTTCTCCCCCCGACCCGACCTTCGATGGGTCGGCGGCATTCTAAGTACCCTTGGGAGAGATTGTAAAGCGGAATCTAGAATAGCGTTTGTTCTTGTCAATGGGAAATCGCCGCCTTCGCCCCCTTTTGGTTTGACTCGTTTCGGACGACCGTGTATGGAACACAATCCTGACCACGCCAACTTTTTTCCCTGTACGGAGAAGCCGATGTCCAAGACCTACCGAATTGCCGTAATCCCGGGCGACGGCACCGGGCCCGAGGTGGTGGAGCAGGCGCTCCGGGTGGTGGCCGCGTGCCAGGAGCCGTTCGGGTTCCGGGTGGAGACCGAGCACTACCCGTTTGGAGGCGATCGCTATCTTGAGACGGGCGAGGTGCTGCCCGACTCGGCGGTAGAGGAACTGCGGTCGGCCCACGCGATCCTGCTGGGGGCGATCGGGCACCCCGACGTCAAACCCGGCATCCTGGAACAGGGCATCCTGCTCAAACTCCGGTTCGCCCTGGACCAGTACGTGAACCTGCGGCCGGTCAAGCTGTACCCCGGGGTGTACACCCCGATCAAGGACAAGGGTCCCGACGAGATCGACTTCGTGGTGGTCCGGGAGAACACCGAGGGGCTGTACGTGGGCTCCGGCGGGTTCCTGCGCAAGGGCACCCCGGACGAGGTGGCGGTGCAGGAGTCGGTGAACACCCGCAAGGGCGTGGAGCGGTGTCTGCGGTTCGCGTACGAGTACTGCCAGCGCCGCAACAAGCGCAAGAAACTGACCCTGGTGGGCAAGACCAACGTGCTCACCTACGCGTTCGACCTGTGGGAGAGGGCGTTCAACGAGCTTGGCGCGGCGTACCCGGACGTGGAGCGGGACTACGCCCACGTGGACGCCACCTGCATGTGGATGGTGAAGAACCCCGAGTGGTTCGACGTGCTCGTCACCGACAACATGTTCGGGGACATCATCACCGACCTGGGGGCCATGATCCAGGGCGGCATGGGCATCGCGGCCGGCGGCAACATCAACCCGGAAGGGGTGAGCATGTTCGAGCCGATCGGGGGCAGCGCGCCCAAGTACACCGGGAAGAACGTGATCAACCCCCTGGCCGCGATCTGCGCCGCGGCGATGATGCTCGAGCACCTCGGGGAGCACGAGGCCGGGGCCCGGATCGAGCGGGCCGTCCAGTGGGTCACCGGATCCAAGCTCCAGAGCCTGGCCGCCGGCCGGATGGGGTACTCCACGTCCGAGGTCGGCGACCTGGTCCTCGCCCACCTGGCCGGCGAGGTCGGCGAGGGCTGACGGTGGGCGCGCGCTGGCGCGCGGTTGCGGGGACCGTGCTCTTCGGGGTCGCGGTCGCCGCGTGCGGGGGGCCGGGGGCCGGCACCCGTGGGGACGGCCGGCCCGATCCCACCGTGCGGGCGGTGGACGCGCCGGTCCTCGTGCCGCCGGCCGTGAACCTGCTCGACCGGGACGTGCGGGTGGTCGCCGTGGTCCCGTTCGAGGGGCCGTCGGGTGCGGACCTGGCCCGCCGCCTGGCCGGACAGTTCGCCCGGGCCGGGATGTTCCAGGTCCTGACCCCGGCGCAGACCGAGGCGCGCCTGACCCGGGCCGGGGTGGGGGCGTCCTGGGACCCCGACCCCACCTCCTTGCGGTGGATCCGCGAGCGGGCCGGGATCGACGCCGTGGTGGTGGGACGGGTCACCACGTTCCACGTGGACGACCGGGAGAAGGAAGGGGATACCTTCACCTTGACGCCCACGGGCCGGTTCCGGTTTGAGCGCAACGAAAAGGGGAAACTGGTGTACCGGGAGCAGATGGTGTACCGCCGGGTGCCCCTGTTCTGCCGGGCCGACCTCGGCACGGTCGCGGCCACGTACCGGGTGCTGGACACCCGCCGGGGGGACGTGGCCGCCACCCTGCCGTACCGGGTGTCCACCGAGATGAGTTCGTTCTGCTACCGGGAGGACGTGCCCGAGGCGCTGAAGCGCCAGGCCCGCAACCGGCTGCTCAGGAAGCTGTTCACCCAGCTCAACAACCGGTTCCTCACGGACGTGGTGCCCCGGCAGGCCCGCCGCCGGTTGTGGCTCCAGGTGAAACTCGGCGGCGCACCGGCCGAACTGGTTCGCCGCAACGAACTGGCCGTGCTGCTGGCGTCCCGGGGGGAGTGGGAGCGCGCGATCGACCTGTGGCGCGACTGCCTGGACGCGCGGCCGGATCTGCCCGGGATCCACTACAACATGGCCGTGGCGTGCCGGGCGCTGGGACGGGTCACCCGGGCCGAGAAACACCTGAAAAAGGCGCTGGCCCGGGACGACCGCCCGCTGTACCGGGACGCCCTCAGGTCGCTCCGGCCCGCGCCGGGAAGCTGAGTCTCCTCACAATTTGAAGCGCGCCCGCCCCTTGGCCCGGCTGCGGGACGACGCGTACAGGTAGCCGAGCAACCACCCGAGCAGCAGCACCACCGCGCCCGAGAAGAACCAGTAGAACCGCTCCCGGGCGGTCAGCGCCCGGTTCTCGCTGCGCAGCCTCTCCAGCTCGGCCAGGGCGGTCTCGTGGGCTGCGGTGAGGCGCTCGGCCTTCTCCTTGAGGTCGATCACGCCCGCGTTGGTCTTCTTCCAGGCGTCGTACTCCTTGTTGACCTTTTTCAGCTCGCGAGACAGCTTGCGCACCCGGGCCGCCGACTGGTCCCCTTCCCGGGCCGCCTCTTTCAGCTCTTTTTGCAGCCGGGCCACCTCGCCTTTCAACCGGTCCACCTCTTGCCGGGCCGCTTCGAGCAGCGGGCCCTTGGGCGGATCGTCCGACAGGTACCGGGTCACCACCCAGCCGTCGTCCCCCTCCGGGGTGCGCACGTGGGTCCAGCCCTCCGAGTCCTCCAGGCGTTCCAGGGGCGTCCCCGTCCGGACCATGCGGAGGATCTTGAAGTCCAGGCCCGGCCCGGACCTCAGGGTGATCTCGACCTGGTCGGTCACGTAGGTGGTGGCGGCCAGGACCGCGGCCGGCACCAGGACCGCGGCCAGCAATAGCAGGATCGCGCGGCGGGCGGATCTCATGGGCGGGACTCCTCGGGTTCGGGGGAAGTGCCTTGGATACCACCCCCCCGCCGAACCCGTCAAGGCGGCGGGGGGAGCGTACATGCCCCCCGCGCGTCTTCCGGCTGAACCGGGCCGGGCCATCGCCGGACGGGATCCGGCCGGCGTCTGTGCTATCCTCCGGGGCGGGGCTTCGCGGCGGCCACCGTGCCGGCACCCCCGACCTGCTTTCCCCAGACCGAACGGATTCCCCACAGGAGGATTGCCCCACCATGGAGTCGTCCCAGCTCACCTGGATCACCAACTTCATCTGGGGCATCGCGGACGACGTGCTCCGCGACCTGTACGTCCGGGGCAAGTACCGGGACGTCATCCTGCCCATGACCGTGATCCGGCGGCTCGACGCGGTGTTGGAGCCCACC
>JAJRUI010000057.1 GCA_024277875.1 Deferrisomatales bacterium
GGGCCTTGCCGAACAAGGCGCCGCTGCCGTTCACCACCACGCCCACGGTGAACCCGGGCGGCTCTTCCCGGGGCCGGGGCGGGGAGAGGCCCGCTGCCTGGCCGAGAGGGCCTTGGGTGTAGTGCTGTTGCATCAGGCTCTGGAGTTGGCTCTGGAGCGCCTCCATCCGCTGTTCGTCGCCCTGCATCGCGGCGGCCACCAGTTCCTGCTGGAGCTGTTCGGCGCTCTTGCGGGTTGCGGCGGTCCGTCGCTCGTCTTCGGTGATCCGCCGGAAGTTGAACCGCAGGCTGACCAGCAACGGCTGGTTCACGGCGCGGTAGAAGATCAACATCGGCTGCCCCTCGCGCACCGGGTTGCCCGACACCGACACGGCCACCCGCCGGTGCCAGCCGGCCAGGGGCGGCACCGCGGCCTTCACGGCCCCCGCGATCCGCTCGACGAACCGCTCCTGTGCCGGGGTTGCGGGGATGTCCTCGGGGTCGGCGCTCACCGGGTCCGCCGCGGCCGGCCCCCACGCGGGCGCCGCAAGCGCCGCCGCGAGGAGCGCCCCCCACGGCCAGAGGCTGCCCCGGGGCCGCTCCGCCGACGCCCTTGGCCCCGGCCGGCCGGATCCGCGTCCGGCACCGCGTCCGCCGGCGAAGAGAGCCCGCAACATCACGGACACGGATCACCTGCGAGTGCGTTGACCGCGCGGTTCCACGCGGAACGCACCTGCGCTCTCAAGTCCCACGCGGCCGCCTGCTGCTCTTTGCCGCCCATCTCATTGGTGACCTTGCCGTACTCGCCCTGCGCCTGGCCCAGGCTCGAAGCCGGGGTGGTCGGGGTGGGGAGCGATGTGGCCTGCTCCAGGGCGTACTTGCCGCCGGCCTCGCCGAAGTCGGTGAGGCCGCGCGTGAGGGCCTCATGGAACCCCCCAGCCCCACCGTCGTCCTCCTGGAGCCCCGCCGGGTCGCGCCGTTCCACGGGGTCGTTGCCCACGTACGCGTACAGCGAGCGCAGCCCGCCGTGGAACAGGATGGGGTCCGGCGCGGTCCACCGGGCCGAAGCGGGTTCGTAGTCCCGGTGCCCGAACCGGACCCGGCCCGTGAGTTCGTCCTCCACGCCCCCGGCGAACCCGATGGGCTGGACGAAGGTCGGGTCGGAGTCGTCCGTGATCCGACCGAACGCATCCCGGACCACCCGGCGCACCAGCGCGCCCGACGCGTGGAACACCGCTGCGGGCGTGCCCGCCAGGTCGGCGCCCACGTAGTACCACGCCGTGCCCCGCTCGAGGGCGTACAGGTCCCCCAACGGCCCGTAGTACGCGTGAACCTCGGTGCCGTCCTCGAGCACGTAGTCGGTCACCCGGTACGGGTGGAGCGGGTCGGCGTAAAAGTAGGCCCGTGTGCCCGCGCCGGACGTGCGGGCCGCGAGCCGGCCGGCCGCGTCGTACGCGTACGACACGCTCTCCCCGCCAACCGTGGCCTCGAGCACGCCCACCGTCGGGTCCACCGTGAACGTGTCCGCCCCCCGGGCCGTGACGAGGCCGTCCGCGTCCACGGCGTACGCGGTGTCCCCCAGGGACTGGATGCCGTCGGCCGCGTCGTATGTGGCGGCCCCGGCGGGCAGGGTGACCGGGTTGCCGTTGGCGTCCCACGCGTACGCCTCCCGGGCCGCCCCGTCCTCGGTGACCGTGACGAGCTGGCCGTACCCGTCGTACCCGTACGCCAGGGTCCGGGTGGCGCCGCCCACGGTCTCGACGACCTGGGACACGCGCCCCCCGCCGCCCCGGGTGACCACGAGGCGGTAGACGACCGCGGACCCGACCCGGAGTTCCTTCGAGACCACCCGCCCGGCCGCGTCGTGGCCGTAGGTCAGGGTCATGCCGGCCGAGGCGATCTCGTCCACCGCGCCGTCCGGGCCGTTGCGGCTCCAGGTGAACGGGCCATACGCGGTGACCGCGCCGTCCGGGTCCGTTGCGATCGCGTCGTCCCGGGTGCCGACCTGCACCCGGGTGAGCCGGAAGGCGTCGTCGTAGGTGAACGCGGCCGTGGCCGTAGCCGGGCCGGACCACGTGATCCCCGTCAGGAGGAAGCCGTCGTAGGTGGCTCCCCAGGTTTGGGTAGTCCCGTCCCGGGTCCACTCGGCCGAGACCAGCCGGCCCGTGCCCGGGTCGTACGTGAACGCGCTGGAGACCGCTGCGGTGGCCCGGGCCGTGATGCGGCCCGCGGCGTCGCGGTCGATCGTCTCGGTCGCGCCCGACGGGTACGACACCCCGGTCACCCGGCCGGCCGCGTCGCGGGTGAGGGTGGTCGCGGCCGCGGCCCCGGGGCGGGTGTAGGCGGCGAGACGGCCGTCTTCGCCCCAGGAGAACCCGTGGGTCGCGCCCGACGCAAGGGCGACGGACGCCAGGCGCCCGGCCGCGGTCCAGGTGAGGGCCACGGTGCGGTCACCGCCCTCGGTCACCGCGGTGACGCGGTCGTCTTCGTCGTAGGTCAACGCCCACACCCGCCCGTCGGCCAGGTCGGCCCGGGTGAGCCGGCCCGCGCCGTCGTAGGTGAACGCGTCGGTGTCAGAGCCCTGGACGACCTCGGTGACGCGGCCCGCGGTCCAGGTGAGCGCGACCGGGTCCAGGCTCCCCACCGCGATTGAGACCGGCCGGCCGATCGCGTCGAGTTCGGCCGAGCGGGTGCGGCCCGCAAAGGTGGTCTGGGTGACGGTGCCGCCCCCCTGGCCGTCCGAAGCAGCAGAGAACGCGGTGGTGGCCGTCTGTCCGTTCACCGTGAGTTCGTCGGTGAGGGAGACCACGTCCAGCACCGAGCCGCTCGCCGCCAGGGTGACCGACCGGGACTCGGAGAGCTGTGCGGTGTGGCCCGGGGTGGCGATGCTCGATCCCGGCCCCAGCGTGGCCACCGCGGTGCCGAACCGGGGGTCGCCGCCGCCCACCCGGGTGACCACCGTGCCGTCGGGCATCTCGACCGCCCGCTCGCCGCTCGGGGAGCGGCTGGTTGCGGACGCAAGGCCCACGGGGTCCGTGATCGTGCGGACCGTGTCGCCCGCCGGGGTCCGGGTCACTTCGTAAGACGTCTCGCCGCCGTCCGCCTCGGCGAACGTCACGGCGTAGCCGGCGTCCAGCGGTGACCGCTCCAGGCTCCGGGTCTGCCCCGACGGCAGGGTCTCGGCCACGAGCCGGCCGGCCGCGTCGTACGCGAACCCCCATGACAGGCCGTCCGGGTCGGTGAGGCGGGTGAGCAGCCCTCCGTCGTCCGGGACGAACGACCACCGGGCCCCGGCCGGCGTCTCCACGCCTGCCAGGTACCCGTCGGCCCCGGTGGTCAGGCGCGTGACCCGCCCGTCCGGCGCGGTGATGGACACCGTGCCGGAGGCGTCGCGCCCGATCGTGGCCACCCGGCCGTCCGCGCCGGTGAGCGCAACGAGCCGGCCTTCGTCGTCGTAGTCGAAGCTCCACAGCGCGGCCCCGGTCAGGGCGTCGTGGGTGGACAGGTGCCGCCCTTCGGCGGAGAACACGTACACGCGCGCGCCGTCCCGGGAGGGGACGAGCAGATCGTCCGCCGCGTAGCCCGGGAGTCCCGAGACGACCCGGCGGACCACGGCCAGGTTGCTTCCGCCGGGGATATACAGGGTGCCATCCGGGCCGAACGCCACGTCCCACGGCGACTCGAGGTCTGCCGAGCCCGCCGGGCCGTGGTCGCCGCTCGTCCGGTAGACGCCCGTTCCGGCGTAGGTGGATATCACGCCGTTCGGATCGATCCTGCGGACGCGGTGGCCGCCCGTCTCCGCCACGTAGATCGCGCCGTCCGGCCCCACGGCCACCCCGTAGGGGTTGGTCAGCTTGGCGTCGGTGGCCCGCAGGCCGTCCCCCACCCCGTCAGCCGGCGCACCGCCGCCGGCGATCGTCTCGAGGATGCCGTCGGGCCGCACCCGGTACACGTAGCCGTACGCGTCGGCGATGAGCAGGGAGCCGTCTTCCTCGAACGCGA
>JAJRUI010000058.1 GCA_024277875.1 Deferrisomatales bacterium
ACAACACCCCCTCTCGCAGGTTCCTGGGCAAAGCCCTGCGGACTTCGGGCCGCCACCGGCCGGCCGAGAACCGTTCCAACCCCACCCGTAAACCAAAACCGGCCGCGGACACCATCGAGGCGCCGCGGCCGTGCTTTGTGGGCTGGTTGTGGTTCGCGTGGCAATGCATCGCGCCCCCCTCCTTGTTGCCAACCCTAACCCCGGCGGAACCGCCAGGTCAAGAGCCGGAGAGAAGGGGTCAGGCCCCCTTGCGGCTGGCCTTTTCGGCCAGGCCCGAAGTGCCGAACCGGCGCTCGAGTTCGGCGGCCACACGGGCCGGGGGGATGTCCCGGGCGCCCAGGAGCACCAGGGTGTGGAACACCAGGTCGGCGACCTCGTGCACCAGGGCGTCGTCGTCCGCGCCCTTGGCGGCGAGAACGACTTCCACGGCCTCTTCCCCGATCTTTTTGAGGATCGCGTCGTCGCCCCCCTCCAGCAGGCGGCACACGTAGGAGTCGGGCCGGGGGGAGGCCTTGCGGTCGCGGATCACCTGGTACACGCGGTCGATGATGGGCATGGGAGGTCCTAGGGTCAGGTTCGACGTTCGAGGGTCAAGGGGGGGCGGCCGGCGCCGGGTCGTCCAGGCGGACGGGCACGCCGCGGGTGGCGAGGATCTGCTTGACCTCGCGCACCGTGGTCTCGCGAAAGTGGAAGATGCTGGCGGCCAGGGCCGCGTCGGCCCGGCCGTCGGTGAGGGCCTCGGCCATGTGCTCGGCGTTGCCCGCGCCGCCCGAGGCGATCACCGGGATCTCGATCGCGTCGGCCACGGTGCGGGTCAGGGGGATGTCGAACCCGTCCTTGGTGCCGTCCCGGTCCATGCTGGTCAGAAGGATCTCGCCCGCGCCCAGGTCGGCCATGCGCCGCACCCACGCGACCGCGTCGATGCCCGTGGGCCGGCGGCCGCCGTGGGTGTACACCTCCCACCCGTCCTCCGGGCCGTTGCCCCGGCGCTTGGCGTCCACGGCCACCACGATGCACTGGGACCCGAACCGCCGTGCCGCCTCGGCCACGAACTCGGGCCGGTGCACGGCCGCGGTGTTGATGGACACCTTGTCGGCGCCGGCCAGGAGCAGCCGGCGCACGTCGGCGATCTCGCGCACGCCGCCGCCCACGGTGAGGGGCATGAACACCCGCTCGGCCGTGGCCCGGACCACGTCGATGATGATGTCGCGCTCGTCGCTGGACGCGGTGATGTCCAGGAAGGTCAGCTCGTCGGCGCCCTGGGCGTCGTACAACTCGGCCGCCTCCACCGGGTCGCCCGCGTCCCGCAGGTTGACGAAGTTGGTGCCCTTGACCACCCGGCCCGCGTTGACATCGAGGCACGGGATCACGCGCCGGGCCAGCATTACCCGCCCTCCCCGCCGGCCACGGCCTGGGCCTCGGCCAGGTCCAGGGTGCCCTCGTACAGGGCCCGGCCGGTGATCACGCCCGTGACCCCCAGGGGTTCCAGGGGCAGGAGCCGTCGGATATCGTCCAGGGTGGACACCCCGCCCGACGCGATCACCGGCACCGGGGTGGCCCGGGCGAACGCGGCCGTGGCGTCCAGGTTGACCCCGGTCTGCATGCCGTCGCGCTCGATGTCGGTGAAGATGAACCCGGCCGCGCCCGCGTCCGACAGGCGCGCGGCCAGGTCCACGGCCGGGGTGTCGGACACCTCGGCCCACCCGCGCACGGCCACCCGGCCGGCTCGGGCGTCGATGCCCACCAGGATCCGGCCCGGGTACCGGTCGGCCAGCCGGGCCACGAGGGTGGGGTCCTCCAGGGCCGCGGTGCCCAGGATGGCGTACCGCACGCCGCTGTCCAGCACGGCCGCGGCCGTGGCCGCGTCCCGGATGCCGCCCCCCACCTCCACGGGCACGTCCACCGCGTCCACGATGGCCCGGATCGCGCCCTGGTTCTCGGGCCGGCCGGCGAACGCGCCGTCCAGGTCCACCACGTGGAGCCGGCGGGCACCCGCTGCCGCCCACCGCCGGGCCGTGGCCGCGGGATCGGCCGAGTACTCGGTGGCCTCGTCCATGCGGCCCTGCTTGAGGCGCACGCACCGGCCGGCCTTGAGGTCGATGGCGGGGATCACGAGCATGGGGGAGGTCCTTTTCAGCGGTCAGCGGTCGGTGGAGAAGACGGCCCGGGCCTGGCGCCAGAACCCCCGGAGCAGGGCCAGGCCCACCTGCTGGCTCTTCTCGGGGTGGAACTGGCACGCGAACAGGTTGCCCCGGGCCACGCTGGACGCGAACTCGAGCCCGTACCGGGTGGTGGTGGCCACCACGGACGGGTCGTCGGGCACGGGGTAGTACGAGTGCACGAAGTACACGTGGGCGCCGTCGGGCACGCCGGCCAGCACGGCCACGTCCCGGACCTTGTGGATCCGGTTCCACCCCATGTGGGGCACCTTGAGCCGCTGGCCGCCCGCTTCAGCGTCCCGGGGGAACCGGACCACCCGGCCGCCCAGGATCCCGAACCCGGGCACCGGGCCGTGCTCCTCGCTCGCGTCGAACAGGAGCTGGTAGCCCACGCAGATGCCGAGGAACGGCGCGCCGGCCAGGATCTTGTCGCGCACCACCCGTGCCAGGCCGTAGCGCTCGAGCTTGTCCAGGCAGTCCCGGAACGCGCCCTGGCCGGGCAGCACCACCGCGGCCGCGTCCCGGACCCGGCCGGGATCCCGGGTGACGGCCACGGTCGCGCCCAGGGACTCCAGGGCTTTCTCCACGCTCCGGAGGTTGCCGGAGTCGTAGTCGACGACGACGATCTCGGGGTTCACAGCGTTCCCTTGGTGGACGGCACGCCGGCCCGCCGGGGCTCGGCCCGGGTGGCCGCGTCCAGGGCCCGGCCCAGGGCCTTGAACACCGCCTCGAACCGGTGGTGGACGTTGCGGCCAGCGAGCACGCGCACGTGTACCGTGACCGACGCCGCCCGGGCGAGGGCCTCGAAGAACTCCCGGATCAGCTCGGTATCCAGCTCGCCCACCTTGCCGCAGCCCA
>JAJRUI010000059.1 GCA_024277875.1 Deferrisomatales bacterium
CCACGCGGTGGCCGGGAGCTTGTCCAGGGCGTCCCGTACCCGCGCCCGGGTGCGCAGGTCCAGGTCGGTGGCCGCGTTGACCGCCTGGGCGAACCGTTCGGCCACCCCCCCGACCTCGGCCTTCTCCCGACTCCCGCTGGGCAGTGCCACCCACGCGAGCACCGCGTGGATCGCCAGGCTCACCACCACGCACACGGCGAACAGCCGCCATTCGGTCCGCTCCATGCTGCGAAAGGCGCTTCGCATGGCTCTCCTCACCCGCACCGGTGGCAAGCGACGGCCCGGGCCGTGCCGGTAGGTCGCAGCTCGGGCACCCGGTGGTCGCACGGCTCGAACCGGTCCGGACACCGGGGATGGAACGGGCACCCGGGCGGGGGGGCGATCGGGCTCGGCACGTCACCCTCCAGGACCCGCGGCTCCCGGCGGCGGTCCGGGTCCGGCACGGGCACCGCGTCCAGGAGCGCCCGGGTGTACGGGTGCAACGGCTCCCGGAACAGGTCGGCGGCCGGCGCCAGTTCCACGAGCCGGCCCAGGTACATGACGGCCACCCGGTCCGAGATGTGCTCCACCACCCGGAGGTCGTGGCTGATGAACAGGTAGGTGAGCCCGCGGTCCTCCCGCAACCCCTGGAGCAGGTTCAGGATCTGGGCCTGGACGGACACGTCCAGGGCGGACACGGGCTCGTCGGCCACCACCACCCGCGGTTCCACGGCCAGGGCCCGGGCAATGCCCACCCGCTGCCGCTGGCCACCGCTGAACTCGTGGGGGTACGCGCCGGCCGCCTCCGGGGGCAGGCCCACCTGCTCGAGCAGTTCCCGCACCCGGGCGTCCCGCTCGGCGCCCCGGGCCAGGCCGTGGATCGCGAGCCCCTCCCCCACGATCTGGGCCACCCGCATCCTGGGGTTCAGGGACGCGTACGGGTCCTGGAACACCATCTGGACCTCCCGCCGGAACCGGCGCACCGCGTCCCGGTCCATCTCCCACAGGTCCTGGCCCCGGTACCGGACCCGGCCCGACGTGGGCCGCTCCAGGCGGAGCACGAGCCGGGCCAGGGTGCTCTTGCCGCACCCGGACTCCCCCACCAGGGACAGGGTCTCACCGGCGTGCACGGCGAGGTCCACCCCGTCCACGGCCCGCAGCACGGCCCGGGTCCGGAACGGTCCCTGGCGGACCGCGTAGTGGCGGGTCACGGCCTCGAGTTCAAACACGTCGGTCCACCCGCAGGCACCGGGCCCGGTGGCCCGGACGCTTTGGTTCGAGTTCGGGCAGCGTGTCGGCGCACGCGTCCACGGCCAGGTCGCACCGGTCCCGGAACGGGCAGCCCGACGGCACCCGGGTCGGGTGGGGCACGTTGCCCGGAATCGCCCGGAGCCGGTCTCCGGGCCGGGTGCCCGGGGCGCCCGGTATCGACCCCAGGAGCCCGCGGGTGTACGGGTGCAGGGGCTCGGCGAACAGGTCGGCCGTGGCCGCCTCCTCCACCGCGTGGCCCGCGTACATCACCACCACCCGCCCCACGTTCTGGGCCACCAGCCCCAGGTCGTGGGTGATCAGCAGCACGGCCATGCCCAGTTCCCGGCGCAGCCGGGCCAGGAGCCCCATGATCTGGGCCTGGATCGTCACATCCAGGGCGGTGGTGGGCTCGTCGGCCAGCAGCAGTCGGGGCCTGCACGCCACGGCCATCGCGATCATCACCCGCTGCCGGAGCCCGCCCGACAGCTGGGCCGGGTACGCGCCGAGCCGGTCTTCCGGGGCGGGGATTCCCACCTCCCGGAGCAGCCCCACGCACCGGTCGCGCACCTCCTGCCTGGACAGGTCGAAATGGGTGGTCAGGGCCTCGGCCAGCTGGTACCCCACGGTGAACACCGGGTTCAGGCTCGTCATCGGCTCCTGGAACACCATGCCCACCTGGCGGCCCCGCACCGCGCGCAGTTCCCTGGGCGCCAACCCCACGAGTTCACGGCCTCCGAGCCGGATCGAGCCGGCCTTGACCCGGCCGGGATCGCCGACAAGGCCGAGCACCGACAGGGCGGTGACGCTCTTGCCGCACCCGGACTCCCCCACCAGGCCCACGGTCTCGCCAGCACCCACCACGAGGTCGAGCCCGCGAACCGCGGGCACCTCGACCCCGGGCAGGAAGAACGACACCTGCAGGTTCTCGATCTGGAGCAGCGGTTCGGCTCGGGTCATGGGGTTCGGGTTGTGGGTTGTGGGTTTTGGGTCAACCGATCACCGATCACCGGTCACCGGTCACTGATCTTCGGATCCAGGGCGTCCCGCAGTCCCTCGCCCAGCAGGTTGTAGCCCAGCACCGTGACGAAGATCGCCGCGCCGGGGAACACGGTGTTCCACCAGCCGCCGGCCAGGTTGTCCCGGGCCTGGGCGAGCATGTTTCCCCAGGACGGCTGGGGCGGCTGCACCCCGAGGCCGAGGAACGACAGGCTCGACTCCACCAGGATCGCGCCCGCGATCCCCAGGGTCGCCGACACCAGCACCGGAACGATCGCGTTGGGCAGCAGGTGCCGCAGCAGGATGCGCATGTCGCCCGCGCCCTGCACCCGGGCGGCCATCACGAACTCCCGATCGCGGAGGCTCAGCACCTCGGCCCGCACCATGCGGCACACCCCCATCCACCCGGTCAGGCCGATGATCACCATGATCAGCCAGATGCTGGGCTTCAGGAACGCGATCGCGGCCAGGATCAGGAAAAACGTGGGGATCGCCTGGAGCAGGTCCACCAGGCGCATCACCAGGCTGTCCCACCACCCGCCGTAGTACCCGGCCGTGCACCCGAGCACGGTGCCGATCGCCACCGAGATGCCCACGGCCACGAACCCCACCAGCAGGCTGATCGGCGCCCCGTACACCAGGCGGGAGAACACGTCGCGCCCCAACTCGTCAGTGCCGAGCCAGTGGTCCGCACCCGGGGGCTGCAGGATCTGGCGCACGTTCACCCCGGCCGGGTCGTACGGCGCGAGCCACGGGTGCAGCACGGCCACCACGGCCAGCCCCACCACGATCGCCAGGCCCGCCATCGCCTGGGGGTTGCGCTGGAGCCGGCGCCACAGGATGCGCCACGGCCCGGCGTCCCGGTACGCGCCGCTCATGACTCTCCGCGCAAGGCCGCCTCCAGGTCCTCCCGGCGGATCACGCCGTTGGCCTCGAGAACCCTGACCAGGGCGTGCACCAGCTCGTGGACGTCAGCGCCGGCCAGGGAGGACACCGGTTTCTCCTCGCCCCGCTGGATGAGCACCATCTCGTCCCCGGCCTCCACCGGGGACAGGCTTTCCGCCTGCGCGGCCGGGGGCGGCCCCCGTTCCTTCTTCCGGTAGTACCGGTCGATCGCGGCCAGCACGGCCGATTCGGTGCTCACCGCCGGCTTCACCGTCACCCCGGTCTGGAACTGGATCTCGTGCACCGCGTCCAGGTTGGTGGGGTCGGCCATGGCCAGGAGCACGCTCTTCTTGCCCTTGTCCTCCTTGAGGGCCACGGGCATCACCGTGTACTTCTCGGCGATCCGCAGGGGGACCGCGGCCAGAGCCCGGGGCGACACCCGCACCTTGCGGAAGTCCACGCTGGGCAGCCGCAGCTGGGCCGACAGGCACTTGAGGATGTCCCCCTCGCGCACGAAACCCATCCGCACCAGGGTCGAACCCACCTTCCCCCCCCAGGTGCGCTGGCTGCTCAGGGCGGCGGACAGCTGGGTCTCGGTAATGAGTCCCGCGCCCAGCAGGATCTCGCCGATGCGCTTGCGACGGGCCATGGAGTCTCCTCGTGGTTCAGGAACGGCCGAACCGGATCCGGGGGTCCACCAGCGCGTAGGTGACGTCGGCCACCAGGTTCCCGAGCAGGGTCAGGGCGCTGCCCAGGAGCAGGATCCCCTGGATCACCGGGTAGTCCCGGGACATCACGCTCTGGTAGAACAACTGCCCCATGCCCGGGATCGCGAAGATCGTCTCGAAGATCACGCTGCCGCCGATCAGGGCCGGGATCCAGAATCCCATCAGGGTGACGATCGGCAGCACGCTGTTCCGGAGCGCGTGGACGTACACCACCTTGCCCTCGGGCAGCCCCTTGGCCCGGGCCGCGGTGATGTAGTCCTGCCGGATCACCTCCAGCATGCTGCCGCGCATGTACCGGCTGATCCCGGCGAGCCCGCCGAACGCCGACACGAGCACCGGGAGCAGCAGGTGGCTCACCCGGTCCCACACCTTGCCCAACGGGGACAGGGACGGGTAGTCCAGGGACTGGAGGCCCGAGATCGGCAGCCACCCCAGGTCCACGCCGAGCCACTTCATCAGGAGCAGGGCGAGCCAGAAGCTCGGGATCGAGAACCCCACGAACACGAACACCGTGGTCACCCGGTCGAACCGGCTGCCCCGGCGCACCGCGGACAGCACACCCAGGGGGATCGCTGTGGCCAGGATCACCACCAGGCCGATCCCGTTCAGGAGAAGGGTGATCGGCAACCGCTCGGTGATCTTGTCCCACACGGGCCGCTTGTCCGGGCTGAAGCTGATCCCCAGGTCCAGGCGGACCACCTTGGACAGCCACGTCGCGTACTGCACCGGCAGGGGCTTGTCCAGCCCGTAGTACGCCTCGAACCGGGCCTTGAACTCGGCGCCGACCTTGGGGTTCATCTCGGTGTACAGTTCGGTGGGCGAGCCGGGCGCCAGGTGCATCAGGCCAAACGAGATGATCGTGATCCCGAGCAGCATCGGGATCATGAACGCGATCCGTTTGGCGACGTAGGCCAGCATCCTGGGGTCAGGGGGTCTCGGCGTACTTCTGGAGCGCCTTGGGTACGTACCATCGCTCGAAGTTGTACGAGATGCCGGCCGGAGCCGGCACGATGCCGTGGATCCGGTTGGACACCGCCACCAGGGCCGACGGCACGTACAGGAAGGTGTACGGCTGCTCTTCGGCCAGGATCTCCTGGAACCGGGCGTACAACCGCTTGCGCTCGGCCCGATCGAACGTCTTGCGGGCCCGCACGAGCAGGTCGTCCACCTCCGGGTTGGCGTAGTGGGTGTGATTCAGCCCGGCCGGGCTGAACTTGGACGAGTGCCACACGTCGTACAGGTCGGGGTCCTGGGAGATCGTCCACCCGAGGATCAGCGCGTCGAACTTTCCGGGTTTGACGAACTCGTTGATGAACGCGGCCCACTCGAGCACCCGGATCTCGACGGCCACGCCGATCGCCTTGAGCCGTTGCTGGACGATCTCCGCCGTCTTGAGCCGCTGGTCGTTGCCCTGGTTGGTGAGGATCGTGAACCGGAACGGCCGTCCCGCCCGGTCCAGCACCCCGTCGCCGTCCGTGTCGCGCCACCCGGCCTCGGCCAGCAGGGCCCGGGCCCGGTCCGGGTCGTACGGGTACCGGGGTACGTCCGGGTTGTACACCCAGGTGCCCGGCTTGTACGGGCCGGTGGCCGGCTCGCCCAGACCGAGCAGCACGCCCTCGACGATTTCGCCCTTGTCGATCGCGTGGGTCAGTGCCCGGCGCACGCGCACGTCCCGGAACAGTTCGTTCTCCAGGTTGTACCCCAGGTAGGTGTACGCGTTGGCCAGGTACTGGTACTTGTCGTACTGGCGTGTGAACCGGTCGGTCTGGGTCTGCCGGGTCCACTGGAGGGGCTTGAGGCCCATCCGGTCGATCTTGCCGGCCAGGAGTTCGTTGAACTGCACCCCCAGGTCCGGGATGATCCGGAACACGTACCGTCCGAGGTACGGCAGCCGCATCCCGGTGTTCGGATCGGTCTCGAAGTAGTCCGGGTTGCGCTCGAGCACGATCCGCTGGCCCGTGGTCCACTCCACGAACCGGTACGGCCCGGTCCCCACGGGGTTGCGGATCAACTCGGAGGTGTTGATGTCCTTGCCCTCGAGCAGGTGGCGGGGCAGGACCGCGGCGCCCCAGGACACCAGGGCGGGAGCGAACGGCTCGTCGTAGGTGACCCGCAGGGTGTAGTCGTCCACCACCTCCACCGACTTCACCGGCTCGAAGTCCCCCCGGTACGCCGTGAGGGTGCCCGGGTCCATGGTGACCCGGTAGGTGTACGCCACGTCCCGGGCCGTCAGCGGCACGCCGTCGTGGAACCTGACGCCCTTGCGCAGGTGGAACGTGATTACCAGGTTGTCGTCGCTCACCTCCCACGACTCGGCCAGGTCCCCCACCACGTTGTACTGGCCGTCGTACTTGACCAGCCCGTTGTACACGAGTCCGGACACGGCGTGGGACGGCGAGTCGGTGGACAGCATCGGGATCAGGTTTGACGCGTCCCCGATCGACGCGTCCACGAACGTGTCACCGTAGGCAGGGGACCGGTCCACCTGGGCAGGGGCAGGAGGGGGGCCGGCCCGTTCACCGCCCGGCTCCCTGGAACACCCGGCGACTGCGGCCACGGCAGCCAGCCCGCCGGCCAGGACGAGCGCGAGGCGGCCGGAACGGCGGAAATCGGTTCGGGAACGGTCCATGGCGGCGGCGTGCCTCCTGGCGCCCTCGGCGGGCTGGGTGTCGAGTCGCGTCGGGGCGGCGGGACGCTGCTCCCGCCGCTTGAATACCATCGGCTGCGGCGCAAAGTAAAGCGGCGCCCCCCTACCCTCCCCCCGGCGGTGCGCCCTCCAGGAAACCGGCCGCCCGGTCGGCCACCTCGGCCTCCCGGCCGAGAAAAAAGTGGTCCGCTCCGGCCACCACCGACCGCCCGGCCGGGGGCACCACCCGCCGCCACCACCCATCGAACCGCTCCAGGGGGCAAAACGCGTCCCGGTCCCCCACCACGGCCAGTTTGGGCTCGGGCCGGCGGGCCCAGCCGTCCATGGGATAGACCGCCAGGGGCGGCGCCACGGCCACCCAAGCATCCACCCCGCCCGGGACCGGCGCCTCCCCGGACACCCAGGCCCCGAACGAGTAGCCCAGGAGCCACAGGGGGCCGTCCGCTGCCTCTGCCAGGACCCGATCCACGGCCGCGACCACGTCGGCCCGCTCGGCCCGGCCGCCGTCGTGGCGGCCGCCGCTCGCCCCCGCCCCCCGGAAGTTGAACCGGAGCGCCACGGCGCCGCCCAGGGCCAGGCGGCGGCACAGGGCGGCGACCACCTCGCTGTTCATGTCCCCCCCGTACCGGGGGTGGGGGTGGCACACCACGGCCCGGGCACGGGGACGGCCGCCGGGCCGGTGCAGCCGCCCTTCCAGGGTCACGTCCCCGGCCCCGAACGTCACCGCCTCGCCGGTCACCCCATCTCCCCGAGACGCAGGTGGCCGCGCATGCTCACCACGGCGTGGCCGCCGGCCACCACCCGTTCCGGCTCACCCGGCCGGCCCGACACCACCCCCCGGACCCGGCCGGGCCGGCCGCACGCCTCTCCCTGGCACAACGTGATCGGCCGATCCGGCTCCGCCACCCGATGGCGCACCAGGTAGGCGCCCAGGGCGCCCGAGGCCGTGCCGGTCACCGGATCCTCGTCGATGCCGGCCACCGGGGAGAAGTCGCGGCACACGAGCCGGTCCCCGGCCTCCACGAACACGTGGGTGGTCAGCACGCCCAGATCCTGGTTCAACGCGGCCAGGGCCCGGAAGTCGGGCAGCAACCCGTCCAGGGCGTCGGCCTCCTTGAGCGGGACCAGCAGGTGCCACAGCCCGGTGTAGGCCAGCTCCAGCGGGAGATCCGTGCGCAGGTCTGCCGGGTCCGCACCCAGGGCGGCCAGGATCCGGTCCGCAGGCTCGCTGCACGGCCGGAACGCGGGGGGCGCCTGGGTCAGGTCCACCCGGAGCCCGCCCGGCGTGCGCACCAGATCCGCGGGAAGGACACCCACCCCGCTCTCCACCCGGACCCGGGCGAACTCGCCGGAAACCGGCACCTCCCCGAGTTCGGCCAGCAGGGCCAGGGTGGCGACCAGGGCATGCCCGCAGAACGGCACCTCCTGGGTGGGGGTGAAGAACCGGATCCGGAGGTCGGCCTCCCGGCTCGGGAGCACGAACGCGGTCTCCGACGCGTTCACCTCCCGGGCCACGGCCAGCATGTCTTCGGTTGTCAGCCCCCGGGCGCACGGCATCACCCCTGCCGGGTTGCCCTGGAGCGCGGTGCGGGTGAACGCGTCCACCTTGTAGAACGGTCGGCTTTGCACGGCGACTCCTCCCATCGGTTCACGCGTGGTCGGCGCAGCCCGGACCGGGCGGCCGCCCGATGGTACCCAATGGCGCCCCGCCGCACAACGGCCCGGCCGCAAACGACAGCCGGGGGGCGCTCGCGCGCCCCCCGGCCGGGAAACGGGGCCGTCACGGCCTGGCTAGGCGCCGCCCAGGTACTGGTGGATCGCGTCGGCCGCCGTCCGGCCCGCGCCCATGGCCAGGATCACAGTGGCCGCGCCGGTGACCACGTCACCGCCCGCGTACACCCCGGGCATCGTGGTCTGGCCGGTCTCTTCGTCGGCCACGATCGTGCCCCACCGGGTGGTCTGGATCGACGGGGTCGTGCTCGGCACCAGCGGGTTCGGCGCGTTCCCGATCGCCACCACCACGGCGTCCACCTCGAGTTCGAACTCCGAGCCCGGGATCGGTTCGGGCCGGCGGCGGCCCGACTCGTCGGGCTCTCCCAGCTGCATCTGCACGCACTGGAGCGCCCGCACCCACCCGTTGTCATCCCCCAGGATCCCGGTGGGGTTGGCCAGCAACCGGAACGCCACCCCCTCTTCCTCGGCGTGGTGGACCTCCTCGACCCGGGCCGGCATCTCCTCGCGCCCGCGGCGGTACACGATGATCGACGCCTCCGCCCCCAGCCTGAGGGCGGTACGCGCCGCGTCCATGGCCACGTTGCCACCGCCGAGCACCGCGACCCGCCTGGCCCGGACCACCGGCGTGTCATACTCGGGGAACAGATACGCCTTCATCAGGTTCGACCGGGTCAGGTACTCGTTGGCCGAGTACACGCCGTTGAGGTTCTCGCCGGGGATGCCCATGAACCGGGGCAGGCCCGCCCCGGCTCCCACGAACACCGCGTGGAACCCGTCCTCGGTGAGCAACTCCTCCACCGTACGGATCTTGCCGATCACCGCGTTCATCTCGAACCGCACCCCGAGGCGCCGCAGGTAGTCCACCTCGGCCTTCACGATCGCCTTGGGAAGCCGGAACTCGGGGATGCCGTACACCAGCACCCCGCCCGGCTTGTGCAGCGCCTCGAACACGGTCACGTCGTGGCCCTTGAGGATCAGGTCCCCGGCCACGGTGAGCCCGGCCGGCCCCGCGCCCACCACGGCCACCCGTTTGCCGGTCTTCGGGGGTAGCTCGGGCAGCTTCACCTCGCCCTGCTCCCGCTCCCAGTCGGCCGCGAACCGCTCCAGCCGTCCGATGGCCACGGGTTCGTGCTTCTTGCCCAGGATGCAGTAGCTCTCGCACTGGTTCTCCTGGGGGCACACCCGGCCGCATACCGCGGGCAGGCTGTTGGTCTGCTTGAGGATCTCGGCCGCCCGGCCGAACGCGCCCTTGGCGATCTCGTCGATGAACTCCGGGATGTACACCTGGACCGGGCACCCCTTGCGGCACGCGGGCTTCTTGCACTGGAGGCACCGGCTCGCCTCCTGCCGGGCCATCTCCGGTGTGTAGCCCAGGGGGACCTCGTCGAAGTTGCGGGCCCGGACGTGGGGCTCCTGTTCCGGCATCGGGGTCCGGGGAAGACGGTTGATCTTGGCCATGGCAGTACTCCTTGGAACCCCGCGCAGGGGGATCGGTCGTCGGTTGTGCGGCAGAGGGCCTCAGCCGTGGCAGCTGTGGGAGCCGTGGCGCTCGTTCCACACCTGCATGGCGCGCCGCTCGTCGTCCAGGTACGCCCGCAGGCGCTGGGTCAGCTCGTCGAAGTCCACCTGGTGGCCGTCAAACTCCGGGCCGTCCACGCACGCGAACCGGGTCTCGCCGCCCACGGTCACCCGGCACGCGCCGCACATGCCCGTGGCGTCCACCATGATCGGGTTCAGGCTGACCACGGTACTCACACCGTACGGCTCGGTCACCTTGCAGCACGCCCGCATCATGGGCACCGGGCCGATCGCCACCACCAGGGACACGTTCTGCTTGCCCTCACGTTCGATCACGTCCCGGAGCACGTCGGTGACGAACCCGTGGTGGCCGTAGGAGCCGTCGTCGGTGGCCACCAACAACTCGTCGCTCGTGCGACGCATCTCCTCCTCCATGATCAGGATCTCCTTGGACCGGGCGCCGATGATCGACACCACGCGGTTGCCGGCCGCCTTGAGGGCGCACGCGATCGGGTGCACCGGCGCCACGCCGATGCCACCGCCCACGCACACGACCACGCCCGGGAACCGGTCGATGTGGGTCGGCTCGCCCATGGGCCCGGCCAGGTCCAGGAGTCGGTCTCCGGCCTTCAACTCGCCCAGCTCGGTGGTGGTACGGCCCACCGCCTGGAACACGAGGGTGATGGTGCCCGCTTCCACGTCCTTGTCCGCCACGGTGAGGGGGATGCGCTCCCCTTTTTCGTGGATGCGCAGCACGATGAAGTTGCCCGCCCGGTGCTTGCGGGCGATCTCGGGGGCCCGGAGCACCATCCGGTGCACCGTGGGGGCCAGGACCTGGGTTTCCACGATTTCGTACACGGCAGCCTCTCCCCAACCTCTGGAATGTTGCAGGGTCGCGATCACGGGACCTTGGGAAAGTTCCCGCGCGCACATATAGACGGCGAACCGGCGCCGTGTCAAGGCGGGAGTGGTCTGGAGAAGAGGTTGGGCGACCGCGAAGGGGGCGGGCCCCCGCCAGCCGGCGGGGGCCCCGGCCGTTCACTTGCCGTGGCACCCGTTGCACCGGGTCGGACCGGTGTCCCTGCCGGCCTTGGCCATGGCCCTGTGACACGCCTTGCACGTGTCGTGGTACAGATTCTTCACCTTGGCCGGGCCGCCCACCTTGGCGAGCATCGCGTCCGCGGTCTTGCACGACAGGCACGAGCCGGCCTCCCCGGGGGTCGCGGCGTCGTGGTGGCACGCGGCGCAGGTGAACCCGTCCTCGTACGGGAACCGGGAGAACGCCTGGAGCCCGGGCAGGTACGTCTCGGCGTGGGCCCGGTGGCTGAACCCGGAAACCGCCTTGGTGTCGGCGGGCAGGCCCTGCACGTCCGGGTGGGACGCCTGGACGTTGATCTCCACGGTCTCGGGCGGTTCCGCAGCCGGGGCGGCCTGGGCGGCCGTAGCGACCAGGGCGGCGGACAGGCAGCAGGTGAGCAGCGTTCTGTTCATGGCGGTCTCCTCTTCGTCTTCTGTTGCGAACCGTCGGTGGACCGGACGCGGTCCGGCCGGGTTTACGGCGCGCGCGCGTGCCCCTTGCCTTGTCCTATACGGCCGCCGGGGCCGGGACGCCATCCACATCGGGCCCCATGTCGGTCGATGTCGGGCCGGTCGGACCCCGGCGCTCCCCGTCTGCGCCGTTTTTTGGTACGGTTGGGGCGACGATTCCTCTCACCCCACCGGACGGAGCAGCGTGGAACCGCAAAACGGCGCAAAAGGCCCCCCCACGGTTCGCCTGGACGGCAACGCGGCCCGGCGGATCCGGGAGGACAAGGGGCTCACCCAGTTGTACGTGGCCGAGGTGGTCGGGGTGAGCGCGGACACGGTGAGCCGGTGGGAGAACAACCGCACCGCGTCGGTGCGCCGGGACAACGCCGAGGCCCTGGCCCGGGCCCTGGAGGTGCCGGTGGACGCGCTGCTGGGCCCGGCCCAGCCGGGGCGGGCCCGGCCGGCTTCCCGGCGGCGGTGGTGGCCGTGGGCCGTGGCCGCCGTGCTGGCCACGCTGGCGGCGGCCTTGTGGTGGGGGCTCGGACCGGCTTCCGCACCGGTGCACGCGGTGCGCCGGCTGCCGCCGTACACGCCGCCCGGCACCGAGGTGCCGGTGCTGGTGCGCCTCGGTACGGGCACGGGCCGGGTGGTGGTGCGGGAGACCCTTCCGGACGGCTGGCGGCTGGTGCAGGCGGTCCCCCCACCGGACCGGCCGCCCGGGGACGACGGGGTGATCAAATGGATCGTGGACGTGCCCGAAGGGGGCTTCCGGGTGGCCTACCTGGTGCGGGCTCCGGACGCCGAAGAGGGCACGGCGTACTGGTTCCGGGGGGTGGTGGTGGGTCCCGGCCGGAGGTCGGCGCCCCGGCCGGTGGGGGGGGAAGACCGGATCGACCTGGAGTTCGTGCACTGGGCGGACGAGGACGGGGACTTCCAGATCGGGGACGCGGAGGTGCTCGACGCCCTGGAGCGGCTGGAGGCCGCCGGGGACCTGGGCCTCGACCCCGTGGACCTCCGGCGGCTGTGGGGTGCAGCCGAGTACGCGTGGGACCCGGCCACCCGGCGGTTCCACCCGGTGGCGCCGTGACCCGGCCCGGGATCAGGACGCCGTCGGGATCCGGGCCGTCAGGTCGTCCAGGGTGAACCGTTCCTGGAACGCGTCCCGGGCCGCGTCGAAGTCGTAGGCTTCGGCCTGTTCCAGGAGTTGCTCGGCCCGGTCCCGGACCTGCTCCACCTGGAGGCGCCGCCACTCGTCCCACGGCACCTCGGCCAGCCAGCCCGGCTCCAGGTCCTCGTCCAGGAACGCCACCCGCAGCCGTTGCTGCCCGGCCACGGTCTCCAACAGGGCCAGGTCGTCGTCGTTTTCCGGGTCGAAGTACACCTCCCCCACCAACTCGCCGGTGCTGTGCGCACCGGCCCGCACCACCAGGCACACCACCGGTCCTGCCCCGGTGGGTTCGGCGATCCAGCCCACCTCCACCCGGGCGGACGCGCCCTTCAGGGCCTCGATCGCGTCGCCCGTGGTTTTGACCACCACGAGCCCCTCGTCGCCGGCGCCCAGGTCCACGGCCACGCACAGCACGGCAAAGTTCAGGGATTTCAGGTACGCCCGGACCTGTTCGTCGATTCTCACGACACCACCTCCCCGGCCGGGTGCCGGACGGAAAAGAACGTTCGCAGGGCTGCGCCAAAGGTATCGGGCAGCTGGGCCGACAGCAGGTGGCCGGCCCCGGGCACCGACACCCGTTCGGCCCGGGGCAACCCCCGGGCCAGGAGGTCCAGGTGGGCGGGGGGCGCCAGCCAGTCCCGAGCGCCGCCGATCACCAGGGCCGGCGCGCCCACCCCCCGAAGGCGCGACCGCAGGTCCGTGGCAGCCAGGGCCCGGTGGAGCGCCAGCAGGGTCGGCCGGTGGGCCCGGGCCACCATGTCGTCCACCACGGCCCGCCCGGCCGGGTCCCGAATCCACCGGCACAGCCCCAGCCGGACCGACGCCTGGAACACCTCGGCCGCGGCCCGGCCGGCAGCCGCGAACCAGCGGGCGACCCAGCCCCTCCAGCCGAGCCCCCAGCACGGGCTCGAGCAGCACAGCGCGACCCGGTCGACCCGGCCGGGATGGCGGAGCGCGAGTAGCAGCGCCAGGGTGCCACCCATGGAGTAGCCGGCCACCCGTGCCGCCCCGCCGGGCATCCGTTCGGCCACCCAGTCCGCGTACGCTTCCGGGGTCCGGCGGCCCGGTGGCACGGGCGGCTCGTCACCGAACCCAGGCAGGTCCGGGGCCCACACGGGGCCCAGATCTTGCAGAAACGGTACCACCGACGACCACATGCGGCGGTCTACCCCCAGTCCGTGGAGCAGGACGATCGGGGGCCGGCTGCGGTTTTCCCGTCCTCCTGCCGATAGGGTCTCCATGCCCACGTCTTCCCTGCGAAACCTCGTGATCGCCGCGGTCCTGGCCGTGTGGACGTGTTCCTCGCCCGCCTGGGCAGACGGGGGTGCGCCATCTCCCACAGACGGCTCCCTGAACGTGGGCGATATGGCGCCGGCGTTCTCCCTCGAGGGCATGGACGGCCGGCAGGTGGCCGTGGGCGGCCAGAGGCCGGACCGGCCCGTTCTCCTGGTGTTTTGGAGCTACTTCTGTCTGCCGTGCCAGCGGGAACTGCCCCGGATCCAGGCCCTGTACGACGAACTCGGCCCGGAACGCCTGGCCGTGCTCGGTGTGTGCCTGGACGGCCCGGCGTTCGACGACAAGGTTCTGCCGTTTCTCGCCCGGAACCGTATCACATTCCCCAACGCGTACGACAGGGAGACCGAGGCGTTTTTCGAAGTGGCCGCCCGGTACGGCGTGGTGGGCACACCCACCCTGTTCCTGCTCGAGCCGGGCGGCCGGATCCGGTTCATCCACCTGGGCCGCCTGGAGACCGGCGTGCTCCGGGGGCTCGTGGAGGCCGCCCGACATCCGGCCTACTGCGCCGAGATCACAAAGCCGTCCCCCCCTGTCTCCCGGTAGCCGGCCCGCTTGACACCCCGGCCAGGGCTGCACTACCGTCTGACCCATGGCGCGCCTCGACACCCTGCTGAAAACACTGGTGGATCTTGGGGGTTCCGACCTGCACCTGAGCGCCGGGGCTCCCCCGGTGTTCCGGGTCAACGGCCTGCTCCAGCGGACCCGGCACGCTCCCCTGGACCCGGACGACGTCCAGGACCTGATCTACGAGATCCTGCCCGACGCGGACGTGGACCGCCTGGAGAGCGACGGGGACCTGGACTTCGGGTACGGCGTGGAGGGCCTCGGCCGGTTCCGGGGCAACGCGTTCGGCCACCGCAGGGGCCTGGGCGCCACGTTCCGGTGGATCCCGTCGGCCCTGCCGACCCTGGAGTCCCTGGGCCTGCCCGAGGTGGTGAGCCAGCTCGCCCTGGCCCAGAAGGGCCTGGTGGTGGTCACGGGCCCGACGGGCAGCGGCAAGTCCACCACCCTCGCGGCCATGATCCACCGCCGCAACCACGAGCGGGCCGACCACATCATCACCCTGGAGGACCCCCTCGAGTTCCTCCACGACGACGTCAAGTGCCTGATCCACCAGCGGGAGGTCGGGCGCCACGCCCGGTCGTTCGCCCAGGGACTGCGGGCCGCCCTGCGGGAGGACCCGGACGTGCTCCTGGTCGGGGAGATGCGCGACCAGGAGACGATCGCCCTGGCCCTCACCGCGGCCGAGACCGGGCTGCTGGTGCTCGGCACGCTCCACACCCAGAGCGCGGCGAAAACGGTGGACCGGATCATCGACGCGTTCCCGGCGGGCCAGCAGGAGCAGATCCGGGCGATGGCGGCCGAGAGCCTTCGGGGGGTGATCGCCCAGGTGCTCCTGCGCCGGGCCGACGGCCGGGGCCGGGTGGCCGGCCTGGAGGTCCTGGTGAACACCCCGGCCATCAGCCACCTGATCCGCGAGGCCAAGACGTTCCAGATCCCGTCCGCGATCCAGACCGGACGCCAACAGGGCATGCAGCTCCTCGACCAGCACCTGACCGAACTGGTGGCGACCCAGGTGATCACGCCCCAGGAGGCCCTGCGCCACGCCCACCAGAAAGCGGTGTTCGAACGGCTGTGCAAAACGAACGACTGACCCGGAAAAAGAAGATCCGCCGGCCGAAGAAACCCCTCGGCCGGATCCTGCTCGACAGCGGCCTGGTGGACCCGGCACAGCTCGACAAGGCCCTGGAGCGCCAGCGCCACCAGCCGGGCCGGCTGGGCGACCACCTGGTGTCCCTGGGGATGATCACCGAGGACGACCTGGCCAAGGCGTTGTCGATCCAGCACCGGGTGCCGCCGTTCATCCCCTCCCTGTCCGAGATCGACCCCGAAGCGGTGCGCAAGGTCCCCAAGGACCTGGCCCGGGCGCGCCGGGTCCTGCCCGTTTCCTGGAACCCGGCCACCGGCGTGCTCCAGGTGGCCCTGGCCGACCCCCAGGACCTGTCCGTTGCCGACGACATCCGGTTCGCCATCGGCGCCCGCCGGGTCGTGACCCTGGTGTGCTCGGACGCGGTGTGGGAGCGGCTGTACGCAGTGCACTACGAGGGCGCCCGGCCCGAGGCCGAGGTCCTCCCCGAGGTCTCCCTGGAACTGGGGACCCCGGCCGGGCCGGCACCGCCCCGGCGGGAGAAAAACCGTCGCGGCCGGGTGCTGGTGGCAGACCCGTCGGCCCGCCGGCGCCGGGCCCTGGCCGCGCTGTGGGAGGGTGCCGGGTACGCGGTGGAACGGCCCAAGTCCGCCGAGGAGGCCGCGACAGCGGCCGGCGCGGGTTCGTGGCACGCGGTGTGGGTGCACAGGGACTGGGCCGACGCCGTGGCTGTGCCGTCCCGCGTGGTGTACGGCGACCCCCTCCAGGGGATCGCGGCCCGGGAACGGGCCGAGGCCGTTGCGGACGAGGCCGCCGCGCTGGCCGTGGAGGCGTGCAAGGCAGCCCTGGGGACCCGGTTCGCTGCGGTACGGGAGGCCGTGGACCGGGTACGCCTGCTGGCCACGCGCCAGGGGATCGGGGGGCTGGACCTCCGGTGGCTCGAGCTGCGCGCCTGGCGGACGGGCCTGGCCGGGTGGCCGGACCGGTCCGGGGACGAGCCGGGTCCGGGCGACCCGGTTCTCCGGGCCGTGGCAGCCTACGAGCGCGCGCTCCTGGCCGGGATGGACCGCCGGGGCGCGATCGAGGCCGTACGCACCGATCCGTCCCTGGATCCAGAGGTGGTGACGAGCCTGGTGCGGTGGCTGACCGGATCGGACCTGCTCGGCCGGCTGGGCGCCCGGCCCAGGCTCCTGGCCGTGGTGGACGACGCGGCCGGCCCCCTGCTCGACCACCTGGAACGCAACGGGTGGGAGATCGCGCGCCGGGACGCGGCCGGGGATCCCGCCGGGTTCCACGCGGTGCTCGCCGAGCTGTCCGCCGCCTTGGAACTGCTCGAGCCCGGGGACCGGTCCGACCTGCCGCCCGTGTTCCTGTGGGCCGACGCGTCCTCGGCCGACGCGATGTACGCCCTGCGCCTGGGGGCAGAGGACGTGTTCCCCCCCGGCACCCACCCGGACCTGGTGGCCACCAAGCTCGAACGGGCCACGGCCCGCCAGCGCCCCGCCCAGGAAGGCCATGTCACGGGCAAGCTCGAGGACATGGGGCTCGCGGACATGGTGCAGATCCTGTCCAACGGCCTGAAGACTGCGGTGATCCACATCGAGTCACCGGCGGGCAAGGCCGAAGTCGCCCTGGAGCAGGGGGACATCGTGGACGCGACGGCGCCCGGGCTGGAAGGGGCCGAGGCATTGTACGCCCTGGTGGCGTGGACCGAAGGCGTGTTCCGGATCGTGCCCGGTAGCACCGGCCGGCAGCGCACCATCGTGGGCAGCACAGAGGGTCTGTTGATGGAGGGGTTCCGCCGGCTCGACGAGGCGCGGCGGGACGCGTCAGAGCAGGTCCCAGAGCTCGCCTAGCCCCACCTCGCCCCGGGCCACCGCGCCCGCCACCTGGGACCGGATCGCGGGTTCGATCCCGGCCACCAGGCCCCGGATTCGGTCCTCCCCCCACGTGGCGCCGTACAGGGCCTCGCGCACCCTGGAGTCCACGGCCAGCACCTCGAAAAACGCCCGGGTGCCGGACACCCCCCGTCCGCCGCACGCGGCGCACCCGTCCCCTTCCTGGAACACCGGGCCTTCGGTTTCGGGAAGGAGCCGTGACAGGGCCTCCCGCTCGCCGGTGCCCAGGGCACACGCCACCCGGCAGGACGGGCACAGCACGGGCACCAGGCGCTGGTGCACCAGCAGGCGCAGGCCGTACAGGGGCAGGTCCGACGCCCGGCCGGCCAGGGCCTCCAGGGCCTCGGACATGCTGGCCTCGGGGCTCGCCGCCAGCACCCAGCGCTTGCGCAGGGCGAGCAGCAGCAGGTCCCCGAGCTGGCTGTGGGGCACCCGGTCCACCACGATCCGGTCGAAATCCAGATATTTGAGCTCCCGGACCAGGTCCCTCCGGCCGTTCTCCCCCAGGTTGAGGGTCTCGATCTGCAGCAGGTCCGGGGACCGGTAGAACACCTCGTCCTCGATGGTGACCGTGCGGGTCCCCCCGGGGACCTCCCGGAGCAACCCGAACAGGGTGCTGCCCAACCCCTGTTCGGCCGGCGCGGTCACCCACACCAGCCCCGGCCGCTCCAGTGCGGCCCGCACAGCCAGCACCTGGCTCGGGGCGAGTCCCAGGTCGGGCAGGGCCCGTGGCTCCCCTTCGGGGAGGAGTCGTTTGATCTGGGCCTCCTCCCCGCCCACCCCGGCGAGAATCGAGTACCGGAACAGGGACGGCCGGCCACCCGCGGGCGCCAGGGCGAACCGGCCCCGTTCCACCGCGCCCGTTCCCCTGGCCGCACCGGCAAGCTGCCGCACCCGGTCCAGCAGGATCGGGTGCCATCCCTCCCCCCCCACGAACACCTCCCGGCCGTCCAGGGCGATCACCTCGAGCCGTCCGTCGCGCACCCGCAGGTGGACCCCGGCGGCGCCGCCTTCCTCCAGGGGCTGGAGGATCCGGGCCAGGAGTTCCGCGCCGGTGGGGTCCTCGGCCACCCGGTCCCGCGCCGGCCCGTCCAGCATCCCGCCGTGGATCGTCACGTCCCCCCCGGTCTCGGGCCCGAACCGCCGGTCCAGGGCCGCGTCGATCTCCTCGCGCAAGGCGGCCACCACCCGTACCGGCCGGCCGACCCGGGCCCGGATATCGTCCAGCACGTCCCGCCGGGCCGGGTCGGCCGCGGCCAGCACCAGCACCGGTTCCATCCCCTCCTCGTCCGCGGACAGGTACAGGGGCAGCACGCCGTAGCGCCGGCACAGGCCCCGGGGCACCAACTGGAGGGCGTCCGGGTCCAGGGCGGCCGGGTCGGGATGCACGAGGGGCAGGTCCAACTGCTCGGCCAGGGCCCAGCGAACCCCCCGCTCGTCCAGCAGGCCCCGGTCCACCAGGATCTCCCCCAACCTGCGGCCCGCGGCCGCCTGTTCGGCCAGGGCAGCCCCCAGCTGTTCATCGGTGAGCGCCCCGCGCTCCACCAGGATCTCCCCCAGCCTGCGATCGCGACCTGCCATCACCCGTCTCCCCTGCCCGCCGTTGGCAGGCCGTTTTTCATCCTTTCGGGGGATGCCCGCGTGCCCCCAGTCTGGTAGCTTCCGATGCCAGCCGGACTTCCTGTTCGAGTCCCCAGAAGGGCACCCAGGGCCACCGATGGACGAAGCCCGCACCCCGACGGTGCTGCTTATCGACGACGATCCGGACATCCTCAAACTGATGGTGTACGTGTTCGAGGACGCCGGGCTGGGCCTGGTCAGCCTGCGGGATCCGGAAGCCGGGTTCCAGCACCTGGCCCGCCACCCGGTGGACTGCGTGGTGCTCGACATCGGCGTCCGGCGCGTCCCGGAATGCCTCGCGTTCCTGTCGGCGGCAGCGGCCCTCCCCCCGTGGCGGCAGGCCCCGGTGGTTGCCACGTCGGCGCTGGTCACCGCCGACGTCCGTGAACAGGTGCTCCGGCGTGGCGCCCGGCGGTTCCTCGCCAAACCGTTCTTCCCCGGCCAGTTGCTGGACGAGATCCGCGACGCAGTGGCGGACGAGCCAGCCTCGCTCCGGGCCGCCAACGACCGGCACCCCTAACGCTCTTCCGGGGGGAAGAGCGACTCCTCCCGCCGGGGGAAGACCTGCCCACCGGTCTTTCCCCGGCCGAGGAGGGTCATCACGGCCCGCTAGCCGTCCTCCCCCACGTCCAGGCTGTACCGGTTCACATACAGGTCGATGTGCCGGCGCACCACGTCCGGGTCCAGTTCCTGGGCGTGGGCGCGCACGTACGCGGCCGACGCGGCAGGGTGGTCCAGCGCGTACGCCACGCTCCGGCGCAGGATTCGCTGGACCGCCACCGGGTCGACCCCGGCGAGCCCCTTCCGGAGCAGGATGCCCCCCAGGGGGATCGGCAGCCCGGTCTCGGTCTCCCACCACGCCCCCAGGTCCTCCACCGCCACCAGGCCCAGCCGTTCGTAGGTGAACCGCCCCTCGTGGATCACCACCCCCGCGTCCACCTCCCCGGCCAGCACGGCGGGCATGATCTCGTGGAACACCAGGGGCACCGGCCGGCTCGGGGGGCCGGCCCGCAACGCGAGCAACCGGTACGCGGTGGTGTGCATGCCGGGCACGGCCACCGGTCCCCGGACCAGTTCCTCCAGCGGCCGGTGCTCCCGGGCGACGACGAGGGGGCCGCACCCCCGGCCCAGGGCGCCCCCCGACCGCAGGCACCAGTACCGGTCGGCCACGGCCGCCACCACGCCGTAGCTGGCCTTGGTCATGTCCAGCCGCCCCTCCAGGGCCCACCGGTTCAGGGTCTCCACGTCTTCGAGCACCGGCTCGAACGCGTACCCCTCCAATTCGACCTTGCCGTGGACCAGGGCGTCGAACAAAAACGTGTCGTTGGGGCACGGGGAGAAACCGAGGCGCAGGGGGGTCATCCACCCGCCTCCAGGAACCGGGCGACCGTTTCGCGGGCCGCAGCCGCAGCCTCGTCCACCCGCCAGGACGGCCGGTCCCTCCGGCCGACCGGGTTCGAGACCCCCCGCACCTCGCCGAAGGCGGCGCCGTACAGCCGGGCCACGTGGGCCACGGCCGCTCCCTCCATGTTCTCGCAGCACGCGCCCAGCCGCCCGGCCAGTTCCATGGCCCGGGCGTCGGTGCCGGTCACCGTGGACACGGTCACGAACAGCCCCGGCCGGGCCGGCCCCACCGTTCGCGCCGCCCGGAGCAGCCGGTCGGCCACGGCCGGGTCGGCCGGCCACCGGTCGTACGCAGGACCGTCGTCGAACGCGCCCAGCGCCAACCCAATCCGGTCCAGGGGCAGGAACCCTTCCTCGGTCTCCACGCCTTCGTCCCCGTAGGTCTCGCAGGTGGCCACCGCCAGGTGCCCCACCCCGAGCCCGCTGCCCGGCAGGGCGCCGGCAACCCCCACGGCCACCACCGCATCCGCGCCGGTGAGGGCCAGGGCCGCCGCCGTGGCCGCCCCCGCGTTCACCTTGCCCACCCCGGTCACCACCAGCCCCACCGGCCGGCCGGCCACCCGGCCCACGTCCACGGTCCACGGCCCGGCCGCCCGGGTCGCCCGGCCGGACAGCCGGCCGGCCAGGTCGCCGAGCTCTCCCGTGGTGGCCGCGACCACCAGGACCGAAAGCCGGCTGCTCACGCGGCCTCGGGCACCGGGCTGTCCCTGCGCTGCATCGGGACCCGGCAGCACACCAGTTCCAGCGGCCCGCCCCGGTCCCGGATCACGGCCACCTCGGCGCCGCACACCGGGCACCGGTACAACACGAGCACCCGGTCCAGCGGGGTCATGGGCTCGTTGCAGCAGTACGGCTCCAGTGCCTGGGATGCCGCGTTGATCACGGCCACCTCGGCACCGCACACCGGGCACCGGTACACCTGGCCCAGCCGGACAGGCCGGCTCACGGCTTCTTCTCCACGGGCACCATCGGCTTGCCGTGGCACCGGGGCTCGAGGGTACCGGTGCCCCCCTTGACCACCATGATCATGTTGGCGCACTCCTGGCACCGGTACGCCTGGCCGACACCGATGTGCCACGCGCCCACCCACTCGTCCACGCTCCACTCCGGGGTCGAAAAACGGTCTGCCATCGCCCACCTCCGCTCGCTGGGTCCGGGTGCCGGGGTACGGTTATATACCACGCGCCTGCGGACCGATCCACACGGGTCCGTTGACCGCCCGGAAACCCGGTTGCTATCATCCGCGCTCCCCTGCCCCAGACCCCGGAGAGGACCATGGCCGCCCACGTACTCGACGTGCTCCAGGAACGCGGCTTCGTTGAACAGATGACCGACGAGCCCGGCGCCCGGGAACTCCTTGCCCGCCCGGCCACCTGCTACATCGGGTTTGACCCCACGGCGTCGAGCTTCCACGTGGGCAGCCTGGTCCCGATCATGGCCCTGGCCCACCTCCAGCGGGCGGGCCACCGGCCGATCGCCCTGGTGGGCGGGGGAACCGCGATGATCGGGGACCCGTCGGGCAAGACCGAGCTTCGCCAGCTGTTGACCCTGGAGGACATCGAGGCCAACGCCGCCGGCCTGCGAACCCAGCTCGGCCGGTTCCTGAACTTCGACCGGGGCGCGGCCCTCCTGAACAACGCGGACTGGTTGCTGCCCCTCAACTACATCGCGTTCCTCCGGGACGTGGGGGTCCACTTCTCGGTCAACCGGATGCTGGCGGCCGAGTCGTACCGCCAGCGGCTGGAAACCGGTCTGAACTTCATCGAGTTCAACTACATGCTGCTGCAGGCCTACGACTTCCTGCACCTGTTCCAGCACGAGGGCTGCCGGGTCCAGATGGGCGGAAACGACCAGTGGGGCAACATCGTGGCCGGGGTGGACCTCATCCGCCGGGTGGAGGGCCAGGCCGCTTACGGGATCACGTTTCCCCTGATCACCACGTCGTCCGGGGCCAAGATGGGCAAGACCGCCCGGGGTGCGGTGTGGCTCGACCCGGAGCGCACCAGCCCGTACGAGTTCTACCAGTACTGGGTGAACACCGAGGACCCGGACGTGGAGCGGTTCCTGGGGCTGTTCACGTTCCTGCCCATGGACGAGGTGCGGCGCCTGGGCGCCCTGGAGGGCGCTGCGATCCGAGAGGCCAAGGAGGTCCTGGCCCACGAGGTCACCCGGCTCGTCCACGGGGAGGAAGCGGCGTCCCGGGCCCGGGACGCGAGCCGGGCCCTGTTCGGGGGGCGGGGCGACCTGGGCCAGGTGCCCACCGCCGAGGTGCCCCGGGACCGCTTGGAGGCCGGGATCGAGGCGTTCGTGCTGTTCGCGGACGTGGGGCTCGCGAACAGCCGGGGGGAGGCGAGGCGGCTGATCCAGCAGGGAGGGGCGTACGTGAACGGCGAACCGGTGACCGCGATCGACCGGCGGGTGGGGACGGCCGACCTCCGGGACGGGGTCGTGCTCCTGCGCGCGGGGAAAAAACGGTACCGCGCGGTGCGGCCCGTCTGAGCCCGGCCGCCCCCCGGGGGCCGGGCCGGCGCGGTCAGTCGATCCCCATCCGCCGCTGGAGCCGGCCGATCTCCTCCTCCAGCCGGAGCCGCTCGTCCTCGGCCAGGGGTTCGCGCTCGACCCGGCGTTTGAGGGCGAGCAGGCGCATCTCGTCCCGGTAGTCCGAGCAGGTGTAGGTGCGCCGGGGATCGGGCTTCACCGCGTGCTACTCCTGGAACTCGGGCTCGATGAACCCCTTTTCCTCGAGGTACAGGATGTGCTCGTCGAGCACCTCCTCGATCGTGGCCGGGTCCCCGCCGGTCAGTCGGCTCACGAACGTGACCAGCCGGTCAGCCAGGTCGTCGTACGCCTCCAGGTCGGCGTCGGCCGGGGGGATCAGGTCCGCGTTGTCCCGCTGCATCTTGCGGACCTCGGCCATGAACTCCTGCCCCTCCTCGTCGTCGGGGATCTCGTAGGCGCCGAGGGCGCAGTGGAACAGGAACTCCGCCTCCAGGATGTCCTCCACCGGTTCGAGGTCCATGCCGGTCCGGGTGGCCACTTCCCGGGCGGCCTGCTCCACGTCGTACACCATCGCTTCGTCGGTCATGGCTTCCGTCCTTCTCCCACCCCGTGGGTCTCCCGGAAACGGCCTGGCAGCCCAGGATAACAGGGATCCCGGGCCGGGCAACCCCTGGCTCACATGCCGTAGAACTCGCGCATCACCGCCTGGGCCGTGTACGCCCCCTTGATGTGCCACAGATCCCCCCGGTTCACCACCAGGCTCGCCACCGCGATCCGGGGCCCGTCCACCGGCGCAAACCCGATGAACCACTCGTACTTGCCCGGTGGGTCGTCACCCGTGAGGCTGCCGGTCTTGCCGGCCACCCCGACCTTCCTGCGCAACCGCCGGGCGTACCGGTAGAACACCTTGGCCGACGTCCCCTGGGTGACCGTGCGCTCCATCATCCGGGCCACCTGGGCCGCCACCGCCTCGGTGGTGCAGCGGCCCAGGGGCGCTGGCGCCGCCCGGTACACGGCGGCGCCGTCCCCGTCCTCGATCGTGTCCACGATGTACGGCCGCATCATCACGCCCCGGTTGCCCACGGCCGCCGCGATCAGGGCGGCGTGGATCGGGCTGAGGTACACGTCCCCGAAACCGGCCGCGGTGCGGGCCAGGGGGTACGGCTCGGCCGGCACGGACGCCCGGCTCACCTGGAGCCGAAAATCGAACCGGAGCGGCTGATTGAACCCGAACGCGGCCAGGGCCTCCCGGAGCCGCTCGGCTCCCAGCGACTGCGCCCCGATCTTGCCGAACACCACGTTGTTGGAGCTACCCAGGGCCTGGGCCACGGTGTGGACGTTGTTCTCCCGGCGTCGGTTCTTCGGAGAGATCTTGCGCGGGTACAGCCGGTACGGGCTGCCCTCGAACCGGATCCGGGTGTCCGGGGTCACCACCCCGGCCTCCAGGGCGGCCGCAGCGGTGACCACCTTGACCAGGCTCGCCGCCGGGTAAGTGGCCCGGCGGCAGAAGTCCTTGAGGGCCGGGTCGGCCCGGGAGTACTCGGCCAGGGCCAGGATCCGGCCCGTGGACGGCTCCACGGCCACGAACGCGCCGTACGGCACCTTGTACCGGCGGAACACGGCCAGGGCCTCTTCCTGGAGTTCGGGCTCCAGGGTGTAGCGGATCCGGTACGGCCCCACCCACTGCTCGTACCCGTCCCCGGCCCGGGAAGGCTCCGGCCACGACACCCGGCGAAGGACCTCCGACCCCGTGTCCACAGGCGGCAGTTCGGGCCCCGGGGCCTCCATGCGGGGCCGGGGCCCCTCGAACCGGGGAGCGATCCGCGCCCCCACGTACCCGACCACCGCGAGCAGACCGATCACCACCGCAGCCAGCCGGCGCTTGCGGCGGCGGCGGTCCCGGACATGTTCCTGGAGAACGGGCCAGTCGAGCATCGAGGATCAGTTCCGGGGGTCGAAAACCGGGCGGGGCACCCGGCCGGAGCCGTTGGCTGGCGTCGGAATCATCACGGTCTGCGAGGGGACGGGGCTTCAGTGCAGCCAGCCCCCGGACCGCTCGTCCGGGGAGTCGCCGCCGGGGCCCAGGCTGTCCCGGTACGCCCGGGCCACCTGGAACCGGGCCACGGCCCGGCGCACGCCCAGGGTCACCAGAACCGCCACCGCGATCACGGTGGGGCCGAAAAAGCCGGACGAGATCACGGCGGGACGCAGCACGGCAACGGCCAGGAGTTCGACGACGAGCACCCCCAGGAACACGCCGAACAAAAGGCGCGGCCCGCCGCCGAAACCGCCGGCGGCGGGCCGGCGTCCCTTGCGAAAATCCACGTACACCACCTTGCCCTTGGCCAAACCGTCTTCTCCCCGGCCGTCCGCACCCGTTCATGGTAGCATCGCCGGCCCCCGAACCCAAACCCCGGCGCATCTGGTACCCTCTTTCCGGACCGCTCGACCGGGAGGAACGGCCATGGACCCGTACGCCGAAGCCGTGATCGTGGGAACGGAACTGCTGCTGGGCAGCCACGCGGACACCAACGGACCCGCCATCGGGGCCCGCATCGCGCCCCTCGGGTGCCCCCTTCGCCGCATCACCGTGGTGGGGGACACGGATGCCGAGTTGGACGACGCGATCGGCCGGGCAGCGGCCCGCTGCCCGGTGGTGTTCGTCACCGGGGGGCTGGGCCCCACCGAGGACGACCGCACCCGGTTCAGCGTGGCCCGGGTGACCGGCAGGGCGTTGGCGTTTCGGCCCGACCTGATGGCGCACATCGCGTCCCTCATGGCCCGGTTCGGCCGGGAGGTCCCCCCCTCGAACCGGGTCCAGGCCTGCCTTCCCGCCGGCGCCGACGCGATCCCGAACCCGCGGGGCACGGCCCCCGGCTTCGCCCTCGAAGCGGGGGGGACGTGGTTCGTGGCCCTTCCCGGCGTCCCCCGGGAACTCACCGGCATGCTGGACGACTGGGTCGTGCCGCGCCTGGCGCGCCGGTTGGGGGTCCGGGGGTTCGCCACCCGGACCGTGCGGCTGTTCGGGCCGGGGGAGAGCCGGGTCGGAGAGGCCGTGGCCGACCTGATGGGCCCGGACCGGGATCCGTACGTGGGGCTCCTGGCCTCCCCGGGAGAAGTCCGGGTGGTGATCACCTCCCGGGCCAAAACCGGCGACCAGGCCCGGGGGCGGGTTGCCGCAGTGGAGGCCGAGGTGCGCCGCCGCCTGGGCCGGTACGTGTTCGGAACCGACCGGCAGACCCACGCGGCAGCGGCCCTGGAGGCAGCGGCGACCCGGGGCTGGACCGTGGCCACGGCCGACGGGTACACAGCGGGCGTCCTGGCCGGGTGGCTGGCCACCTGCGGCCGGCCGGGCTACTGCGGGGGGCTCGTGCTGCCCGCGCCCGCCGACGGGTCGGAGCCCGTCGCCCTGGCTGCCGCCGCCCGGGCCCGGACGGCGTTCGGGGCCGACGCCGGCGTGGCCGTGGTGGGCGATCCCCTGGGTGACCAGGGCGCCTGGGTCGGACTCGACACCCCGGCGGCCCGGCAGGCCCACCGGTTCCGGCCGGGTCTGGGGCCCGAGGCCGACCGGGTCCGGGC
>JAJRUI010000060.1 GCA_024277875.1 Deferrisomatales bacterium
CCCGATCGTGGCCGACAGGCACACCGCAAAGCTCGCGAAGTAGCGGGTCTGGTTGGCCTCGCCCCCGGCCCGCACGTAGCCGATGGAGTACACCGAGGTCACGACCCACAGGCCCGAGGCCACCAGGGCGAAGAACACCCCGAGGGGGTCGGCCCGGAGGGCCAGGGCCACGCCCGGGGAGATCTCGAACAGGGTGATCTCGGCGGCCCGGCCGGCCAGGGCCCCGGGAACGAGACCCAGCACCAGGGCGAACTTGAGGGCGGCCGCGGCCAGGGTCCAGGTCTCCCGCACCGCCGGGCGCCGGCCGCTCGCCACGATCAGCCCGGCCGCGGCCAGGGAGACCAGCACCGCGAGCAGGGGCTGGACCGAGGGGTAGGTCTCGTAGGGGATCACGCCGGCGCCCTCCCCCTCACAGCCCGGCCGGCAGCATGGGCCGGATCAGGTGGGTGACGAGCCAGGCGTTGCCGAGCCCCAGGGCGAGCAGCCCCCCGGCCAGGACCAGGGTGGGCACGAGCATGGAGGCCGGAACCTCCCCCTCCTCGATCGGCGCGGGCGGGGCCCCTGCCCCCTCGGGGGCGGGGAGCAGGTACATCCGCTCCAGCACCCGGAAGAAATAGACCGCGTTGAGCAGGCTGCTCGCCACCAGGGCGGCCAGGAGCATCCAGTTGGCCTGCTCCAGGGCGGCCAGGGCCAGGTACCACTTGCTGAAGAAACCGGCGAGGGGCGGGATGCCGATCATGGACAGGGCTGCCGCGGCGAACGCCGCCATGGACCACGGCATGGCCCGTCGCAGGGATTGGTCGAACCAGGGGATGTCGCTGTGACCCCGGCGGGACCGGAGGTTGCCGGCCACCAGGAACAGGCAGGCCTTCATGAAGGCGTGGTTCAGGATGTGGAGCACGGCGGCGATCAATCCCAGGGGCGAGGCCAGGCCGATGCCCGCGGCGATGTAGCCCACCTGGGACACGCTGCTGTAGGCGAGCATGCGCTTGAGTTCCGGCTGGAGGATCGCCATGACCGAGCCCCACACGATCCCCGCGATCCCCAGGTAGCCCACCGCGGTGACGAGCGGCAGGCCCCGGGCGTACTCGGGCTCGAGCACGAAGAAGAACAGCCGCAGCAGCACGTAGGCAGCCACCTTGGTGCCCAGGGGCGCCACCAGGGACGTGCTGGCGGACGAGGCGTCGGTGTAGGCGTCGGGCAGCCAGCCGTGGAGGGGGAACAGGGCCATCTTGAGCGCCATTCCCACGCCCATGAAGGTGAGGCCCATGATCACGGGCGAGCGGTCGTCCACCAGGGTGAGGATCCGGCCCATGTCGGCCATGTTCAGGGTGCCGGTCTCCAGGTACAGGAAGGCCAGCCCGAACAGGTAAAACGACGCCCCTGCCGTGCCCATGACGAGGTAGCGGAACGTGGACAGGGGCGCCTGTCGGCTCCCCACGGCCAGGAGCGCGTAGGCGGCGAGCGAGCTGATCTCCAGGAACACGTACAGGTTGAACAGGTCCCCGGTGAGCACCATGCCCGTCAGGCCGGTGAGGAAGATCATGGACGCGCTCAGGAAGGGCACGACCCGGCCCGGGGTCTGTGCCCGGGCGGTGCACCGGCCGTGGGCCAGGGTGGCCAGGCCCACCACCGCCACCACCGCCACCACGAACGCCGACAGGCCGTCGAGCACGAACTCGATCCCCCCCGGGGGTGGCCATCCCCCCATCTCGTACGACAGCGGCCCGGACGCGGCCACCTGCACCAGCCCTGCCAGCGCGAGCACCACCCCTGCGGACGCCCCGGCCAGGGCCAGCGCCGGGGCCAGGGGGGGCCTCCAGGCCCCGGCCAGGGGGATGAGCAGGGCCGCGACCAGGTAGGTGAGGGGGATCAGGGCGGGCAGGTTCGCGATGATCATCGCATCCGCTCCAGCAGCTCCTCCTCGTCCAGGGTGTCGTAGGCGCGGTGGATCGCGACGATCAGGGCGAACGCCACCCCCAGGGTTACCACGGCCACCACAATGGCCGTGAGCATCAGGGTGTGGGGCAGGGGGTTGACGTACAGGCCCGGGTCCGCAACGCCCAGGCGCTCGTCGTAGATGGGTACGCTCCCCCCGGCCTTGTAGGCCCCCACGAGCCAGAACAGGATGATCGAGGTCTGGAGGATCGTCATCCCGATCAGCTTCTTCACCAGGTTTCGCTTGGCGAGCATCCCGTAGAACCCGATTACGGTCAGGGCCGCCAGGAAGTAGTAGTCGTAGTGCCCCACGAGGTTATCAAGCATCGTCTTCGTCCCCGAGGAGTTCGTCATAGATGGCGGTCAGGACCGCTGCCACCGTGATCGCCACTCCCACCTCGATCACCAGGATCATCAGGGAGCGCAGGTCGGCCGGGGCGAACCCCGGCAGGGGCACCCGGCCGTGGTCCAGGAAGTTGCCGCCCGTCAGGAACGCCGCTGCGCCCACGGCCCCGAACAGGAGCACCCCGGCCACCCCCAGGAGCAGCCCGGCCCGGCGGGGGATCTGGTGCTGGCCCGCCCCGTAACCCTCGGCCAGGCGCACCAGGACGAAGCTGGCGGCCAGGAGCACGCCGCCCTGGAATCCTCCGCCCGGGCTGTAGTGGCCGTGGAACACCACGTACAGGGCGAACAGCTGGATCGCCGGGGCCAGGCCCCGGGCGGCCAGCACCACCACCAGGCTCCGGGACGGCGTCCTCACTGCCGTCTCCGCAGGATCAGCAGGCACGCGACGCCGCCGGTGAAGACCACCAGGGTCTCTCCCAGGGTGTCCACGCTCCGGTAGTCGGCCAGGACCACCGTGACCACGTTGGGGGTGGCCGCGTCCTCGAGGGCGTGCTCCAGGTAGTAGGTGCCGGCGCCGGGGGTGCCGGCGAGGCTGGTGCGCCGGTGGGCCGGCGCGGCCGGGTCACCCCGGCTGGGCAGGTGCCCCACGGCGTACAGGAGCACCGCGGCCATCCCGGCCAGCACGAGGGCGTTTCGGAGTCTCAATCCGTGCTCCTCCGGGTGGTGCGGAAGATGGCGACGATGTACAGCACGCCCACCAGGCCCGCCCCCACCACCGCCTCGGTGAACGCCACGTCCACGGCCCCCACCGAGAGCATGAGCAGGGCGCACACGAAGCTGAACGCGGTCAGGATGACCGAGGCGGCCAGGAGGCTGTGGACCTCCAGGGAGGCCAGGGCGGTGACCAGCAACACCACGTACAGGATCAACTCGATCGGCCAGGTCATCGGTCCGGCCCACCTTGCCCGGGGGCTCGCCAGGGCTTGAGCCCGGAGCGCACCGCGGCCCGGGCCAGGGCGTGGGCGGCCACCGGGCTCGACACCGCAACGAACGCGATCACCAGCACCAGCTTGAGCCCGCTCAGGGTGGGGCCCTCGTGGAGCGCCAGGCCCCCCAGGCACAGCATCATCCCCACGCTGTCCACCTTGCCCGAGGCGTGGGTCCGGGTGAAGAAGTCGGGCAGCCGCAGGAGGCCGAGGCTCCCGACGAGCATGAACAGCACACCCGAGCCGAACAGGATGATCGCGGCGGTCTCGAGCAGGATGTTCACCGGCTCGCCTCCTCTGAGGAGAAGTACTTCTCGATGGCCACGGCCCCGACGAAGTTCAGGATGGCGTAGCCCAGGGCGATGTCGAGGAACATCTCGATCCGGCCGAAGGCGAACCCGAACAGGCACGAGATCACGATGGTCTTGTTGCCGATGACCGAGGCCCCGAGCAGCCGGTCGAACACCGTGGGCCCCCGGAGAACCCGGTAGAGGGGCGGGAGCAGGATCAGCGCCAGGAACGCGGCCAGGGGCGTGTACAGGGACTCCACTCAGCCCTCCTCCCACCGCACGTCGTACACGGCCCGGCCGGGGCCGTCGGAGAACAGCCGGGCCACCTTGGCCTGCATGGTGCCGTCCAGCAGGCCCCGGGCCGTGGCCCCGGTCAGGGCGTGGACGGTGAACTCGTCTGCGTCCACCTCCACGGTGAGGGTCCCGGGGGTCAGCGTGATGGAACAGGCGAGGAGCATCCGGGCCACGTCGTTGGGCTGGTCCGACCGGAACCGAACGACCCTGGGGCTCACGGGCATCCGGGGGGTGAGCACCACTGCGGCGACATGGAGCGCGGACAGGACGATCTGGCCCAGGAGCCAGCCGCAGTACGCCACGAACCGCAGCACGTGGACCTCGGTCCTCCCCGGGCCGATCGGACGGGCACGCCGCAGCCGGGCGTTGAGCCACAGGACGCAGACAACGGACAGGGCCCCGAGACCCAGGTGAAAGGCGTCGTACATCCCGCTCAGGGCGAGCCACAGGGCCATGAGCAGGAGCCCCTGGACCACCAGGCCCAGGGGCACCCGCCGCGCGGGGGCGAAGGGGCCAGCCACGGGCGGGGTCCTCATCGGCCCCCGGCCGGCGCGGCCGCCATCTCGGCGAACCGCCGGGCGAGCCGGGCGATGCGGGGAAGCCGGCCCCTGGGCTTGTCCGACTGGTGGCGCCGGAGCACCTCGGGCGCCCTGCGGGCGAGCAAGAGCACCAGCAGGTGGTCCGAACTCCCCGGGTCGAGCACCACCCCCCAGTCGTCGGTCCGGAGCTGGTGGGCCCGGAAGGCCTCGAACAGGTTCCACGACTCCTGCTGGTAGTCGCCGGCCAGCAGGTGCTCCTCGACCTGCTGGGGGGTGGTGAGCCCAAACGCGCGCAGCTCCTCGAGCAGGGCCAGGGCGTGCATCTCGAAGTTATGGGCCATGGGGAAGCGCTCCCTCATCCGGGCCGCGAAGTCGAACGTGTCGGTGAACGCGCCGGTGCGCCGGGCGAGCCGGCGCCGGGTGGCCGCGATCAGTGCGTTCAGGACCTCGTCCCCCTGTCTCGTGAGAGACCCGAGGGCGGACAGGAGGTCCATCTCCTCCCCGGAGGGCCGGCCGTTGGCAGCCTTGTACACCAGGTTGTGCTCGATCTCGTTCCACACGTGGGCCAGCAGGCTGCACACCTGGATCTCGCAGCTCGTGTCGCGGAGGTTCGCCCACCTGCCGGTGAGGTCCTGCGGGGGCAACATGACCTGGCAGTGGATCGCCCGGTAGTTCCGGGAGGGGGCGGCCTTGACTTCCACCTCCACCGCGCCCCCCTCGCCCGGGCCGTCGAACGCCAGGCAGATGTCCTCGACCACCTTGTCCCGGTCGGCCTCCACGTAGGTCTTGACCCGCACCCCGGCCAGGTCGCTGACCCTGTCCAGCAGGTCTGCCGGGGCCCGGTCCCCCGGGGGCTCCCCGGCCAGCAGCTCCCCGAGCTTGCGCTCCAGGCTGCCGGGGCCCTTGGCCCGGGCGTCCACCGTCCCCAGGATGGCGTTGGCCTCCAGCAGGCGCCGGCACTTCTCCGCCACCGCGTCCGCGAGCTTGGCGTAGCGGTCCTGCTCGCGCCGGTACCGGGCCACGGCCGGCGCGATGAACTCCCGGGCTTCCGGAGCGCCGTCGGCCACCCCGGCGGGGTCTGTGGCCCGGCGCACCATCCGAAGATCACCCATAGCTGTGGAGCCCGGAGAGGAGGTAGTTCACCCCCCAGTACGTGAACATGGTGGCCCCGAACCCCACGACCGCGAGCCACGAGAGCCGCGGGCCCTTCCACCCGCCGGTGAACCGGGCGTGGAGGTACGTGGCGTACACGAACCACGTGATCAGCGACCAGGTCTCCTTGGGGTCCCAGCTCCAGTAGGTGCCCCAGGCGTAGTTGGCCCAGACGGCTCCGGTCAGGATCCCAAGCGTGAGGAACGCGAACCCCAGGGAGACGGCCTTGTAGGTGATCTCGTCCAGCACCTTCCGGTCGGGCAGTACCCCTGCGGCGCGGTCTCCCCGCGCGATCGACACCAGGCTCGCCGCGAACGCCACGGCAAACGCCCCGTACCCGATGAAGCACGTGACCACGTGGGCCGTGAGCCAGTTGGACTGGAGGGCCGGCACCAGGGGCTGGAGCTCCGACGAGATCCTCGGGTTCAGCGACACGACGGCGATGGCCAGGGCCGCCAGGGGAGCCACGAAGGCGCCCAGGGCGCGTGTCCGGTAGGCCCGCTCCACCACAAGGTACACGACAACGATACACCACGCGAAGAACATCTTCGACTCGAACATGTTCGACAAGGGCATGTACGCGAACCCCAGCCGGTGGCTCTCCAGGTAGCGCACCACGAAGCCCACCGTGTTGACCAGGAGCCCGGCCGCGCACGTGCCCGTGGCAGCCCTCCCGAGCGCGGGGCTCCGCCTCGCCGCCAGGTGCAGCGCGTACAGGAGGCCCGCCCCGAAGTAGAGGGCCATCGCGATGTTGAAGAGCGTCACGTTCATCGGGCTTCCCTCGGCGTTTTTACGGGGGTCCGGCTCCTCACGGACCCAGGAACAGCGGCCGGCCGCTGTGGCGCATCAGGTGCAGGGCGGTCTCCCCGATGTGCCGGCGCCGCAGGAGGCTCCTGGCGCCGTTCCCGGCCACCACGAGGTCCGCGTCCCAGCGGTCGGCCTCGGCCAGCAGTTCCCTGCCGGCCTGGCCCGACGTCCGCCGAGTCTCGGGCTCGAGCCCGTGGGCCCGGCAGTACTCGGCCGCGTCGGCCAGGAGGCGCGAGCCCTCCCCTTCGGAGGCGTGGGCCGTGACCACGCGTACCCGGACGTCGGGCCAGAGGCCGAACTGGAAGAAGCTCCTCATGGCCCTTGCCGAGTCCACCGAGCCGCTGTAGGCGACGAGCACCCGCCGGACGGGGCGTGGCTCCTCGGCGACCGCCAGGATCGGGCGCACCCCGCCCCCGATGAGCCGGGCCACGGCGGCCTCGGAGTGCTGCGCTCCGAGCTGGCACTCCAGGAGCGCCCGCAGGCCGAACACCGTCAGGTCGTGGTAGCGGGAGCGCGAGGGCACCAACTCGCACGCATCCTCCTCGCCCTCCACGACCTCGTGGCCCACCCCGGCCGCCTTGCAGGCGTCGCGAAAAGTGCGGACGGCCGCTGCCACCTGCTCGCGGCGCACGGTGTGGCGGTGGGTACGGAGCCGTTCCGCGTGGGCCGCGGCTCCCGGGGGTACCGGGCCCACGTAGTCGAGCCTGCGCCGGTCCAGGGCGGCCACCCCGGTCACCCTGGCCCCGTGGCGCCCGGCCAGTTCCACGGCGAGCCGGATGGCCGAGGGGGTGAACCGGGTTCCCGCCAGGACGACCAGTATCCGCCGAATCATGGGCTTCTCCTTGGGAACGGGGCTGCCGCAGTCCGGCGCACCCGGCCCAGACGACGAACGGCCGGACCCGCCCCTCCCCGGCCGGCGGGGAGGGCAGGCCCGGCCGTCGGGTGCCGGGGCAGATCCCCCGCGCCGTTGGGCTGGACACCGTGACAACAAAAAAGGCCGGAGCAGGGCGCTTCCGCCCTCCGTCCGGCCCATTCCCCGACCGACTCCCCGTGCGGGGGAGCCCTTCCAGGAATCTGCACCCGTGTGTTTATAGCGAAACATCCCCGGGGGGTCAAGTCGCCCCCGCCCCGGGGTCGCCCTCCGGGTCGCCGGCCCCGGGTTTACCCCGGCCCGTCCTGGCCCGGGTCTTCGCCCGCCGGCTCCCGGGCAAGCACCAGGACCAGGACCTTGTGCCGGCTGGAAGGCGCCGACTCCAGCAGCAGGTGGACCAGCTGTCTGCCCAGCAGCCGGCGGACCAGGGACGCCACCGGCTGGAACAGTTGCCGGGCGCAGGCCTCGTGGTAGCTGCGGAGGATCCGGCACCCATCGGGGCGCAGAAACAGCGCGTCCTCAGCCGGCGCGGACGACCCGAACAGGATGGCCGTGAGGACCTCGCCGTCCAGGTGGGTCTCCACCCGGTCCGGCACGATCCCCATGAGTTCGCCGTAGACCTCGGTCAGCGCCGCGACGAATCGGCGGCTCTGGCTGTCCTCGGCGATCGGCGTCACGGTATCCTCCGGTTTCCAGGGTGACGCTTGCCACGAAGGCAAAAGAAACGGCCGGACCCGACACCGCCCGTGCGGAATCGGGGTCCGGCCGTCGCGCGCCCGGGGAGATCCCCCTGCGCCGTCGGGCAAGACGTGGAGACGAAAAAGGCCGGAGGCGGACCCGCGGGTCCTCCATCCGGCCCATTCCTCGACCGGTTTCCCACCGGGGTGGAAAACCCTTCCAGGAATCTGCTCTCCGAGACTTGTACCGAAGCCCGCCCCGGGCGTCAAGCCGGAAAAGAACCGCGCCCCGGTGCTAGCAGGCCGCTGAAAAAGCGGCCTGCTAGCACCCCACGGAGGGGGTGCCAAATCGCGAGGGTTGAAAACCCGAGTGATTTGAAAGACCTCGATGGGGCCGTCCCCGAGAGGCCGTGGCTGAAAAACCCACGGACGGGGTTTTTCAGCATCCTGCTAGGGTCTGTCCGCGGCGGGCGGGGCGTCCAGGGTGAACACGAAGATCCGCTCCCCGGTCTGGGTGCTCAGGTCCGTGTGCATGGACATCACCCGCCTCCTGGTGACGTCCTCGACCACGGCGTACACGAGTTCCTTGGCCCCCTCGATCAGGTTGGCCCGCATCTTCTTGACGAGATCGATCCCGTCGGCGCTCTTCGCGAGGTGCTGCTCCGCCGGGGTCAGCACGCCGTTCAGGCGCACGAGGACGAGATCCCCGATGACGTGGCAGGCGGCCTCCTTGGGCCCCCGGCCCATGTACTCCTTCTCGAAGGCCACGAAAGCCTTGGCCAGCTCATCCTCGACGCGACCGTAGGGGCTGCGCGGCATCTCTCCTCTCCTGTCGCGGGGAACGGATCGCCCCTTCATATGCCACCGGCCCCCGGAAAGTCCAGTGAAAGGGGGGGCATTGGTCCCGGTCCGGCCCGTTTCGAGGGGGCCCCGTCGTCCCGGGCTGACGACCCCGCCCGGGTGGCCCGGCCTTGCAAACCGGGCGGCCGCAGCCCTTTCCGTTCGCGTTCCCTTCGGCCCGATGAACGGCTGCGGGCTCAGCGAACGCCCAGGCGGGAGAACAGCTCCGGCGCCCGGGCCCGGCTCACGGGCAGGGGCAGGTCGCTGCCCTGCATCAGCAGGGTGTGGCCACCGGAGCCGCGCACCACCTTGCGGACCCGGGCCAGGTTGACGATGTAGCTGCGGTGGATCCGGTAGAACCGGTCCGGCGGGAGGCGCTCCTCCACGAACCCCAGGGAGAAGTCGCAGAAGTACTCGCCGTCGGGGGTGTGTACCCGGGAGTAAATGTTGTAGGCACGCAGGAACAGCACCTCGTCGGGGTCCAGCAGGTGGATTTCCCGACCCGCGCTCACCGGGATCTTGATGAACGTGCGCTCCCGGTCGGCCACGAACGGGGAGATGTCGTACACCAGCATGCAGTTCATGGCGTCGGCCATGCCCCGGTCCAGCAGGGGGATCAGCTTCAGGAACAGGTAGCGGTCCTCGCGGCCGTCGCCGATGCGCTTGAACGAGAACGGCACCTGGCGGCTCGAATCCTTCATCAGCCGGTACATCTGCCGGATCCGCTCCCGGCCGGCCTCGTCGTGGAACCGCATCAGGTCGCCCGAGAACACCTCGTCCGCCGACACCCCGGCAAAGATCGTCAGGAACGCCCGGTTGATGTAGCGCACCGCGAACCGGTCGTCGAACAGCACGATCCCGGGGTCGGTGTTCTCGATCAGGCTCAGAAGACCGCGGCGCTCCATGGGGCCCCCGGGTGCGGGGTGGAGGAGGGGATGAAGGGGAATCATACCGTGACTGGAGGATGTCAGGGAAACCCGAACCCCGCCGTCAGCCGTCCGGCCTTCGTGGAGCCGTTTCAGGCCCGTGTTGTCATTGCCCGTGAACCGGACCCGGCCCCCTCGCTTGACGCAAGCCGTCCAAATCGGATAGGAAAGACCGCAGTCCGTTGGTGGACGAGGGGAGGGAACCCACGCATGCCGACCATTTCGGCATTCTGCGCTGCCTCGAAGGGCCGGCCCGTACGCGCGTTGTGACGGGCTGGCCCTTTTTGCGTCCGGCAACCCGGGGCAAGGTTGCCGGCGTGGCCGCCGCGCGCCGTGCGGCCTATGCTTGTTCCCCGACCAGGCGAACACCACCCCCGGGGTGTTGTCGAAAGGGTAGCCGCCCGTGCGATCCGTTCCACACGAACTGTACCAGTTCCACCTGGAGCCCCTGGAGGCCGTGCGCGTTCCCCCCTATCTTGGGTCCGCGCTCCGGGGCCTGTTCGGCCGGGCGTTCCGCCGGGTGGTGTGCGCGCTTCGCCAGGAACGGTGCCCCACCTGTCTGGTGCGCGATACCTGCACCTACCAGCGGGTGTTCGAGTCCCGGGTGGATCCGGCCCGGGGGCCCCGCCCCGGCGTGGACGTTGCGCCCCACCCGTATGTGCTCGTCCCGCCCCTGTCTGACCGGCTCGAATACCGGCCCGGGGACCGGATCACCTGCCAGGTGCTCCTGATGGGCCCGGCTCTCGGGATCCTTCCGTACCTGGTGTACACCTTCCAGGAACTCGGCCGGCTTGGACTTTCCCGCGACCGCAAGCCCCTGGCGCTGCGGTCTGTGGAGGCGTTGGCCGAAACGGGATGGACAGAGGTGTTTCGGGACGGGGCCGAAGGCCTGTCCGAGGTTCGGACCGTCGCTCCGGCACCGTTGGTTCCGGACCTGGGCGAATGGGTTCGGGTCCGGCTCGCCACGCCCCTGCGCCTCAAGCGCCGGGGCCGGCTCGTCCGGGACCTCGACGTGGAGACCTTTTTGGTCTCGCTGGGCCGGCGGTGGTCCCACCTCGAACGGTTCTACGGCCAAGGCGAGGAAGAAGGAGACGCGTTCGGCGACCTGCTGCGGCTGCGCGACCGGCTGGACCTTGCGGCGCGCACACGGTGGCACGACTGGACGCGTTACTCCAGCCGGCAGAGCACAAAGATGCAACTCGGGGGGCTGGTGGGCGAACTGGAACTGCGGGGCGACGTGGGTCCACTCGCGCCATGGCTCGCGTGGGCCGGGCGTTTCCACCTGGGCAAGGCCACCAGCTTCGGCCTTGGGAAGATTGACCTGGAGCATGGAGCCGACGACAACCAACAGACCCGCGTGACGGGAGGATTCTGATGCCGGAACTCCTCGATCCCACCCTCTCGGCGTTGGCGGCCGGGGCGCTGCTGCATGATGTTGGCAAGTTCATGCAACGGGCCCACGCGCCGGGGGACCTCGAACGCCTTCATCCGACCTCGGCAGGCGCGGAGAACACCTTCTGCCCGGTGTTCGACGGCCGTTACTCGCACCGGCATGTGTTGTGGAGTGACGCGTTCTTCGACTGGCTGGTCGACACCGTGGGCGCACCAGACGGGCTCGACCTGAGACTGGCCCAAAAGCTCGCGGCCAGCCACCACCGGCCCGAGGCGGCCGGAAAACACGAGGCGCTGGCCCGCGCCGTGGCCGAGGGCGACCGGTTGTCCGCCGGGATGGACCGCCGGACCCCCGAGGAGGGGGATCCGCGCCGGCGGAACCACCGCCGCCAGCCGATGCTAAGTCCCCTGGCCGCGATCGACATAGGCCGGGGGGCGCCCGCGTCCCGGGTCCACGCCCTTGGGCGACTCGAACCCGGGGTCGATCACCTGTATCCCCGAGACGAGATCGACGACGTAGCCCGTGGCCTCCCCGATCAGTACCGGAACCTGTGGCAAGAATTCTGCGAAGATTTCCGAGCCCTGGGCAGCCGTAGGGAGGCGCGGCACTTCCTGGCGGGGGTCCAGGGGTTGCTCGAGGTCTACACCTGGGCGATTCCCAGTTCCACGGTGGATTGCCCCGACATCTCCCTGTACGACCACAGCCTCGGCACCGCCGCCATCGCGTGCGCCCTTTGGGCGTACCACAGCGAAAACGGCGATCCTTCCCTGTCGGCGGTGACCGACCGGAACATTCCGGCCTACCGGTTGGTCGCCGGCGATCTGTCGGGCATCCAGCGGTCCCTGTTCACCATGGCCGCCCAGGGCGCCCGAGCCGTGGCCAAGGTGCTCCGCGCCCGGTCGTTTCTGATGGGCCAGGCGGTCGAAGCAGCGGCCCTTCTGGTTCTCGACGCGTTCGGCCTGCCCGACGTGTGCCGGGTACAGTCCGCCGGGGGCCGGTTCATGATCCTGGCCCCGGCCGTGCCCGATTTCGACGACCGGATCCAGCGGGTTCGCGAGATGCTCGACGCGTGGTTCTATGAACGCTACCTGGGCGGATTGGCCCTGAATATCGCGGCGAGCCCGGCCTTTTGCGGTGACCGGTTCGTCGGCGAGCGATTCCTGGCCGTCCTGGATGCCCTGGGGAGCGCCGTCGAGGACGCCAAACACCGCCCGCTGTCCACCGTGGCCACCGGGCCCATTCCCGTCGTGTTCCCCCAGGGCGCGTGTACGGTATGCGCGATGCGGCCCGCCCGATCCGGCGAGGACCGTGTGTGTGGGCCGTGCAGCGAGGAGCAGCGGGTGGGCCAGCGCCTGCCGCGGGCCGAAGTCTTGCTCACAGGTCCCGTGGACCGGTTTCCACGAGGCGCGGCAATCCCCCTACCCGGCGGCTTGGGTCTCGATCTCGTTTCGGCCGCCGACTGTCCGGCCGACCTGGGCGGGCTGTGGCGGGCCGTTCTGATCGGAGAGGAAACGCGCGTGCCCCTGCCCCGGGCGTGGGTGGCTCGCTATGTGCCCGCCTGGGAGGACGGAGAGTGGCGCGACCCCGTGTACGACAGGGGGCGGAGGGACGACGAGGACGAGGCGCCCCGCGCCGGCCGCATCAAAACGTTTCATCACCTGGCGTCGCTGGCCCGGGAGGCGGACCCCGATGGACTCATCCGGGGCCGGGCCCTGTTGGCCGTGCTCAAGGCCGACGTGGACGACCTGGGCCTGGTGTTCTCCAGCGGGCTCCCCCGGGAACGCCAGAGTCTGAGCCGGTACGCCGGGTTGTCGCGGATGCTCGAGTTCTTCTTCTCGGCCCACCTGCCCCGGGTCATGGAGCAGTCGTTTCCCCACACCTACACGGTGTATGCGGGGGGGGACGACCTGCTTCTGATCGGGCCGTGGCGCCAGACCCTCGATCTGGCCAAGGCGTTGCGCGAAACCTTTGCCCGGTTCAGCGGCGACAATCCCAACCTGACCTTGTCGGCCGCACACCTTCTGACGCCGCCCGACGTGTCGCTGGCACGCTCGGCCGCCGAAGCCGACGACGCGCTCGACGCGAGCAAGCAGGGCCGGAAAAACCAGGTGTGGGTCCTGGGTGGCGTGCTGGCGTGGGACGACTTGTCCCGGGCCGGCCTGGTGGCTGAAAAGCTCGTGCGTTGGGTGGACGGCAAGGTCGTGACCCGGGGGTTCGTCCAGCGGCTCCACCGGTACGCCCGCATGCGCAGGGCGGCCGAGCGCGACCCAGCCCAGGCCGCCTGGCGGGCACACCTGGCGTACGACCTGAAGCGGAACTTCAAGGGGCGCGCGACGGATCGAGCGGACATCCTCGAACTCGTCGGGCTCGGTCCCGACCTGCGCGACCGGGGCGCCACCCTCGCCGTTTTGCCCGTGGCGGTGCAATGGGCGCTACACCGGCTCCGAACCTGAACCGAAAGGAGGGCAGTCATGTCCAACGGTATGCACCGAAGACACGGTCCCCAGAGCCGGGGCGGCCACGGAGGACCCGGCCGGGGCAACGCCGTGCCCCAGCCCCGGACCGTGACCTATTTTGACGGTGATCACATCCGGCCCGCCCTGGTGGATCGGGAGGCGCAGGACTGGGCCGAGAAGATCAGCGGCCTCAAAAGCACCCAACTCAGGCGGTTCTTCGACGAGGTCAAGGCCATCCAGCGGCAGATCGAACTGGCGGTCGGTGGGGGCGCCGAGCACGACGAGGCGTTCCGTCGTGTGCGGCCCCGGTTCGCCATGCTCAAGGCCAAGGTCCTGTACGCCAAGGGGCGGCTGGGCAACCACTTCCCGGACGCGTTTGTCCAGTTCTTCGTCGATCACACCCATGCGGCCAAAACGTATCGCGACTTCAGCGCGTTCGTGCAACATTTCGAGGCCGTGGTGGGGTTCCACAAGTTCCTGGCCAAGGAGTAGGAGGATACCGATGGCGCGCATCGACCGGTTGATTCATACGAAGACCCTGACCGGCACCCTGGAATGCCTGTCGGGCCTGCACATCGGCGCGGGCAAGGAGGCCGTCGAGATCGGCGGCATGGATCTGCCCGTGATCCGCGATCCCGTGACCCACCGCCCCATCGTTCCGGGTTCGTCCCTCAAGGGCAAGATCCGGAGCCTGCTTGAGTGGCACCTGGGGAGCCTCGAGCCCGACGGCCGGCCGTGGGGCTGGGGCGGCATGGCCCCCTACCAGGACGACGATCCCATCCTGTGCGTATTCGGCACCGTGTGGTCCGCGTGGGAGGGGGGGCCAACCCGGCTTCTCGTGCGCGACGCCGCGCTCGACCCCCAGTGGGTCGCCGAAATCGACGCCCGCGGGCTGCCCTACACCGAAGAGAAGACTGAAGTCACCATCGACCGGGTCCGGGGAAAGGCACTCAAGGGCGGGCTCCACAATACCGAGCGGGTTCCGGCGGGTGCCCGGTTCCGGATCGAGATGGCGTACCGGGTGTTCTCGGTGGACGGGGACGGCGGTGCAGGCGACGAGAATCGGTTCGACACCGTGCTCACCGGCATGAAATTGCTGGAGAGCGACGCCCTGGGCGGCGCAGGCAGCCGTGGCTACGGCCGGGTGCGGTTCCACGACCTCGTCTTCGACGGCCAAATCGTGCAGGAGCGCTTCGACGCCATCGACGTCTCGGTCCGTGCCGCGTAACGGGGGTTCTTGCCGATGGCGATACTCCAGATCGACTTGACCCTAGACGAGCCGTTTGGAACACCGTTCCGGTCCAACACCCTGTTCGGGCACCTGTGCTGGGCCCTGCGGTATTCCCGTGGCGAAGCCGAACTCGGGCGCCTGCTCGATGGCTTCGACGAGGCGCCCGTGCGGCTGAGCGACGCGTTCCCCCATGGCCACCTGCCCCGTCCGCTCACGGCGCCGATGTCTGCGGAAACCCGCCACGCTCTGGGTGAAGAGCTGGCGCGTGGCTCCGGCCTGTCGCGCTCGGAGGCGATGGCCCGGCTCAAGACGCTGCGAAAACGGCGGTGGGTCTCCCGGGACACTTTCGTTTCCCTCCGCGCCGGGTTCGGCGAGCACGCCCTCTACCGGGCGTGGCTCCACAGGGAGGAGCTGGCCCCGGATCCGCCCCTCGAAGTGCAGCGGGCCGGGAACCAGATCAACCGTCTCACCTCCCGAACGCCCAGCGAAGGCGGGCTCTACTTCCAACAGGAACACTGGTTCGGAGGAGACGGCCCCCACCTTTGTCTTTTCGCCGATCCCGGCAGCCTCGGCGAAGACCTCTTGCTGGACCTGCTCGAGCAAGTGGGACGTAACGGCTACGGCCGGGACGCCTCCACCGGCAGGGGACGGTTCCGGGTCAGCCCGGGGCCGCCGGCCGACGACCTGTTTCGGCCAGGAGGCAATCGGCTCATGAGCCTGTCCAGGGGTGTGCTGACCGAAAATACCACCGGTGCCCGGTACCGGCTTTCGCCCCATTTCGGCCGGTTGGGCGGGCACCGGGCGAACGCGGCGGCCGGGCCGTTCAAACGGCCGCTGCTGCTCACCGAGCCCGGGGCCACCTTCGACAACGAGCCGGGCCCCCACGGCGCGCTGCTGCGGGGCGTGCACCCCGCGCTCGATGATGTATGCGAAAACGCCTACCACCTGTGCGTGCCCTTCACGGAGGCCGCTTCATGACCACCCTTCAGTACGAAGGCCGTATCCTGACTCCCGTACACATCGGCACCGGTGAAACCATCGATCCCCTCGACTACGTGATCGCCGGGGACCAGCTCGTCCGGTACAGCCTGCAGGAGGTACTCGACGACCTGCCCGATCCCGAACGCGCCCGGCTCGAAGGGATGCTCGATCAAGGCGACCTCCAGGGGATCCACGCGTTCATCCGCAACCACGTCGTCCCGGAGCGACACGCACTGGCCAGGATGACGGCCAGTCCGGGAGTCGTCCGGGCGTTCGAGCGCAACATCGGCCGGCCCCGGAGTCAGCTCAAAGTCCACCCGATGGTGCGCAACCTCCACCGGGGGCGCGCCTACATCCCGGGGTCGTCCATCAAGGGCGCGATTCGTACCGCCGTGGTAAGCCACTGGATCAACCGGGAACCCCAGAAATCGCGCTTCGAGCGGGAACTGCGTGCCATCGGAGGCGATGAAAAGCGTCGGGCGACCCGCTTGCAGGAACTGGCCTTGGGCTACGCGTTCAAAAACCTCGAGCAGGATCCGTTCCGGGCCGTCAAAGTTTCCGACGCTGAACTCGGCCCCGGAGACACCCGGGTGGACGAAGTGTTCAACGTCAAGCCCGACCGCCAGCAGGATATGCCCGTGGACATGTGGGAACGAGTGTGGAGCGCGGCTGACGGCAGAGACGTGCGGTTCCGCGTGACCATACGGATCGACGACCACCTGTTCGGACATCGGGACGCCGGGCGCCACATCGGTCGCCGCCTCGTATGGGACGAGATCGCCGAGGCGTGCAACCTGTTTCACTGGGAAAACATGAAATACGAATTCAACCGTTTCTTTGGAGACAACAATCTGTTGAAATCTCTTATGTACAAACCGTTCCTGACGGCAGGAGAGGGGGGGCGTTACACAGCCAAACGGCCCAGGGCTCCGGCGCTACTGCTCCGGTTGGGTCGCTTCGGGCACTTCGAAAGCAAGTCGGTGGACGCGTTTCGCCTGGGGTACGACATCAAGCGCAGAACTGACATCAAGCAGGGCAGTACCCGGAACCTCGTACCCCTCCAAATAAAAATCTCCGAGGGCTCTGCCCGGATCCATGTCCCGTTCGGCTGGGTTCTTTTCACTCCGCGACAGGAGAGAGGCAGCGGGTAGTCCGGGTCAGATGCACGCGGGGGCCATGCGGTTTGCGCAATAAAACACAACCTGTGTCTGCCCTATCTTGCTGGAATGATGGAGGAAACGGGCATGGCAACCTGGCGCAGCTGTTTGATTTCTGTGGTCAGTTGTTTGATAGAAACCCTACTGGCGAACAGTGGTTCTAAACCCGTACCCCGAAAGGAGAAATCAAGCCGTGCGGTAGGAACAGCAGACCTGAACTAGAAGGGATTGAGACCTGGACCTCCTGTCGGGGCGTCCCCTGGTGAGTCCGTAGGAACAGCAGACCTGAACTAGAAGGGATTGAGACACCCAGATGAGACTTGGGTTCCTGGCCGCGACCTCGTAGGAACAGCAGACCTGAACTAGAAGGGATTGAGACGGGTCCGCAGTCGTGGCTCCTGCTGGCCACGTGGGCGTAGGAACAGCAGACCTGAACTAGAAGGGATTGAGACCGATCACCCGCTTTTTTTCTTCGTTTTTGCGCGTAGGAACAGCAGACCTGAACTAGAAGGGATTGAGACAGATCAACCCCGGGTCCTCGGCCGCGACCTCCAGGGTAGGAACAGCAGACCTGAACTAGAAGGGATTGAGACGCGGGGGGGGCGGTGAGGACAGACCGCAGGAGGGGTAGGAACAGCAGACCTGAACTAGAAGGGATTGAGACCTCGGGCAGCGGGGCACCGGTGACGGGCGCGACGTAGGAACAGCAGACCTGAACTAGAAGGGATTGAGACCTCGATCTGAATCGCCATCCGCTGGACCTCCTAGTAGGAACAGCAGACCTGAACTAGAAGGGATTGAGACATAGCTTGCCCTTCATCGTCCTTGACTTACCGCCAAGTAGGAACAGCAGACCTGAACTAGAAGGGATTGAGACTTGGCTCCACAAGATGCACTTCGCCAAAATGATCCAAGTAGGAACAGCAGACCTGAACTAGAAGGGATTGAGACGCCGTCAGGTACTCGGCGATCACTCGGCGGGCCGCCGTAGGAACAGCAGACCTGAACTAGAAGGGATTGAGACGACGATGGGCTCGGGCAGCGGGGCACCGGTGACGTAGGAACAGCAGACCTGAACTAGAAGGGATTGAGACCCTGGTACCGGCAGTACACTGGCAGGCGGTTGCCAGTAGGAACAGCAGACCTGAACTAGAAGGGATTGAGACGAGATAGAACTGAACCAGCTCGTCGCCGTCTTTAAGTAGGAACAGCAGACCTGAACTAGAAGGGATTGAGACCCATCTGCTGGACCTCCTATCGGGGCGTCCCCTGGTAGGAACAGCAGACC
>JAJRUI010000061.1 GCA_024277875.1 Deferrisomatales bacterium
GGCCACACCGAGGTTGGGCCGCCTCGTGGACCGGTGCCACGGCCTGCTGGCCGAGGTGCTCGGGCCGGGGGATCTGGCCGTGGACCTCACAGCGGGCAACGGCCGGGACACGCTGTTCCTGCACCGGGCGGTGGGGCCGGACGGCCGGGTTCTCGCGATGGACGTGCAGGCCGAAGCCGTGGCGCGCACCGAAGACCGGCTCGTCCGGGCCGGGGCCCGTGTGGTCCGGCTCGACCCGTCCGCTGCCCTGCCACGGGACCCCGGCGTATACCTGGTCCTGGGCGACCACGCCGGGGTGGGCCGCCTCCTGGGCGGGGAAACGGTCGCGGGCTCGGTGGCCAACCTGGGGTTCCTGCCCGGGGGCGACCAGGCGGTGGTCACCCGGCCTGGATCCACGGTGGCGGCCCTGGGCGCCGTGCTGGACCGGTTACGGGCCGGGGGGAGGCTCGCGGTCGTGTGTTACGTGGGGCACCCGGGAGGGCTGGGCGAGGCCGCGGCCGTGGACCGGTTCGTGGCGGGCCTGGCGCCGGACCGGTGGGACACGCTGCAACTGGCCCTGCCCAACCGGCCGGAAGCACCGCGGCTCGTGGCCGCGGAGCGCCGGCCCGGCCGGTGAGACGCCGTCACCCGTCCCGCAGCACCCGGTGGGCGTGGACCGGCATGGCCTCCCGGATCCGGCGTACCCGGGCCGGGTCGATCTCGGCCAGGGCCAGGCCGGGGCCGTCCGCTGCCGTGGCCAGCACCGTGCCCCAGGGGTCTACGATCAGGGCCCGGCCGAAGCTCTCCCGCAGCCCCCCGTCGTCGTGGCGGCCGTGCTGGGCCGGCGCGACCACGTAACACTGGGTCTCGATCGCCCGGGTCCGGAGCAGGGGCTCCCAGTGGTCCCGGCCGGTGGTCAGGGTGAACGCGGCCGGCACGGCCAGGATGTCGGCGTCCCGGGCTCGCAGGGCCCGGTACAGCTCGCCGAACCGCAGGTCGTAGCAGATCGACAGCCCGATCCGGCCGAGGCCGGTCGCGGCCACCACCACGTCCAGGCCGGGAGCCACGGTGTCGGACTCCCTGAACCGCACCGCGTCGGACAGGTCGATGTCGAACAGGTGGATCTTCCGGTACACGGCCAGCCGGCGGCCGTCCGGGCCGAACAGCACCGAGGTGTTGTGGCACCGGCCCGGGTACCGGCTCTTCTCGTTGAACGATCCGAGCAGCAGGTGGATGCCCAGTTCCTGGGCCAGGGAGGAGAACAGCGTGCAGGTGGGGCCGTCCAGGGGTTCGGCCCGGGCCACCTTGTCCTCGTGGGCGCCCAGGAAGTTGGTGTTCTCCGGGGTGGCCACCAGCCGGGCGCCGTACCCGGCCGCCCGCCGCACCAGCGCCCCGGCCGCCTCCAGGTTGGCCCGCATGTCCGAGGTGCAGCCCAGCTGCACCGCTGCCGCGAGGAACGGCCCGTCCGTCACGGCGCGACCTCCCTAGCCCCGACGCCGGAAACCGCCAGCACCGTGCCGCCCGCCACCACCAGGCCGGTGACCGCGAACACACCGGCACGGGGCTCCCCGGTGGCCAGGGCGATCCACCCCATCAGCACGGGGCCCAGCACCGCGGCGAACTTGCCCAGCATGTTGTACACGCCGAAGTACTCGGCCGCCCGGTCCGGCGGGATCAGGCGGGCGTACAGGGACCGGCTGAGGGCCTGCACCCCGCCCTGCACGAGGCCGATCACCCCGGCCAGCAGGTAGAACTCGGCCGAGGTCTGCATCCGGTACGCCCACACCGTGACCGCTGCGTACGCGGCCAGGCCCACCAGGATCCCGGTGCGGGGGCCGATCCGCTCCCCGAGCCAGCCGTAGGCCAGGGCGGCCGGGAAACCCACGAACTGGGTGAGCAGCAGGGCCTTGATCAGGCCGCCGGAGTCCAGGCCCAGGGCGAGGCCGTAGTCCACGGCCATCCGGACGATGGTGTCCACCCCGTCGATGTACAGCCAGTAGGCCGCCAGGAACACCCACACCTGGCGGCGGCCCCGCAGATCCCGCACCGTGTCCCGGAGTTGGGCCAGGCCGCCCGCCACGGCCCGGCCCAGGGGTGCCGTGTCGGCCCGCTCGCGCGCGAACGCCAGAAGGGGCACCGAAAACAGCGCCCACCACAGGGCCACGGTCAGGAACGACGCGCGCACGGCCTGGGCTGCGTCCGCGAGTCCGAACCAGCCCGGCCGCAGGGTCATGGCCACGTTCACCCCGAAAAGGAGCCCGCCCCCCAGGTACCCCAGGGCGTACCCCAGGGCGGACGCCCGGTCCATCCGGCGCCCCCCGGTCACGTCCACCAGGAGCGCGTCGTAGAACACGTTGGCGCCCATGAACCCCACCGTGGCCGTCACGAACGCGGCCGCGGCCCATACCCATCCGCCCTGCCCCACCCCGGCCAGGGCAGCGGTGCCCGCCACCCCCAGCCCGGCGAACGCGGCCAGGAACCGCTTGCGACCGCCCCCCCGGTCGGCCACGGCGCCGAGCACCGGCGCGAGCACCACGATCAGCGCGCTGGCCGCCGAGTTGGCCGCGCCCAGCCAGAACGTGCTCCGGGCCGGGTCCACGCCAGCGCTCCAGTACTGCTTGAAGAACAGGGGGAAGAACCCGGCCATCACCGTCGTGGCGAACGCGGAGTTGGCCCAGTCGTACAGGGCCCACGACCACACGGAGCGGCGGTCCGGAGCGGGCAGGTCAGTCCTCCCGGGGCCAGGGCTCGCCGGCCCGGTCCTCGACGAAGTACGCGAACCGGGCCCACGCGAACTCCCGGCCGGACACCGGGCACCGGAGCCGGACCTGGGTGTCGGTGACGCCGACGACCTCCCAGTCCCCGCCCCGGGGGCCGCCCTCGATCCGGATCTTCTGGCCCGGCTCGAACGGGTACGGCCGGAACACGGTGACGCGCTTCTCGATCGGCATGGTCGTCCTCCGGGGGGGGGATGGGGGGAACCTAGCGCCGCACCACCAGGACGGCGCCGGCCAGCAGCAGCAGGACCCCCACGATCCGCTGCCAGTCCACGGCGATGGTCCGGAACCCGAACGCGCCGGCCCGGTCCAGGAGCAGGCCCGCGGTGAGTTGGGCCGCGATCACGGTGGCCATGCCGGCCGCGGTGCCCAGCCGGGGGAACGCCACGATCGTGGCCGACACGTACAGCGCGCCGATCAGGCCGCCGGTCCACTGCCACCACGGCGCGCCGGCCGCGTCCCGCAGGCCGCCGGCCCGGCCCGACGCCACCACCAGGGCCAGGAGCACCACGGTTCCCACCGAGAACGACACCAGGGCGCTGGGCAGGAACCCCCCCACCCGATCGGCCAGGCGCGCGTTCACCGACGGCTGGAGCGCGGACACCGCGCCCACGCCGAACAGCAGGAGGACCAGGGCCAGGTTGGACACGGAGCGCCCCCGGCTCAGGCCACGGCCACGGCTTCGATCTCGACCCGCACGCCCCTGGGCAGGGCACTCACCTCCACCGCGGCCCGGGCCGGCGGGCCGGCCGGGAAGAACCCGGCGTACACCGCGTTCATGGCTGCGAACTCGCCCATGTCTGCCAGGAACACGGTGGTCTTGACCACCCGGTCCAGGCCGGTGCCGGCAGCGGCCAGGACGGCCGCGAGGTTTTCGAGCACCCGCCGGGTCTGGGCCTCGATGCCGCCGTCCACCACCTTGCCCGTGGCCGGGTCCAGGGGGATCTGGCCCGAGCAGAACACGAGCCCGCCGGCCCGCACGGCCTGGCTGTAGGGTCCGATCGCGGCGGGCGCCCGGTCGGTGGAGATCGCGGTCTTCATCGGGTGGTCTCCTGTGGCTGGAGGCGGGCTCAGGTCCGGATCCGCTGCACCTGGTTCACGCCCTTGACCCCCTGAAGGGCGGACAGGATCCGCTGGAGGCGATCCAGGTTCTCGACCTGGATCTCGAACCGGCACTCGGCCTGGCCCGGCAGCCAGGTCCGGACGTCGGCCCGCACCACGTTCACGTCGAACTGTGCGAGCAGAGCGGTCAGGGTAGCCAGGATGCCCTTGCGGTCGTCGCACGACACCCGGATCTTCACCGGGTGGGCGCCGCCCTCTCCCCCGCCCCAGTCCACCGCGATCTTGCGTTCCGGGTCCAGCCGCCGGGCGTTGGCGCAGTCCGCGGTGTGGACGGTCATGCCGTGGCCCCGGGTGATGAACCCGATCACCGGGTCCCCGGGCACCGGGTTGCAGCACCGGGCGAACCGGACCATCGCGTCCCCCACCCCCTGGATCACGATCCCCTCGGGCTTGCGGTCGGCCTTGCGCGGCCGCTTGGGCTCCTCGGGCTCCTGGGCGGGTTCGAGATCGGGGTACACCCGGCCCAGCACCTGCCGGGCCGAGACCTTGCCGTACCCCACGGCCTCGAGCACTTCCTCGGCCTTGTTCATGCCGAACCGGGACGCCACGGCGTCCACCTCGCCGGCCTTCAACGCCTTGGAGAAGCTCTTGCCGTGCTTTCGGAACTCCCGGTCGCACAGGTCCCGGCCGAGTTCCACCGACCGGGCACGCTGCTGGGTCTTGATCCAGTGGCGGATCTTGGTACGGGCCTTGGAGGTGCGCACGAACTCGAGCCAGTCCGCGCTGGGCACGTGGCGTTTGGAGGTGATGATCTCGACCCGGTCTCCGTTCTTGAGCCGGTAGTCCAGGGGCACCATCCGGCCGTCCACCTTGGCACCCACGCACCGGTCCCCCACCTGGGAGTGCACGGCGTACGCAAAGTCTACCGGGGTGGCGCCCCGGGGCAACTCCAGCAGGTCTTCGGCCGGGGTGAACACGTACACCACGTCAGGGAACAGGTCCACCCGCACGGCTTCCAGGAACTCTCCGGGATCCTGGATCTCCTGCTGGGCTTCCACCATGCGCCGGAGCCACTGGAACACCTGGTCCTCCGGGCTGGCCGACCGCTTCTCCTTGTAGCGCCAGTGGGCCGCGATCCCCTCCTCGGCGATCCGGTGCATTTCCTCGGTGCGGATCTGGACCTCCATCGGGTGGCCCCGGGGTCCGACGACCGTGGTGTGCAGGGACTGGTACAGGTTGGGCTTGGGCAGGGAGATGTAATCCTTGAACCGGTCGGGCACGGGCCGCCACCGGGCGTGCACCGCGCCGAGCACGGCGTAGCAGTCCTTCACCGAGGGCAGGATGACCCGGAACGCCACCAGGTCGTACACCTTTTCGAACGGGATGTCCTGGTCCACCATCTTGCGGTAGATCGAGAACAGGTGCTTGGGCCGGCCGCTGATCCGGCCCACGAGGCCGTTCTCGGCCAGGAGTTCCGACAACTCGGCCTTGACCTCGTCGATATAGCTCTCCCGCTCGGCCAGGCGCGCCCGGATCTTCAGCACCAGGTCGGCGTACACCTCGGGCATGCTGTACCGGAGGCCCAGGTCCTCGAGTTCGCTCTTGACCCGGTGGATCCCCAGCCGGTTGGCCAGGGGCGCGTACACGTCCAGGGTCTCCCGGGCGATCCGGAGCTGTTCGGCGCGGGGGGCGTAGTCCATGTGCCGCAGGTTATGCAGGCGGTCGGCAAGCTTGACCAGCACCGCCCGCACGTCCCGGGCCATGGCGAGGATCAGCAGGCGGAACTTTTCGGCCTGCTCCTGGGTCTTGGACTGGTAGGTGACCCGGGACACCCGGGCCAGGCTGTCGACGATGACCGCCACCTCTTCCCCGAACTCGGCGCGCACCTCGTCGACGGTGGACAGCCCCTCCTCGAGCACGTCGTGCAGCAGGCCGCACACCACGGTGGTCTCGTCCATGTGGGTGTCGGCCAGCACCTCGGCCACGGCCAGGCCGTGTTCGAGGTACGGCTCACCGCTTGGCCGGACGCGCCCGCCGTGGACCCGGGCCGCGAAGTCGTGGGCCTTGCGGACGAGAGCGAGGTCGGCGTCGGGGTAGTAGCTCCGGACCTTCCCGAGGAGCTGGGTGAGCCCCTGCATGGTCTCCGGCCGGACCGGCCCTACGCCCCGTCCAGCGAGCCGGGCCCTCGTTTCTTGAGGGTGACCTTGCCCTCGGCCACTTCCCGGAGGGCCGTGACCACGACCTTGTTGCGGGTCTCCACCAGCCGGGGGGCACCCTTCATCAGCTGGCGCACCCGCTGGGCCGCGGCCATGGCCAGGGCGAACCGGTTGGGGATCACTTCCAGGCAGTCTTCTACGGTGACGCGCGCCATGAGGGCTCTCCGTCGTCAGGGTTGGGAGCCGCCGCTCCAGCCGTCCAGCCATGCGATGCGCCGGCAGGTGCGACACCGTTCGGCCCGCACGATCGCGGCGAGCTCGTCGGCAGCGGTCTCCAGATCGTCGTTCACCACCAGGTAGTCGTACCGGCCCGCAGCCGCCATCTCGGTGCGGGCCGCTGCCAGCCGCCGCTCGATCACCTCGGGCGGGTCCAGGGCCCGGGACTCGAGGCGCTGGCGGAGTTCCCCCGGGGACGGGGGCGCCACGAACACGAGCACCGCACCGGGCACCCGGTCGGCCAGGGCCAGGGCGCCCTGGACGTCGATGTCGAGCAGCACGTCCCGGCCCCGGGACATCTCGGCCTCCAGGGCGGCGAAGCTGGTGCCGTACAGGTTGCCGTGGACCTCGGCCCACTCGGCGAACGCGCCGGCCGCGGCCATCCGTTCGAACGCGGCCCGGCCCACGAAATGGTACTCCACCCCGTCGGTCTCGCCGGCCCGGGGGGGGCGCGTGGTGTGGGACACGCTGAACCCGAGCCCGTCCACCCGCTGCCGGAGCCGCCGGATCAGGGTGGATTTGCCCGCCCCGGACGGCGCCGAGATCACGAACAAGATCCCGTCCGCCACGCGCTCATTCCCACTCGATGGTTGCGGGGGGCTTGGACGAGATGTCGTACACCACCCGGTTCACGCCCCGCACCTCGTTGATGATCCGGTTCGACATGCGGCCCAGGGTCTCGTAGGGCAGCTTGGACCAGTCCGCGGTCATCCCGTCCACCGAGTTCACCGAGCGCACCGCGATCACGTGCTCGTAGGTGCGCTCGTCGCCCATCACGCCCACGGTCTTCACGGGCAGGAGCACGCAGAACGCCTGCCAAACCCTGCGGGTCAGGTCGTCCCGGGCCAGTTCCTCGCGCACGATCGCGTCGGCCTCGCGCAGCACGTCCAGGCGCTCCCGGGTGACCTCGCCCAGCACCCGGATCGCCAGGCCCGGCCCCGGAAACGGGTGACGCTCGATGACCTCCTCGGGCAGGCCCAGTTCCCGGCCCACCTCGCGCACCTCGTCCTTGAACAGCTCGCGCAGGGGCTCCACCAGTTCCAGGTCCATGCGCTCGGGCAATCCGCCCACGTTGTGGTGGCTCTTGATCGTGGCCGATGGGCCCTTGAACGACACGCTCTCGATCACGTCGGGGTACAGGGTGCCCTGGGCCAGGAACTGCACGTCCCCGATCTCCCGGGCCTCCCGCTCGAACAGGTAGATGAACTCGTTGCCGATGATCTTGCGCTTCTGCTCGGGGTCGGTGACCCCCCGGAGCTTCTCCAGGAACAGGTCGGCCGCGTCCACGTGGCGCAGGTTGATGTGGAAGTGGTCCCGGAACGTGCGGACCACCTTCTCCGCCTCGCCCTTGCGCAACACCCCGTTGTCCACGAACACGCAGATCAACCGGTCCCCCAGGGCCCGGTGCAGCAGCAACGCCACCACCGACGAGTCCACCCCGCCGGACAGGCCGCAGATCACCCGGCCGTCCCCCACCCGCTCGCGCACCTCCTCGGTCGCCGTCCGGATGAACGACCCCATCGTCCAGGTGGGCTCGGCCCCGCACACGTCGAACAGGAAGTTGTCCAGGATCTCGGAGCCCCGGGGCGTGTGCACCACCTCGGGGTGGAACTGCACCCCGTACAGACGCCGGTCCGGGTCGGCCATGGCGGCCACCGGCGAGTTGTCGGACCGGGCCAGGGACGAGAACCCGTCGGGCAGCCGCTCGATCCGGTCACCGTGGCTCATCCACACCGGCACGGGCTCGCCCGGCTCGAACCCCAGCAGGATGCCCTCGGGCCGGTCCACCCGGATCCGGGCCTGGCCGTACTCGCGCTTCAGGCCGTGGGCCACCTCGCCGCCGAGCAGGTGGGTCATGAGCTGCATGCCGTAGCAGATGCCGAGCACCGGCACGCCCAGGCCGAACACCCCCGGGTCCACCGTGGGCGCGTCCGGGTCGTACACGCTCGACGGCCCGCCCGACAGCACCACGCCCCGGGCGCCGAACCCCCGGATCTCGCCGAGCGGCAGGGTGCACGGGTGGATCTCGCAGTACACCCGGCTCTCCCGGATCCGCCGGGCGATCAGCTGGGTGTACTGGGAACCGAAATCGAGGATCAGGACCTTGTGGTCGTGCCGCACGTCGGCTCTTTCCCGCGGGCCTGCGCCGGTGACGGGCGCGCGGCCGGCGCACGCTGGTGGGGACCTACTCGGGCTCCACCCGGTAGTTGGGGGCTTCCTTGGTGATGATCACGTCGTGTACGTGGCTCTCCCGCAGGCCGGCCGGGGAGATCCGCACGAACCGGGCCCGCTTGCGCAGCTCGTCCACCGAGTGGCACCCGGTGTATCCCATGCCCGCCCGCAGCCCGCCGATCAGCTGGTACACGTTCGCCGACAGGGGGCCCCGGTACGGAACCCGGCCCTCGATGCCTTCGGGGACCAGCTCGGACTCGTCCCGGACACTCTGGAAGTACCGGTCGCGGCTGCCCTTTTTCAAGGCGCCCACCGAGCCCATGCCCCGGTACACCTTGTAGGACCGCCCCTGGTACAGGATCAGCTCGCCCGGGCTCTCTTCGGTACCCGCGAACAGGCTTCCGATCATCACGGCCGACGCGCCGGCCGCGATCGCCTTGGCCACGTCCCCCGAGAACTTCACGCCACCGTCGGCCACGACGGGCACGTCGTGGGCGTCGGCCACCCGGCTCGCCTCGGACACCGCGGTCACCTGGGGCACCCCGGCGCCGGCCACCACGCGGGTGGTGCAGATCGACCCGGGCCCCACCCCGACCTTGACCGCGTCCGCGCCCGCGTCGATCAGCGCCTTGGTGCCCTCGGCCGTGGCCACGTTGCCCGCCACCACCTGGGCCTCGGGCCACTGGCCCTTGATCGCGCGCACCGCGTCCAGCACCATCTGGGAGTGGCCGTGGGCCGTATCCACCGCGATCACGTCGCACCCGTGGGCCAGAAGGGCCTCGACCCGTTCGTCCCGGTCCCCCCCCACCCCCACGGCCGCGCCCACCCGCAGCCGGCCCATGTCGTCCTTGCACGAATGGGGATACTTGCGGGCCTTCTCGATGTCCTTGATCGTGATCAACCCCTGGAGGGTGTCGTGCTCGTCCACCACCAGGAGCTTCTCGATCCGGTGCTCGTGGAGGATGCCCTTGGCCTCCTCCAGGGTCGTGCCCGGGGCCACGGTGACCAGGTTCTCGTGGGTCATCACCTCCCGGATCGGCCGGTCCAGGTTCTTCTCGAACCGCAGATCCCGGTTGGTCAGGATGCCGACCAGGTGGCCGTCCTCGTCGGTGATCGGCACCCCGCTGATCCGGTAGCGCGCCATCATCTCGGTGGCCTCGGCCACGAGCTGGTCCGGCCGCATGGTGATCGGGTCCACGATCATCCCGGCCTCGGACTTTTTGACCTTGTCCACCTCGGCCACCTGGGACTTGACCGACAGGTTCCGGTGGATGATCCCGATGCCGCCCTCCTGGGCCATCGCGATCGCGGTGGGCGCCTCGGTCACCGTGTCCATGGCAGCGCTCAAGAGCGGGATGTTCAGGCGGATCTTCGGGGTCAGCCACGTGCTCACGTCCACCATGTCGGGCAACACGTCGGAGTGGGCGGGCAGGAGCAGGACGTCGTCGAAGGTCAGGCCGTGGGGGATCCCGGCGTCGAGCATGGCGCCTCCGTTGAAGGGGGTACGAAGGGAATCCGGTAAGCTACTGGACCCGGGCGGTGCCCGTCAAGTCCTGCTCACGCCCAACCCCGGGCCGCGCGCACCCGGTCGTACGCCTCCTGGATCTGGACGAACTTCTTGTGTGCCAGCTCCCGGAACTCGTCCCCGAGGTGGGCCACCCGGTCCGGGTGGTACTTCTTGGCCAGCTCCCGGTACGCGCGCTTGACCTCGTCGGGCCCGGCCTCCGGGGGCACCCCGAGGATCTCGTAGTCCGAAGCCGCCCGGGCGGTGCCGGCCGCGCCCGGGGCTGCGCCGGCCCGGCGCACGTCGGCCGGGTCCACCCCCAGCAGGGTCACCACCCGGCTCAAGAGCGCCTGCTCGGCCGGGTGCATCCGGCCGTCCGCCAGCGCCACCTCGGTCAGGCACTCCACCAAGAGCAGCCGGGCCGGGTAGTCCGCCCGGCGCGCCACGTCGGCGCACAGGGCGTCCACGTCCACCCCCTGCCGCAGGAACTGTTTGATCAGGCCCCGGACGATCTCCAGGGACTCGCCCCGGTACCCCAGCCGGTCCGAGAAGAACGTGCGGATCGCCCGCACCTCTTCCTGTCGGACCTCCCCGTCGGCCTTGAGCATGGCCGTGCAGATCCCCACCAGGCTCGCCACGAAGTACAGCTCTTCTTGCTGCTGCCGCACCCGGGGGTCGTCGCTCGGGGCCGGGCCGGCCGCGCCCAGGGGTGCGTCCTTCACGTAGTGGCCGATGATGCCGCCGATCACCGCGCCCAACGGTCCGCCCAGGTAGAACCCCAGGCCGGCGCCGATCAGTTTGCCGCTCAGTCCCATGATCGCCTCGCTATCGGATCCAGTGCAGAGACCCGCCGTCCGAGAGCAGCAGGATCCCGTCGTCGAGCACCACCGGCTGGCCGTGGAGCCCCGGGCCGGGCAGGTACCGGTGAAGCACCCGGCCGGTCACCGGGTCCAGGGCGTACACGCTGCCGTCCGACGCACCCACCACCACCGCGCCATCCGCCAGCACCGGCCGCGTCGGGATGCCGCCGTCCAGTTTCCGGCGCCAGAGTTCGCCGCCGTTGGCCACCGACACGGCCACGACCTCACCCGAGGCCAGACCCACCACCAGGAACCGCTCCCCCACGGCCGGGCCGGACACGGCCTCCAGGTCGATCTTCCACTGGATCTCGCCGGTGTTCGCGTCCAGGCGCGCCAGCGGCCCGGCAGCAGCCCCCACGAACACCCGGCCGTCCCGGTACACCGGCCCAACCGAGATGTCCCCGAACACCCGGTTGCGGCCCACCTCGGCTTGCCACACCACGCTGCCGACCTCGGCGTCCAGGGCCACCACCATCCCGTCCGAGAACCCGGCGTACACCCGCCCCTGCCCGGAACTGAGCCCCAGCGCCCGCCACAGGGCGCCGCTGCGGGGAAACCGGCGCCCGTACTGCCACAACGGCCGGCCCGTGGCCGCTTCCAGCGCGAACACGTTCTGGTCGGAGACGGGCACGAACACCCGGCCGCTGGCCGCGACCGGGCTCGACACCACCGGGTAGTCCACCTTGAACGTCCAGCGTTCGCTGCCGGCGGTGTCCACGGCCCGGACCAGGCCCTCGTCGTCCCCGAACACGAGGATCCCGTCGCTCCACGCCGCGGTGCCGGCCACGCGCCCCTTCACCGGCACCCGCCACGCGATCTCGGCCCGCCGGAACCACACGGCGTCGAACGACCGGCCCGAGTGGCCCACGAACGCCAGGTCGCCCACCACCACCGGGGTGGCGTACTCCTCCCCTCCCCCGACCTCCCGCTGGACGAGGGGCGTCAGGGTCCGGAGTTGCCACGCGCCCGGCACCGGCCGGTCCACCGTGGACGCCCGGCCAGGCCCTCCGCCCTCCATGGACCAGGACGGCGTTGTGCCGGCCGGCACGAGCGGCTCCCGGTCCCTGGCCGCCGGGCCCGCGCACCCGATCGCGGTCGCGACAACCGCAGCAACGATCCCCCGCACCACCGGTCCGTGCTGTCTCACCCGCCGCCTCCCAGACCCGCCAGCCGTTCCATGTTCGCCTCGAGCGCCCGGCAGTCCCCCTCGTCCAGGCCCGCCCCCCGGGCCACCACCCGGGCGAACGCCCCGTCGATCAGGTCCGATGGGGCGTGGGCATCGGTGTTCAGGACGAGACGGGCGCCGCACGCCCGGGCGGTCGCGGCGACGTGACCGTTGGCCAGGCTGTGGCCCCTGCGGGCGGAGATCTCCAGGCTGACCCCCTTTTCCGCTGCCAGCCGGGCGTCGTCGGGCCGGACCAGGCCCGGGTGGGCGAGGATGTCCACCCCGGCCTCGATGGCGGCCCGGTTCGTGCCGGGCTCAACCGGCTCCACCGGGCTCTCGCCGTGGACCACCACCAGGCGGGCGCCCAGGGAACGGGCCTCGGCCGCGTACCGGCCGATCAACGACGGGGGCACGTGGGTCAACTCGATGCCGGGCACGGCCCGGACCCGGCGCACGGCGTTGTTCTCCTCGCACGCGCGCACGATCCTGGGCACGACGAACGCCAGGGTGGACATGTCCGCGTGATCGGTCAGGCCGATCGCGCGCAGCCCCAGCGCCTCGGCCCGGCGGATCAACTCGGACGGGATCAGGACCCCGTCCGAGAACAGGGTGTGGGTGTGCAGATCGATCATGGAAACTCGGGAGCTGGGGTTCGGGGCACGGAGATCATCCGGCTGGGGCCGGAGCCCGGCCGCCGGGAGGACCGAGGTCGAAACGGGGGCGCGGTTCGCGCCCCCGTTCCAGCGGCCCCGCTCAGTAGGACTCCCACCGCGCGAACGCTGCGCGTTCCTTCCGGGGGGGGACGTTGGGTTCCTGGTCCGGGTAGCCCAGGGGCGTCAGGGCCACCACGTCCACGTCGTCGGGGGCATTGACCGCCCGGGCGGCCCGGGCCGCGTCGAACAGCCCGATACACACCGTGGCCAGCCCCTCGGCGTGGGCGGCCAGCATGAAGTTCTCCATGGCCAGGGCCACGTCGAACAGGAGCCAATCGCCCCGGGGAGTCGCCGGTTCGCCCTTCTTGAACCCGGCCCGGCCCTTCCGGCCGCAGAACACGGCCACCACCGGTGCCTGCACCATCGCCTTGTACGCCGGGTTTCGCTCGGGAAGGGTGGCCTGGAGCGCCCGCTTCACCGTGTCGGTCCGGGCCAGCACCACCTCGGTGCACTGGGTGTGGGCCCAACTCGGCGCCCACTGGGCCGCGTCCAGCAGACGATCGAGCACCTCGCCCGGGATCGGGTCCGCCTTGTACCGCCGCACGGACCGGCGGCCCCGGATCGCTTCGTACAGTTCCATCGCGCTCCCTCCGTTCGATTGCCGGTTTCCCCCCGCAGCGGTCCGTATACCCCAAAGGCACGGGGGGGTCAACGCACGCCACGTCAGCACGACCCGGGAAGCCGATGGTCCTTGAAGCCCCCTGCCCAGGCAGGTATAAAGGACTCCTACGGTCACCGGTTCGGGCCCCCATCCGGGGCCCGGCGAGGCATCTTCTGTTCGCGTCTCCTGCTAGGAGGACAGACGATGGGCAACGCCAGCACCGCGTTCGAGCAGATCACCGCCGAGAAGTCCCTGGCCGAGGCCGTCCAGACCCGCTGGGTTCCCCTCCAGGCCGAACTCCTGCGGGCCGGAGCGTACTGGGAGGAGAGCCTTTCGGTGCTGCGCGAGATGGTCAACCACGGCCGGACGTTCCCGTCCGCACGGGAGGCCCTGGACTGGTACCGCCAGACCTACCACCCGAGCCTTTGACCCGGAGACCCGTTTCCATGATGACGTGGACCCCGTCCCAGTCGATCCCGGCCGGCGTTTCGCCGGAGACCCTCACCCTGGTACGCACCCGGTTCGTGCGCACCGTGTACCAGTGGATGGCCGGGGGGCTGGCCCTGACCGGGGCCACCGCGCTCCTGGTCGTCTCGAGCCCGGCCCTGATGTCCGCCCTGGTCCTCCAGCGGGGGGTGTTCATCGGGCTCGTGATCGCCGAACTGGCGTTGGTGGTCGCCCTGTCGGGGTGGATCCACAAGATGAGCGTGTCTGCGGCCACCTGGTCGTTCCTGGGCTACTCGGTGCTGAACGGCATCACCCTTTCCACCGTGTTCCTGGTGTACACGGGATCGAGCATCGCCCTCACGTTCGGGGTGTGCGCCGCGACCTTCGGGGCGGCCACGGTGTACGGCACCACCACCGGCCGGGACCTGTCCGGCATGGGGTCGTTCGCGTTCATGGGCCTGGTGGGCATCATCCTGGCCTCCCTGGCCAACTGGTTTTTCAAGAGCCCGGCCATGGACTGGGCCATCACCTACATCGGGGTGTTGGTGTTCGTGGTCCTGGCCGCGTACGACGCCCAGAAGATCCAGCGCATGGGTTTGACCGCCGCAGCCCAGGGCGAGGCGACCCTGTCCAGGTTCGCGATCCTGGGCGCGCTGGCCCTATACCTCGACTTCATCAACCTGTTCCTGTTCCTGCTGCGGATCTTCGGGCGCCCCCGGAACTGAACCCGGCACGGCGCAGATTCCGTTGCGGCGGCCTTTGGTCATAGTGAAACTTTTCATCTAGACCAAACCGAACCGTTCGAACCAAGCGCCCCGACCGGCCCGCGCCGGGCGGGGCAGCGTCCCCTTTCGACCCAGCATCCCGAGAACCTGCCATCAGGAGGAACGAGATGTCCACGCGCCGCACGATCACGGTGGATGCCAATGAGGCCACCGCCTCGGTCGCCCACCGTTTGAGCGAGGTGATCGCGATCTACCCGATCACCCCGTCCTCGCCCATGGGTGAGTTCGCCGACGAGTGGTCGGCCCACGGCCACAAGAACATCTGGGGCACCGTGCCCGAGGTGACCGAGATGCAGAGCGAGGGCGGCGCGGCCGGGGCCGTGCACGGCGCGCTCACGGCCGGCTCGCTGACCACCACGTTCACGGCCAGCCAGGGCCTGCTGCTGATGATCCCCAACATGTACAAGATCGCCGGGGAACTGACGCCGTTCACCATGCACGTGTCGGCCCGGACCGTGGCCACCCACGCTCTGTCGATCTTCGGGGACCACTCCGACGTGATGGCGTGCCGCCAGACCGGGTTCGCGATGCTGGCCTCGAACTCGGTGCAGGAAGCCCACGACCTGGCCCTGGTGGCCCACGCGGCCACCCTGGAGAGTCGGGTCCCGTTCCTGCACTTCTTCGACGGGTTCCGCACCTCCCACGAGGTGGCCAAGGTCGAGGAACTCACGGACGAGGACCTGGCCGCGGTGGTGGACGCCGACCGGATCCGGGAGATCCGGGCCCGGGCCCTCACCCCGGACCGGCCCGTGGTGCGCGGGACCGCCCAGAACCCGGACACCTTCTTCCAGGCCCGCGAGGCGTGCAACCGGTTCTACGCCGCGTGCCCCGGCATCGTGGAGCAGGTGATGGCCCGGTTCGCCGAGCGCACGGGCCGGGAGTACCGGTTGTTCGACTACGTGGGCGCGCCGGACGCCGAGCGGGTGGTGGTCGCCATGGGTTCCGGGGCCGAGGTGGCCCACGAGACCGTGGAGTACCTGGTGGAGCAGGGTGAGAAGGTGGGGCTCGTGAAGGTGCGCCTGTACCGCCCGTTCTCGGCCAAACACCTGTCCGATGCCCTGCCGTCCACGGTCAAGGCGGTGGCCGTGCTCGACCGCACCAAGGAGTCGGGCGCGGTGGGCGAACCCCTGTACCTGGACGTGCTGGCCGGCCTCAGGGAGATCGGCCGCGGTGACATCGCGCTGGTGGGCGGCCGGTACGGCCTGTCGTCCAAGGACTTCACCCCGGCCATGGTCAAGGCGGTGCTCGACAACCTGTCGGCGGACGCTCCCAAGAACCACTTCACGGTGGGCATCGTGGACGACGTGACCCACACGTCCCTGCCGGTGGACACCGCGTTCAGCACGGCCCACGACGAGGTGGTGCGGGCCGTGTTCTGGGGTCTCGGCGCCGACGGGACGGTGGGCGCTAACAAGAACTCGATCAAGATCATCGGCGAGGAGACGCCCAACTACGCCCAGGGCTACTTCGTGTACGACTCCAAGAAGTCCGGGGGCGTCACGGTATCCCACCTGCGGTTCGGGCCCGAGCCGATCCGGTCGAGCTACCTGATCCGGGAGGCCAGCTTCGTCGCGTGCCACCACTTCGGCTTCCTCGACCAGTACGACGTGCTGGACATGGCCGCCCCGGGCGCGACGTTCCTCCTGAACAGCCCGTACGGCCCGGACGAGGTGTGGGACCACCTGCCCCGGGAGGTCCAGCAGCAGCTCCTGGACAAGAAGATCCGGCTGCACGTGATCGACGCGTACCACGTGGCCCACGAGACCGGCATGGGCGTGCGCATCAACACGATCATGCAGACGTGTTTTTTCGCGATCTCGGGCGTGCTGCCCCGGGACGAGGCGATCGCCAAGATCAAGGGCGCGATCCAGAAGACCTACGGCGCCAAGGGCGACGCGATCGTCCAGAAGAATTTCCACGCGGTGGACGCCACCCTGGCGAACCTCCACGAGGTGGCCCTGCCCTCGAAAGTGACGGCCACCCGGACCCGGCCGCCGACCGTGTCGGACGAGGCCCCGGCGTTCGTGCGGGAGGTGGAGGCGCCGATGATGGCCCTCCAGGGCGACGACCTGCCGGTGAGCGCCCTGCCCGTGGACGGCACCTACCCCACCGGCACCACCCAGTGGGAGAAGCGCAGCATCGCCCAGGAGATCCCCGTGTGGAGCCCGGACGTGTGCATCCAGTGCACCAAGTGCTCGTTCGTGTGTCCCCACGCGGCGATCCGGCCCAAGATCTACGACCCGGGCCTGCTCTCGGAAGCACCGGGAACCTTCAAGTCCGCGGACGCCAAGGGCAAGGACTGGAAGGGCCGGAAGTTCACGATCCATGTCGCGCCCGAGGACTGCACCGGGTGTGGGCTGTGTGTGGAGGTGTGCCCGGCCAAGGACAAGGCCGACCCGAAACACAAGGCGATCAACCTCCATCCCCAGCTGCCCCTGCGGGAGGCCGAGGCCGAGAACTGGGCGTTCTTCCTGGGACTGCCCGACCCGGACACGGACAACCTGAAAACCGACGTCAAGGGCAGCCAGCTGCGCCGGCCCCTGTTCGAGTTCTCGGGGTGCTGCGCCGGGTGCGGCGAGACCGCCTACGTCAAGTTGATGAGCCAGTTGTTCGGCGACCGGACGATGATCGCCAACGCCACGGGGTGCTCGTCGATCTACGGCGGCAACCTGCCCACCACCCCGTACACGTTCGACGACGACGGCCGGGGGCCCGCGTGGTCCAACTCCCTGTTCGAGGACAACGCCGAGTTCGGGCTGGGCATGCGCCTGGCCGTGGACAAACACGCCCGCATGGCGGCCGAACTGCTCGAGAAGCTGGCACCCCAGCTGGGGGACGACCTGGTATCGGCCCTCCTGGGCGCGGACCAGTCCGACGATGCGGGGATCCGGGCCCAGCGCGAGCGGGTCGCTGCCCTCAGGGACAAGCTCGCCGGCCTGGACTCGGAGGAGGCCCGGCAGCTGGCCGACCTGGCCGACTACCTGGTGCGCAAGAGCGTGTGGATCCTGGGCGGCGACGGCTGGGCGTACGACATCGGGTACGGCGGCCTGGACCACGTACTCGCCATGGGCCGGGACGTGAACATCCTGGTGATGGACACCGAGGTGTACTCCAACACCGGCGGCCAGATGTCCAAGGCCACCCCGCTTGGCGCGGCGGCCAAGTTCGCGGCCGCGGGCAAGGGCAAGCCCAAGAAGGACCTGGGCCTGATCGCCATGGCCTACGGGGACGTGTACGTGGCCCACGTGGCCTACGGTGCCAACGACCGGCAGGTGGTCAAGGCGTTCGCCGAGGCCGAGTCCTACCCGGGCACCTCGATCATCATCGCGTACTCCCACTGCATCGCCCACGGGTACGATCTGCGGTTCGGTGCACAGCACCAGAAGCTAGCCGTGGAGTCGGGCCACTGGCCGCTGTACCGGTTCGACCCGCGCCGGGCGGCCCAGGGCCTGAACCCGCTCCAGCTCGACTCCAAGGCGCCGTCGATCCCCCTGGAGGACTACGTGTACAACGAGACCCGGTACCGGATGCTCCAGCGGTCCGACCCGGAACGGGCGGCCGCCCTCCTGGGCCAGGCCCAGGCCCAGGTGAACCGCTCCTACAAGCTGTACGAACAGCTGGCGCGCATGGACGCGTGCACCGAGGCCGACGCGGAGGAAGGATAGCCCCAACCGGCGCCGCCCCCAGGGGCGGCGCCGGTGTCTTCGGGAGGACGCCATGGACCTGACCACCCGGTACCTGGGCCTGGCCCTGGCCCACCCGCTGATGCCGGGCGCGTCGCCCCTGGCCGCAGACCTGGACGGCGTGCGTCGCCTGGAGGACGCGGGCGCGGCCGCGGTGGTCCTGCCCAGCCTGTTCGAGGAACAGGTGCGACGGGACCGGGCCGAACACGCGGTCGTGATCGAGGGCGCCATGGAGAGCCACGCCGAGGCGCTCTCGTACTTCCCGGCAGCCGAGTCGTACCGCATCCCCGGTCCCGACGGGTACCTGGAACACGTACGGCGGGTGCGGGAGGCGGTGGCCGTGCCGGTGATCGCGTCCCTCAACGGGGTCACCGCGTCCGGGTGGGCCGACCACGCCCGGATGATCGAGCAGGCCGGAGCCCACGCCCTCGAACTCAACGTCTACCACGTGGCCACCGACCCGGACGAGCCCGGATCGGCAGTGGAAGGCCGGGTGGTTGCCGCGGCCCGGGCCGTGCGGGACGGGGTGACCGTCCCCGTGGCGGTGAAACTGTCGCCGTTCTTCTCGTCGGTGCCGAACCTCGTGGCGCAGCTGGCCGGGGTCGGGGCCGACGGGGTCGTCCTGTTCAACCGGTTCTACCAGCCAGACCTGGACGTGGACCTGCTGGAGGTGGTGCCCCGGCTTCGGCTGTCCGACAGCTCCGAGCTGCCCCTCAGGCTCCGGTGGCTGGCGCTCTTGTCCGGGCGGATCGGCGTGAGCCTGGCCGCGTCAGGAGGCGTGCACGGCGTGGCAGACGCGGTGAAGGCGGTGATGGCCGGCGCCCACGGGGTGCAGGTGGTGTCCGCGCTCCTGCGCAACGGCCCCGGCCACCTGGCCGTGCTGCGCGACGGTCTGGAGCAGTGGCTCGAACGAAAGGGTTACGACTCCCTGGACCAGCTGCGGGGCAGCCTGTCCGCGCACAAGGTTCCGGACCCGGCCGCCTTCGAGCGGGGAAATTACCTCAAGGTTCTCCACTGTGACCGGTGACCGGTGACCTTGAACCTTGAACCTTGAACCTTGAACCTTGAACCTCGAACGTCGAACGTCGAACCTCTCCCTTCGGAGCCCCCATGCGCCGCCTCCCGTGGTTCCTCCTCGTCTCCGCCCTCGTCCTGGCCGGTGCTGCCGGGGCCCGTGCCGGGTCGTTCACCTCCCCGGAGGCCGTGGGAGACCTCCCCGACCCGACCCGGGTGGTCGTGGACGTGCGCACCGAACGGGCGTACGAGGCCGGCCATCTGCCGGGCGCCGTGCGGGTGGAGCGGGCGGAGTTCACGGCGCAGCGGGACGGGTTGGACGGCATGACGCCGCTGCCGGACGCGTTCGCGTTCCTCATGGACCGCCTGGGGGTCACCCGGGACACGCCGGTCATCGTGTACGCCGACGACGACGATCCAGCCGCGGCCCGGCTGGCCTGGACCCTGCTTTACTACGGCCACCCCGCGCCGGTGGCCGTGCTGGACGGCGGGATCCAGGGGTGGAAGGCCGCGGGCAAGCCGCTTTGTCGGCGGCCGGACCACCCGGTTCCCACCCGGGGATACCGGCCCGAACCCCGGCCCGGCCTTCTCGCCGACGCCGGGTTCGTCCGGGACCGCCTGGGCGCGGCCGGCACGGTGGTGTGGGACGTGCGCACCCGGGCCGAGTACGACGGCACCGACGTGCGAGCCGCGCGGGGCGGCCACGTGCCAGGCGCCGTCCACCTGGACTGGCGCGCCCTCCAGCGGCAACGCGGCGGCGTTCACGTGCTGCGTTCCCCAGGCGAACTGCGGACCTTGCTCGCCGACCGGGGCGTCCCCCCGGACCGTACGGTGGTGATGATGTGCCAGAGCGGCACCCGGGCGTCCTACGCAACCCTGGCGCTGTTGGCCCTGGGGTACCCGGACGTGCGCCTGTACGACGGCTCGTGGCTCGACTGGTCGTCCCGCTCCGAGCTGCCCGTGGTGGGGCCGTGACCGGCAGAGCCGCAGGAGCCCTGGCGGTCGTTCTCCTGACCGCCCTGCCGGCCGCGGCCGTGGTCCAGGCCTCCCGGGCCGGCGACGACCGGGTGGCGGTCCAGTCCACCCTTCGGCAGCGCCCCGCCGGCCTCGTCCGGGTCGGCCTGCTGCCGCTCCAGGGTCCGCCCCGGGACGACGCCTCGGGGGGGCTGGCCACCGACCTGCTCCGCCGCGAACTGGAGCGCCGGGGGCTGAGGGTGGCCGTACTCCCCCTGCCGCCAGACGCGGGCGGCACCCCCATCCCGGCCCCCCTGGTCTCCCCGGCCAGGGCGGCCGCTCTGGCCCGAGAGGCCGGAGCCGGCGCCGTGATCACCGGCCGCCTCCAGGGGTTTGACGTGGAGACCTCTGCCCGGCCCGCGGTGCTGGCGCCGCGGGCCGGCGCCCTCGTGGCCCTGCCCGGGGAAAACCGGGTGCGAACCCGGGTGAAGCTCACCCTCCGGGTGTTCGACGTCGATACGGGAGCCGTGATGTACGAGGCCAGTGCCCGGGCCGGGCCGGTGGTCGGCCGGGCGGCCGAGGACGTGCTCCGACGCGCCCTCTCGGCCGCGGTTGCGCCGTGGTTTTCCCCCTGACCGCGGGGAACGGCCCGAACAGCCCGCCGGAGGAAGCCAGATGTACTTCGTGTGCCCGTCGTGCCAGGCTGCCCTGCGCGTGCCCCCCGGAAAGCTACCGGAGCGCCGGGTCCGCTACACGTGCAAGCGGTGCGGCACCGCGTCCGTGGTGCAGGACCACCTGGCCGACCGGCCTCCCGGCCAGCCGCCTGCCCCGCCGGATGCCGACCCCGACCTGGACGGCACGGTATACCACCACGTGAACGACCTGGCCCGGTTCGGAGACGCCCGGTTCACCTACGAATTCGTGTGCGGGGTGAAGACCCTGGACGGTCCGGTCCGCAAGCTCACGGTGCGGGCCGACCGGTTCACGGTGGGCCGGGGGGACGCGGACGTCCGGGTGGACGATCCCCTGGTCAGCCGGGTCCACGTGGAGATCGAACGGGTGCTGGACCGGGTGCTCCTCAAGGATCTGGAGAGCACCAACGGTACCTTCGTGAATGACCGCCGGGTGTCGGCCGAGTTCCTGACCGAGGGGGACGTGGTGCGGGTGGGCAACACCCGGCTAAAGGTCAGGCTGGTGGCCCGGTAGAACGATCAGCCCGAACGCACGGCCACCACCACGGTGATGTTGTCCCGGCCGCCGGCCGCGTTGGCCTGTTCCACCAGGGCGCGGCACGCCCGCTCTGCTCCAGTCGTCCGGCGGAGCAGCGACGCCACCGTGGCCTCGGGCACCGTTCCCCACAACCCGTCGGTGCACAGCAGCACGGCCTCGACCCCGTCCAGGGGCTGGCAGGTCGCCTCCGGCCGGGCGTCGGCCCCCGCGCCCACGGCCCGGGTCACCACGTTGCGGCGGGGGTGGGTAAGGGCCTCTTCCGGTGCCAGCGTTCCGCTGGCGACCAGTTCCTCCACCAGGGAGTGGTCCCGGGTGACCCTCGCCAGGCCGCGCCGGGTGAGCACGTAGCACCGGGCGTCCCCCAGGTGGACCACGTGCAGGTGGTCCCCGCAGGGGGCGGCGGCGACCACGGTACACCCCATCCCGGCCAGGTCCGGGTTCGCACCGGCCTCCACCCGAACGGCCCGGTCTGCACACCGCACGCCAGCGGCCAGGCGGCCGGGGGCCGGTCCGGTTCCGTCCAGCCACTGGGCCGCCACCCGTTCCACGGTCACGCGGCTCGCCGTGGGACCGCCCCGGTGCCCACCCATGCCGTCGGCGACCACCCACAAAGGCGGATCGGACCACACCCCGAACGCGTCCTCGTTGCGCGCACGGACCCGGCCCGGGTGGGTTTCCCCGTGGACGTCCCACCCCCGGGACCCGTGCTGGCCGGCGCTGCGGAACGGGTCCATACCGCCCCCTACGCGAACCGCAGGGTGGCGCCTGCCACCCGGATCGCATCTCCGGATCGGAGGGACACGGCGTCCCGAACCAGCCTCCCGTTCACCCGGACCCGCCGCCACCGGACCTGGGGCACGAGCACCCACGCCCCGTCCCGGCGCTCCACCAGGCAGTGTACGCCGGCCACTCCCCACCCCCGGACCCGCAGGTCGCAGTACGGGGCCCGTCCGATCCGGGCAACCCGGCGGGGGTCGAGAACCAGTTGTCCGGGCTCTGCCGGGCCGGCCTCCACGGTGAGACGGGACCTGGGGATCTCGGCCGGCCGGAACGGGCGCAGGAGCACGGTGGGTTCCTGGTCGACCTCCGGGCTGGGGGGCGCGCCCGGAACCCGCTCCAGCAGGAACTTGCCCACGCGTATCCGGTCCCCCGGCCCCACCTCCATCCAACACGCGACGGGCCGGTCGTTGACAAATGTCCCGTTGCGGCTGCCCAGGTCTTCGAGGGCGTACCCGTCGGCAAGCCTGTGGAGCCGGGCGTGCCTGCGGGACACGGCCGGGTTGTCCAGCCGGATGTCCGCGTCGGTGCCCCGGCCAAGCACCAGGGAGTCGCCGGGCCGGATCCCGAAGGTCGCCACCTCCCGTCCCTGGATGTGGATGCGCCAGATGTCCACCATCCGTCTCCCGGGCCCCGTCACCGGCCCACCAGGTCCTGCAGGGCCTCCCGGCCGGCCTCCAACCCGTGGCGGGCGGCAGCCAGAAGGGGCTCCAGTTCGCCGGCGCGGTGCAGATAGTACCCCGCGGCCGCGGCGAGCAGGACCAGCAGGAACAGCACCCTTCCCGGCCTCGCCACCCCGCGGTGGGACCGTTCGGCCACCGACCCGGCCCCGTCGCTTTCGGGTTCGCCTGTCCACACCTCGGTGGGGGCATCGTCCACCGAGGCGGCCGGACCGGCCGCCCGCTCCAGCGTGGCGATCACCGGATCCAGGCTGGCCGGCCGACCGGCTGCGTCCAGAGACAGCATCCGCTCGATCAGCTCCCTGGGTTCGGCGGGCAGTCCCCGGTAAGCCGCCTGCTCGTCCAGGCCGCGGCCGTGCCACACCGGAAGGGCGCCGGTCACCATCTGATACAAGAGGGTCCCCAGGGCGAAAACGTCGGCCCGGACCGATCGGGGCTCTCCTGCGACGCTGTACCAGTTACCCCCCACGTCGTCGGGGCCGTAGTGCTCGTCCAAGCCGAAGTCCGCCACCTTCACCGTTCCGTCGTCGGTGAACAGCACGTTGCTCGGCCGCAGGTTGCCGTGGACGATCCGGTTGCGGTGGGCGAACGCGAGGCCCTCGGCGATCTGGCGACCCACCTCGGCCGCCCTGGGCCACGGCAGGGGCTGGGCCAGGCGGTCCCGGAGGCTGCCCCCGCTCAGGTACTCCATCACCACGATGAACGCCTGCTCGTTCCGGGAGGTTCCCAGCACGTTGACCACGTGGGGGTGGCGCAGCGTGGTGAGGAACCGGGCCTCGGTGTACCCCGAGTACCGGATCGGCTTCTTCTTGATCACCAGCAGCTTGTGCTCCAGACGTTCCTCGTACAGGTACACCGCGCCGTGGCGGTCTTCCTTGATCACGTCCAGCAGGGCGAACTTGTCCTCGATGCGGGCCATCCCCCGGTCGGCCCGGGCCCGCTGGTCGCTGGCCAGGTGAGCTCCCCGCAGGAGCTGGAGCAGCCGGTCCCGCACCTCGTCTGCCGAAGCGAACCGCCGCCCCGGCTCCGGCTCGAGGCATCGGAGCACGATCTAGTCCAGGCCCGGGGGCAGACACGGGTCCACCTCGGACAACGGGCGCAGCCGGCCCTCGGGCCGGCGGCCGGAAAACAGCTCGTACATCACGGCGCCCAGGGAGTACAGGTCGCTGGCCGCGGTCACCTGGTGGGCGGACAAACGCTGCTCCGGCGACATGTACGCGTAGGTCCCCATCACCGCGCCCGTCTCGGTGCGGTCGGTGCCGTCCCGGGTGTCGTCCAGGAACTGGGCGATCCCGAAGTCGAGGACCCGGGCGTTGCCGTCCCGGTCGATCAGGATGTTGGCCGGCTTGATGTCCCGGTGGATCACCCCGTTTTTGTGGGCGTAGGCCAGTGCCTTGCACACCTGGAGCACCACGTCCAGCTTGCGGTTCTGGTCCAGACCGCCCGAACGGATCAGGTGGGCCAGGTCGGTGCCGTCCACGTACTCCATCACGAAGTACGGCCGGCCGTCTCGGGTGATCCCCCGATCGATCACGTGGATGATGTTGGGATGGGTCAGGCGCGCGATGATCCGGGACTCGCGCTGGAACCGTTCCAGGAGTTCCTCGTCCGTGGCCATGGCGTGGGACAGCACCTTGATCGCCACGGGCCGGTCCAGGGAGACCTGCACTCCCTTGTACACCGTGGCCATGCCGCCCTCGCCGATCTTGGACGAGACCTTGTACGCGCCGAGACTGCTCATGGGCTACGGGTGGTGTGGGTGGGCAGACGCCGCCGAGCCAGCGGCGGACACCCCTCACTGAACGGCACCACGCGGCCCGCGCTAAAGTCCGCAGACCGTCCCGAACAGGGTACGGGCCTCCCGGGGGCCGGTCCGCCACCCCACGGCTCAAGAACGCACGTCGAGCTGTCGATCGAAAGACAGCCGCAGCCCCGGGCGTTCCCCGGGACCAGCGTACCCTCCACCTCTCCGAGGAGCCCTGCGACCATGCGTGTGCGTCTGTCGTTTCGCAACAAGATCATCCTTGCCGTGGCCCTGTCCGTGGTCGGGTTCTCGGCCCTGGGCGTGGTGTCGATCCGCACGTTCCGGTCCCTGGACGACGCGGTGGCGCGCTCCCAGACGACCGCCGCAGCGGTGGACGGGATCCTCGGGATGCTCCCCCGGGCGTTGGCCCTGGAGCGGGCGGCGCGCACCCTGGCCCCGGACGGGGCTGCCGGGTTCGCCGGGCGGACCGCTGCAGCCAGGCAGGACGGGAGGCGGGCCGTGGCAGCCGTACGGGCGCTTCGGGAAGCCGGCGGTCTACAGGATGCTGCGAGCGCCGTGGCCCGGAAGTACGGGTCGTTCCTGGACACCCTGGACGCGTGGGTGTCCGTGCGAAAAGAGCTGGGGCTGGACGCGGCCACCGGCCTGCGGGGAGCGTTCGCCGCCGGCGCAGCCGAGATGGAACAGGATCTCCAGAACGCCGACCTCCAACTGGCTCTCCTCCAGGTGCGCAGCCTGGAACGGGACTTCTTCCTCACCGGCGACCCCGCCCTGGTCGCGCGGGTGAGGGACCGGGCCGGCAACCTCGAGATGGCGATCAACTTCCAGGACGCGGCCACGGCCGAGCGGCTGCGTCCGGTCCTGCAGCGTTACGTGGACACGTTCGACCGTGCGGCGGCCCTCACGCTGGAAGCGCGGGACCGCGAGCGCGAACTCGACCGCGCCCTGGGCGCCCTGGAGAAATCCGTGGTCCGGACCCGGGATGCGGCCCGGGACACGGTGGAAACCGCCGGAGCGGCCGCCCGGCGGGCGACCCGTTCGGCCCAGGGAGCGGTGCTCGCCGGGTGCACGGCGGTGGCCGCGTCGCTCCTGGCCGTCCTCTGGTGGGTGGGGAGCACCACCACCCGCAGGCTCCACCGAACCGTGAACCTGCTCAAAGACATGGCGACCGGCGACGGCGATCTCACCCGGCGGCTGCCCCAGCAGATCGAGGTGTGTTCGGACGTATTCGGGTGCACCCACGACGACTGCCCGTCTTTCGGGATCGCCGACCCGTGCTGGAGTCACGTGGGAACCCTTTGTCTCGGTTCGGACGAGCCCCAGTGCCACCAACTCCGGTCCGGCGAGGTGAGCGACTGCGTTTCGTGCCCGGTCTACGAGCGGACCCGGGCGCGGGAAACGGACGAGTTCGACCGGCTGGCCCACTGGTTCAACCAGTTCGTGGACCGGGTGCGCCACCTGGTGCGCCAAGCCGACGTGGCCAGCCAGGAGGTGGCAGCCACGGCTGAACAGCTGGCCGCGGCGACCACCCAGATCGCGAGCGGAAACGAACAGATGTCGGCCCAGGCATCGTCGGTGGCCACGGGCGCCGAGCAGATGAGCGCCACGGTCCAGGACGTGGTCCGCAACACCGGCCTGGTGACCGACGCGGCCGACACCGCCCGCCGCACGGCCACCGAAGGAGGCGCGGTGATCGGCCGGACCGTGACCTCGGTCCAGCGGATCGCGGACGAGGTGGAGGCAGCGTCGGCCACCGTGCAGGCGCTGGGCGAGGAGGCCGAACGGATCGGCACCGTGGTCCAGGTGATCGAGGACATTGCCGACCAGACGAACCTGCTGGCCCTGAACGCGGCCATCGAGGCGGCCCGGGCCGGGGAACACGGCCGGGGGTTCGCCGTGGTGGCCGACGAGGTCCGGAAGCTCGCCGAAAAGACCGTCAAGGCCACCCAGGAGATCGGCCAGACGGTCGCGTCGATCCAGAGCCGGGGGCACCAGGCCGTGGGCGCGATGGAGACCGGGTTGGAGGCAGTCGTCGAAGGGCGCAGCAGGGGGCAGGAGGCCGGCAAGGCGGTGCAGGACATCGAGGTCCAGGTGTCCGACGCGAGCGCCCAGACCCAACAGATCGCAGCGGCCACCGAGCAGTTGGCCGCCACGATCCGGGAGATGGCCACCAACATGGACGAGATCGCCCGGGCCGTGGCCTCGGGCACGGCTGCCGTGGAGGAGATCTCGAACACGGTGGACCAGCTGTCCGGCCGGGCGTTCGAACTGCGCCGGATCACGGGTCGGTTCAAGACCTGACCACCGGCCTCCTCCGGCCGGGGTCGCGCTTGCAGGGATGGGGGGAGGAACGCGAAGAGGAGCCCGCGACCAACGCCGGGCAAGATCGCGCACGACGGCAGACCTACGCCGGTGTGGGGCGGCCGTGGCACCGGGTGGGTTGCGGCCCGTGCCGGCGGCTCACCCCCCTGGCAGGTTGCGGAAAAAGCAACCTGCTACGCGCCCCATGGATGGGGCGAGTCACGGGGGCACCCCCGAGAGGCCGTTGTGGAAAAACCCACGGACGGGGGTTTTCCTCATCCTGCTAGATCCGGGAACAGGTCGAGCTGGCGACCGGGGCCGGGCACCCGGCGCCGGCGCCGCGGCCGCACCAGCTGCCACCGCACCCACCGGCTCGCCCGGTTGGCCCGAGCGAGGTGGGACGCAGCCGCGTCGGGGCTGGGAAACCGGACGCCGCCGAACAGCCGGTGGCCGCCGACGTCCACCAGCACGTATCCGTCCTCTCCCGCCGGCACCACCCGCACCCGGTGCCGGACCACGCCGGGCCGGTCCGCCTCGGACGCCTCCGGCCGAAACAGCTCGGGCTGGACCGGCCCGCTCACCGGTTCAGCCACCACAGGACCGCGGACAGCACCGCCGACAGCAGGAGCGAGGTGCCCAGGGGGAAGTAGAACGTCAGCCCCGGGCGCTCGACCACGATGTCGCCCGGCAGGCGCCCCAGGGGGAGCACCCGTCCGCCGAACCACACCACCAGCCCCAACACCACGAGCACCAGCCCCGACACGACCAGCACCTTGCCCAGACCGCTCACCGCTGGCCCCCTTTCCGTTTGGGCGCGTACCGCTCCTGCTCGCTGTACAGGCAACCGCAGTACCCCTGCCGGTACATCCCCAGTTCCCGGCTGAGCCTCACCCCGTCAGACCACCCGTCGCGCCAGTCCCGGTACAGGAACCGGATCCCGACCTCGGACGCCACGGCCTGGGCGACCTGCCGGATCTCGTCGTGGTTCTGGTACCGGCTGTACAACAGGGTGCTGGAAAACCCGTCGAACCGGCCCCTGCGGGCCACCACGGCCGCGTGCCGCAGCCGCAGGTGGGTGCAGACCCGGCACCGCTCCCCCTCCCGAAACGTCACCGCCTGGAACCACGACCGGGGGTCGTATTCCGCCGGGGGCAGCAGGCGCATCCCCTCGGAACCCGCCCACGCCTCGAGGGTCTCCCAGCGGCGGGCCCACTCGGTGTACGGGTGGATGTTGGGGTTCGCGTACACCCCGGCCGCCTCGATCCCCTCCTCCCGGAGACCGCGCAGGGGCACGATCGAACACGGCCCGCAACAGGTGTGGAGCAACACGCGCATGGTTGGTGGTTCCGCCGCCACGGGCTACTATCAACCCGGCGGATAAATTGACGCTATCGATCCCTGACCAGAGGGGCAAGGGGCTTGGTGGAGCGCCGGGCGTGGCTCCGACAGTCGCTGACCCCGGCGCTCAGCCGATATCCGCTCTGCCGGTGAGCCGAAACACGTTGCAGCCGTTTGATTTTCCAGCGTTCATGAGGCACTCGGGCTGAGTGCCGGGGGCAGCGTGCGTCGGGTGCTGCACTCACGCAC